>JBKDHA010000035.1:0-42212 GCA_046335555.1 Bacteroidota bacterium
CTTAAAAAAGCAATCCAGTCTGATGAAGTCGTCCACTGGTTTATCCATGAAAGAGTTTGAGTTTTTACTGCCCGTATTTGAGAAGCACTGGCATCGAGTAATGGATGGACAGACATTTGAAGGTAAGCCCCGTCAGAGAAGGCGTACGGGGCGTGTAAATAGTAAATTTGAGAGTGTTGGCGATATGCTGATTTTTGTACTTTATGATTATCGTCACAATCCCACACAAGAACTTCTGGCTCTTCATTTTGATCTTACACAACCTAAAGTTGCTCTGTGGCTGAAGAATCTTGAGCCAATTTTGTTGATGAGCTTAAAAGAAATGAAGCTTGTCCCGGTCAGAGCGAGTGAAGCAATTGATAATCTTTTAATTGAATCAGTAACTGTTCTTCTCGATGGTACAGAACGGCCTGTAAATCGCCCTAAGTATGATCAGGTGGAGTTTTACAGTGGAAAAAAAAGAAACACACCGTAAAGAATAATCTGATCGTTACTTTGGCGGGAAAAGTACTTTATCTAAGTCCAACTTACGGTGGTGCTGTTCATGATAAGAAAATTTGTGATGAAGAGCAGTTGACTTTTTCCCGAAACATGACAATTATGGCGGATTTAGGCTTTTTAGGGCTATCGAGCGAAAGTGCAAAAATCATTCTCCCTCATAAGCAGTATAAAAACAGACCGCTCGAAGAAAAGCAGCAGGCCGAAAATACTTGGCACGCTCATATACGTGTAAAAGTAGAACATACAATCGCTTGCATAAAACGATTCCGCAAGGTGAAAGAAACATACAGAGGAAGACTATATGGCCGCGAAGACAGACTTATGCTTATTTGCTGTGCTTTGCATAACTTGAGAATCGAAGCTAAATTTGTTTAGTCAATTAATCGGTATAGTGTCTAAGAATATATGTTGTGTGTTAATTGTTTATGATTGAAGATTTGTCATTATGTTTAGTTTTACATAGAAAAGTAAACCCGGTTATTTTTCCAAATACTTATTTTTATTCGATGGTTAAATTTCGTTAAACCATTTCATCCGTTTCTCCAATATAATTTCTATTAGTTCTAAGCTTAGGTTATCTTTACTCCCGGTAAGTGTATGAGCCGGCAATTCGGGCAATTCGAATGTGCCGTTTTGCACCGCCATGCCGATTTCCTTATAGGCATCGCGGAAAGGAATGCCTTGTTGCGTAAGTGCATACAACGCATCTACTGTATAAACCGCTTTATACTTTTCATCGTTGAGCAAATGCTGTTTTACTTCGATGTGCGTAAACATGAGCGTGAGTATGCTGATGCATTGATTGATGGTGTCGAAAGCCGGGAAAAGCAGTTGCTTTGTGAGCTGAAAATCGCGGTGATAGCCGGAGGGCATGCCGCAGGTGAGCAGTGCAAGTTGTTGCGGCACGGCCTGTAGTGCATTGCAGCGTGCGCGCACGAGTTCGAAGACATCCGGATTTTTCTTGTGCGGCATGAGGCTGCTGCCGGTAGTAAGTTCATCGGGAAAGCGGATGAAGCCGTAGTTGGTGCTCATAAACAGGCAGCAGTCGGCACTGAGGCGGCTGAGCGTGATGCCAACGGCGGCCAGAGCATCGGCGGCGGCGCGTTCGGTTTTACCTCGTGTGAGCTGTGCATTGATTACGTTTACATGCAAACCATCAAAGCCCAGCAGCTCTGCCGTGCGTTCGCGGTTTATCGGGAATGCCGAGCCATAGCCTGCACCTGCACCCAGCGGCGAAAGGCTGGCAAGTTTGTATGCCGCCTGCAGGGCCAGCAAGTCTTCGCTCAAAGCCTCGGCCCAGGCCGCAAACCACAAGCCAAACGACGAAGGCATGGCCGCCTGAAAATGGGTATAGCCGGGCATACCCGCCTGTGCATGCGTGTGTGCAAGCTGCAAAAGCTGTGTGGCAAATGCGGCAATCTGCTCCGCCGTTTCGCCGAGCGCATGCCGCGTATAAAGGCAAATGCCGGTCATTACCTGATCGTTGCGCGAACGTGCTGTGTGCAGTTTCTTGCCGGCTTCGCCATATTTCTCTGTAAGCCACATTTCCACAAACGAGTGGATGTCTTCGGCCCAATGCGGTAACGCAAAATCTGTTTGCTGCACAAGCGTGGCAAGTTCATGCAATCCTTTTTGCAAGGCATAAAACGCTGCACCATCAATCAGCCCGCATTCGTGCAGCATGGTGCAATGGGCCAGGGAGCCTTGTATATCAAACGGAGCCAGCCGTGCATCAATTGCTCGGTCGTCGCCTGCGGTGAAAGCTACAACAGCAGGATGCGCATCAGTAGTTTTCTGCCAGAGGCGTTGTGCGGTTTGGTTGGTGTGCATGTGCAAAAAGATTTTCGAGTAGTTGAATGTAGAAACGGATGCCGTTGTGCAATTCATCCACGCCAATGTATTCATTGGCCGTGTGCGAACGCGCCGAGTCGCCGGGGCCGCATTTGAGCGCAGGAAAAGGCATGAGTGCCTTGTCTGAAAGTGTGGGCGAGCCATAGCATTTACTGCCCAGTGATATTCCGGCTTTCACCAGCGGATGCTCTGGTGAAATGAACGAGGAGCGAAGCCGCATTGAACGCGGATTGATTGTACTGCATAACTCGCGCGAAAGGATGGCGATAATTTCTTCGTGTGTGTAATTTTCGGTTACACGCACATCAAGTGTAAATGTGCAGCTGCCGGGAACCACATTGTGCTGCGTACCTGCATGAATAATGGATGGTGTAATTTTTAAACTGCCCAGCCAGGGCGATTCTTTTTCAAATTGCAGATTGCGCAGGCGCAGCAAATCGTCAACGGCAATATCAATTGCATTTATCCCTTCGTTACGTGCGGCATGTCCGCTCACCCCTTTTGCCACACAGTCGAGTACAAGAAGCCCTTTTTCAGCTATAGCCAGTTGAAGTTGCGTGGGTTCGCCCACAATGGCACAATCAATTTCACCAAGTTGCGGAAGAATTGCAGTAAGTCCGTTCTCGCCCGAAATTTCTTCTTCGGCTGTTGCGGCAAGAATAAGATTGTAGGGTAAATTTTCGTGGGTATAATAATGGCAAAACGCTGCAGTTAGCGCACACAAGGAAGCCCCTGCATCGTTGCTGCCCAGACCATAAATTTTTCCGTTTTCTGTGGTAGCTTCAAATGGGTTAAACTGCCATCCGGCTGCAGGTTGTACAGTATCGAGGTGTGAGTTAAGCAGTAAAGCAGGGCGCGATGAATCAAATTCTTTCGGGTATGCAATTACATTGTTGTTTATATGAAAGGATGAAATTTTTGCGCGTAAGAGAAACGCTTGAAAAAAGTCGGCAGCGTCCTTTTCGCCTCTGCTGAATGAAGGAATGCTGATTAATCCGCAGAGCAATTCTTCCGCATCGCAATTTAATTTTTCAAGATTCATTTTTCTGAAACAATTTCAGTTGCCATTCTTTTTCCCGAAAGAATTTCACCCGATGAAACCGCATAACCTATATATACTTTTGATACACCTTCGGAAGCAGCATAAAATGCGGCTTTTAGCTTAGGCAGAATTCCAGAATGCAATTTCTTTTCTGCCTGCATTTCCTTTGCCAGCGAAGGCGAAAGTACAGGAACCAGAGTTGCATCATTTTCAGAATCTACGAGCACACCGGGTTTGGTAAATCCAAACAACAGTGTAGTTTCATGGTGTTTGCTTAACGCAGCTGCAATACATGCAGCCACTGTATCGGCATTGGTGTTGAGCAGTTGTGCATTCCCGTTGTGCGTAATAGCTGATACTACAGGTACAAGTTGCTGTTGTAATAAATTCATCAGTAATTTTACATTCACACCTTCCCATACCGCATCGCCCACAAAACCAAAATCAAGCGGATTCGGGTTCCGTTTTTCGGTGAGCAGCAAATTTCCGTCGGCTCCGCAAAGGCTTATTGCATTACAGTTTTTCGACTGAAGTTTTGTTGCAAGTGATTTGCCAATCCAGCCTGCATACATCATTACGGCTACACGCAGCGAGCCTTCGTCCGTAACACGCCGCCCGTCGATCATTGTAGTTTCGATGCCTAGTTTTCCGGCAAGTGTGGTAGCGGCTTTTCCTCCGCCATGCACAAGAATTTTCATGCCATCAAGTGCCGCAAACTGATCGAGAAATGATTCGCAGCGTGTTTCATCTTCGGCAATTTCGCCGCCAATTTTTATTACATAAATCATACTTCAGATTCAGCTACAATTGCGTGTGATAAATTATTGACTGACGGTGTTTGCTGCAATAGTGAATAAAGCACAGCCTGCGCAGCAGGTACACGGTTTGCCGCTTGTGAGGTAATAAGCGATTGCGGACTTTCGATGAGCGAAGCAGGCAATTCTACATCACGCCGAACGGGAAGGCAGTGCATGAGATACGCATTGTTTGTGCGTTTTAGCTTGGCATCATTCAGCATCCAGTGTGCCTGCCCGGTGAGTGGCTGGCCGTAGTTTTTCCACGACGACCAGTTTTTTACATACACAAACTCTGCGCCTTCCAGTGCTTCTTCCTGCGAGTGTGTAAGCGTAGCCCCCGAAGTAAATTCAGGATTCAGTTCCATACCTTCGGGGCAGGCAATGTGTAAATCATATTCAGCCGCCAGCATCCATTCGGCAAATGAATTGGCCACAGCCTGAGGCAGTGCACGTATGTGCGGTGCCCAGGTGAGCACCACTTTGGGCTTTGCTGTTTTTTTATGCGTGTGTATCGTAAGCCAGTCAGAAAGGCTCTGCAGCGGATGCCGTGTAGCCGATTCGAGACTGATTACCGGAATACCGGCATGCCGCATAAACTGAAGCAGAATATGTTCACTGTCGTCAAGTTTTTTGTCACTGAGTGAAGGGAAGCAACGCACAGCCAGTATGTCGCAATACTGTCCGAGCACGGGTGCCGCATCGCGTATATGCTCCACAGTGGAGCCGTTCATGATCACATCGTCGTTAAACTCCAGTGCCCAGCCTTCGCTGTTTGCATTTATTATCAGTGTATGCATACCCAGCAGCTGGGCGGCTTTTTGTGTGCTTAACCTTGTGCGCAGACTTGGATTCATAAATACAAGTCCAACCGTTTTGCCTGCTCCCGCAGTAGCGTGAAGCAGCGGATGTGTGGCAAACTGCACGGCAAGATCAAGCAGCGCATCGTGGTTGTGTACATCCTGCACACAGGTAAAGTTTCTCATTAGCTGATTACTGGTGTTGATTGTTTAACTGAAGAAAGAGTGGCGCTGAGTGCTTTTACAAAATACGCAAGCTGTTTGCGGCTTACATTGAGCGGTGGCAGTAAACGGATTGTGTTTTTACATGCCGCCGAGCCGGTGAAAATCTGATACTCCTCAAGCAACACTGTGCGTGCCTTTGCACAAGGAAAATCAAGTTCAATGCCCAGCATCAGTCCGCGTCCGCGAATGCTTTTTATGCCTTGAATATCCTGCAACTGTTCAATCAGCCATTCTCCTTCTGAATTTGCATGTGCAATAAGGTTTTCATTTTGCAATACATCAAGCACAGCCATAGCAGCCACACAGGCCAGATAATTTCCGCCGAATGTAGTGCCCAACATACCGTGTTTGGCTTCAATTTCGGGCGCAATCAATACAGCGCCAACCGGGAAACCATTGCCAAGTCCCTTTGCCATTGTCACCAGATCAGGACGAATGCCGCTTTGCTGAAAGGCAAAGAATGTTCCGCTGCGTCCTGCACCCGATTGAACTTCATCAAGAATAAGAAGTGCACCGTGTTTGCTGCAACAATCCCGCAGGTGTTGTAAAAAATCATCTGCCGGCACATGAATGCCGCTTACCCCCTGAATGCCTTCAATAATTACTGCACACACGGTATCATCAATTGCAGCTGTTGCCGCATCAAAATCATTCAGCGGCAGAAAGTTCACTTCATGATTGCTGTTTAACGGCGCTACAATTTTTGCATCATGTGTAGCTGCCACTGCGGCTGATGTTCGTCCGTGGAAAGCGCCCTGAAAGGCAATTATTTTTTTACGTCCGTTTACAAACGATGCAAGCTTCAGTGCGTTTTCATTGGCCTCGGCTCCTGAGTTGCAGAGAAAGAGGTTGAATTCATTCAGGCCGCTTACTTCTCCGAGACGTGCAGCCAGCTTTTCCTGCAAGGGGTTTTGCACGGCATTGGAGTAAAATCCAATTTTTTGCAACTGTGCACTAAGTTCCGCTACATAGTGCGGATGCGAATGCCCAATTGAAATTACGGCATGACCACCGTAAAGATCGAGATACTTCTTTCCGTTTGAAGCTGTGATTTCTGCACCCAGTGCATGCGCTGGCGTTACGGGCAAAAGCGGATATACGTCGAAAAGTTTCATGTTAGTATGCACTTGGTTTTAATTGAAGTCCGCTGTATTCGGGTAATCCGAAAAGCAGATTCATGTTTTGAACGGCTTGTCCTGATGCGCCTTTCAATAAATTGTCGATGACTGATGTAATGAGTATGCGGTTGTTTTTTACGCTTACATGGATTGCGCAGTAATTCGTATTTACAACCAGTTTCACGTCGGCCGGGAGGGCGATGTGTTTTGTGAAGTAATGTGTACGGTAGTAATTGCTGAACAACTCTTCTGCTTCAGTGATGCTGAGAGAAGTTTGTGTGTGTATTGAAGCCCATATGCCGCGTGTGAAATTTCCACGCTGCGGGATGAAATGAATTTCGCTGTTGAAGCCGGGCTGTACTTGTGCAAGTGAGCGGATAATTTCGGCTTCGTGCTGGTGCTCGAGCTCTTTGTAAGCTGAATGATTGGCGCTTCGCCAGGTGAAATGCACACCTGCCGCAAGCTGTTGTCCGGCTCCGGTTGATCCGGTTACTGCACTTATTTCTATCGGTGCATGCAACTGATCTGCGCCAGCCAGCGGCAGCAGTGCAAGCTGAATGGCTGTGGCAAAGCAGCCGGGGTTTGCAATGCGCATGGCGGCAGCAATCAGGTTGCGGTTTAGTTCCGGGAGTCCGTACACAAAACCGTTGCTGCCGTTGCGGAAATCGGCACTGAGGTCGATTATTCGTGTGTGTGATGCAATGTGTACACTGTTCATCCATTGCTGCGCTTTGCCATGTGGCAGGCAAAGAAACAGTACATCGCTTTCTACCTTTTCGGTTTGCGAAAAGTGCAGCGTGGATGCCCAGAATAAATCGTTGTGTACTTCGCACACGGCTTTGCCGGCATGTGTGCTGCTGAGTGCAGTAATTTCACTCACTTCCGGATGCAGCTGCAGCAGGCGTATGAGTTCGCCACCGGTATAGCCGGAGGCTCCTGCAATAGTTACTGAAATTTTTCTGTTCATTGCACGGCCTCCTTATCGGTATGCAGTTTCATCCATGTTTTTACTGCATTGCCGTAAATGCGAGTGAATCCTTTTACATCATCGCCTGTCCAGCCATTGTTCATTTCGCCGTAACTGCTGCCTTGTGCCTGCATCAGATCTGCATTCGACTTTATCCCGTCTATCGTAAACCGATAGGGATGAAGTGTAATGAATACTTCGCCCGATACATGCTGCTGCGTACTCTCGAAAAATGCTTCGATGTTGCGCATGGCGGGCTCGAAATATTGCCCTTCGTGCAGCCATGTGCCATACCAGTGCGCCTGTTGCTCTTTAAGCATCAGCTGCCATTTTGTGAGCACATGTTTTTCTAGTGCGTGATGCGCTTTGATAATGAGCAGTGGTGCAGCTGCTTCAAATCCTACACGCCCTTTTATGCCAATAATGGTGTCGCCCGTGTGTATATCGCGGCCAATACCAAACGGAGCAGCAAGCGTGTGCAGTGTGGCTATTGCCTCAGCCGGCGGAAGCGATTGACCATTAATACTGCATAGTTCACCGGCACAAAAGCCAAGTGTAATTTTTTCAGGCAGTGTTTTGCTGCACGGCACAGGCCAGGCTTCGTCGGGTAAACTTTCGTGTGAAGTAAGCGTTTCGCGTCCGCCAACCGATGTACCCCAAAGCCCTTTGTTGATGGAGTATGCAGCTTTGGTGAAATCGAAATGAATACCCTTTTCGCTGAGCCAGTTTATTTCCTCCTCGCGCGAAAGTTTGAGGTCGCGTATGGGTGTAATGATTTTTGCATCAGGCAACAGCAGGTCGAAGATCAGATCAAAACGCACCTGATCGTTTCCTGCGCCGGTGCTTCCGTGCGCAATGGTGCTGAAGTTGTTTTGCTGCGCATATTCTGCCAGCAGAAAAGCCTGAGTCATACGCTCGGCGCTAAAGGAAAGCGGATAGGTTCCGTTCTTCAACACATTTCCATATACAAGGTGGCGAATTACTTTGTGGTAATAGGCCTGTATGCCGTTTATCCATGCAAAGCTGTTTACGCCAAGCAGGTGTGCGCGTTCTTCAATTTTCGCTTTTTCTTCAGCCGTAAATCCGCCGGTATCAATTGTTACGGCATGTACGTTCAGCCCTTTTTCATGTTTAAGCCAGGCTGCGCAAAAACTGGTGTCGAGTCCGCCGCTGAAAGCGAGCAGAACATTATCGTGCATATTCATGAAAATTGTTTTTCTGCGATGAAGCTTCGGTTTTACTTTGGCCGCGAAGCAGGATGTGTTGTTTAAACCGCATCCAGCGTTCGTAGAGTTTGCGTTGTTTTTTGAAGCGTGTAGCCGGACTTTCGGGAGGCGGTTGTTTTGCTTGCGATGGATCAAACAGCATGGCGGTGCATAAGCAGTTTTTTCTGTTTTTGCTTTGCAGTATTTCGTGGTTTACGCAGCTTCGGCAGCCTTTCCAGAACTCTTCATCGTCGGTAAGCTCGCTGTAGGTTACCGGTTCGTAGCCGAGTTCTGAATTTATTTTCATCACAGCGAGGCCCGTAGTGAGACCGAAAATTTTGGCGTCGGGATACTTTTTGCGCGATAGCTCAAATACCGCCTGCTTGATGCGTGTGGCCAGTCCGCCACGGCGGTGTGCGGGTACAACAATGAGTCCTGAATTGGCCACAAATTTTCCGTGGCTCCAGGTTTCAATGTAGCAAAAGCCGGCCCAGTTGCCATGTTGGTCGATGGCAATAATGGCTTTGCCTTCGAGCATTTTTCCCGCTATGTAATCGGGCGAGCGGCGTGCAATGCCTGTGCCTCTGGCTTTTGCCGAAGCTTCCATTTCGTCGCAGATGGCGGCAGCAAAATGTATATGGCTGCCGTCGGCTACGAGCACGGTGCAGTGATTCGTTTCCATCGGTTGCGGATAAAAGAATACGCAGTCCTGCTGTTGCCACAGGACAAAAAGTTGAATGCTGCCCGGTTTCAGGCAGTCAGCAACAGCGAGTAAAGTAAAAGGGGACTAAGCCGCGTGTATCGACTCAGATACGGTGGAAGTAGCATCGCCTGATGGCTGCGCTAACAACTGGTGCCAGATAAACAAAACTCACGCTACCCGCGGCGGGCGAGCGATGCAGCAACGACTGCAGAATTGTTTTGAAGGAAATTTTCATCGCAGCCTTTAAGTTGTGATGTGGGACAAGTTGTGAATTAGAAGGCGCAAATATTGAATTGTTTTCAGGATATATCCAAATGATTTCTCAAAAAAATTGAGAATAATTTTAGAAATCCAGCAATGGCGGCACTTTTAGTCGAGTGCTTTCCGGTTGAAAATAATGTAGCCGAAGTGGAAGAGGAGGCTGAATGGTTGCGGCTGGTTGTTGCTGTAATGATTAATACTGAAACTAACCGGTCCGAGCGGCGAATGCCAGACAAGAGCAGCCATTGCAATGTAATTAAAGTCATCTATGCTTATCGGAGCAGCATACGCGGCTGTATTGTCGGCTTGCTGAATGATGGCCTGATAAGGCATAAAGGCATAACCTTCGAGACGAAGGTCGAGCGTTTTACGCAACAGGAAAATACTTTTAAGACCAACAGCTGCGAACTGGTGTGCTCTGAACTGCGGAAGAAAATACGTGCGGCTTTCAGGTGTTGGCTGAAATTCAGGCGCACTAAGCATGGTTGCCGTATAATTGCTGAAGAACGGCTGTGTGGAGTACACCGCCTCGCCCATGAAGCCCAGTCGCCAGCGCCCGCGCTCTTTGAAATATGTATCGTATGTAACTCTGAACTGAATCCAGTTGTGAACGGTGCGGAAAGGTGTAGGAATTACAGCAGTGGTGCCCGGTATGTACAATTCCTCTCCCTGTATGAAGCGAGCGCGAAATGCAAAATAAGTTCCTTGAGAAGCATATTGCTTGCGGTTTAACGTATTGCGCTCATAAAAGATACGGGTAGAACCTACGGTAAAGTCGGTGCGGTCAACCGTATCAGCCGATGTAAAATCATCTGTTTGGTAATACAGATCGCGGTTAAACGACAGGCTTATGCCAATAACAAAGCGCCCTTTGTTGCGTACCGGAATACCAGCGTTTATTTCGCTCATCCGGTCGAGGTGGATAAGGTAAGCAGGCTTAGTATCTTCGAAAAATGCCGGGCTGCTTCGGAAGTAATCAAGACGGTTCCAGGTAAAACCTGGTTCGAGATAAATAAGCAACCGCGAGGGGAAATCAATACGTGCGGCAATGCGTGCCGAGCTGTAGAGTTTTCCGAAATATACATTGCCATACAAACTGGTTGACGGGTTGCCGAGAAAATTGTATTGCAAGCCGATGAAGCCCATATTAATCGGGCGATTGGAGAAGTTGCCGCCAAACTGTGTAAATAACTTGCGCTCCTTTTTTATCGTCAGACTTAAATCATAGTAGCCGCTGTTTTTATTGTAGGTAGCTTTCGGGAAAAGCTGCATTATTTTATCGTCGGCTGCAAGGCGCATGTAACCGGGCTTCAGCGCATCTATTGAAATGTATTTGCCCGGACGGCGGAGCAAACGGTTGATGTAAATACGCTGATTTTTTTTAAGGCCCGCCCCTTGAATTTCAATCCTGTCGAAAACAATGTTTGGTTTTTTGGCTTTGAAAATGGCGCGACGACGAGCAAGATCATTACTGTTACTTCGCCTTTTTATCTGGATTTTTATTTCACTCATGCGGCGTTTCGTGGCCACATAACCGCTGTCAATTACCCGCTGCGCATCATCAAATTCAAAGAGTCCGATCCAGTCTGCATCAGGTTCTACCACAACGCCGTTTTCGCATTTCGGATCAAAATCGGTGCGGCTGGTGAGCATGGCGCGTATCTGCGAAACCAGATTATCTTCATCGGGATTAGGAAAAGCTGTGGCCACATTGCTTCCCACAATAAAATCGGGGAAGAAATCAGTGTACATCACATTACTCGGGAAATTGTTGTACAGCCCGCCGTCGAAAAGCAGTTTGCCGTTTACGCGAATCGGTTTGAGATAAAAAGGATACGACATGGAGGCGCGTACTGATTCTCCAAGATCACCGTTGCGGAATACAACCGATTGTTTCGAGGCAATATCAGAAGCCACGCAGCGGAACGGAATAAACAAACTGTCGAAGTTGCCTCCTGATGCAGCCGTAGCGCCCGCTGTCATTTGCATCAGCCCGAAATCAATTTGTACCGGCGAAATTACGTTTGTAGGTAAACTGGTGGAAAGCGTAGTGTCCACAGAAAGTTTGAACGTAATCCACGAGGCATTATCGTCTTTGCGTTTGAAGTAAAAAATATCGTCGGCTTTAATTGTGCCCGTGGCCCAGTTGCGGAAATCTTCGGTTAAAATCAGTGCTTCAATTTCTGCCGGCGAATAACCAATCGAGTAGAGGCAACCCACCAGTGCACCCATTGAAGTGCCGCAGATATAATCAATCGGAATACTGTCTTCTTCAAGCGCCTTGAGTACCCCGATATGCGCCAGCCCCGATGCGCCTCCGCCACTCAGTACCACTCCCACTTTCTCGTTTTGCGCAGCAAGAAACTGCTGGCACATCAATGCTAACAAAACAAAACAAATACGCAACTGGCTGAACATAGGGTTAAAGATAATGAATGTTGGGCGGCTAATTTTAAGCTGATGTTAAGGCCGGATAAGTTCCCTGAAATAAGCAGGCGCCAGCCGCAGCCGAGAACCATACCACGAAAAAAGTTCTCCGTCAACAAGTTTTACTTCGGCGTGCGGGCAAATTGCGTGTAATTCGGCAATGTGCGCTTCTTTAAACGGGTAAGGCTCAGACGAAAGCAAGAGCACTTCAGGATTTGCGGCTTGCAGCATTTCGGCAGTTACTTCGGGGTACCGCGAATGACTGTTGGCAAATACATTTTTCAGGCTGCAATAGTTCAGCATTTCATCAATAAACGTGTGTTGTCCGGCTACCATCCACGGATTTCGCCAAATAAAATAAGCCACGCGCCGGGTTTTGGGGTGATTATTTTCCAGCATTGAAAATCCGTTCCGAATTTCGAGTCTTAATTCCTCCGCCTGCGTGGTTCGCTGCGTAATTTGCCCGATTGAGCTAATCATGCGCAATGCATCAGCGAGTCCGTAAATGTCACTCATCCACACCGGATAAAGCTGCATGAGTTGTTCCATCTGCACTTTATCATTTTCCTCTTTGTTGCCGATAATCAGATCGGGTTTCAAGGCGGCAACTTTTTTAAAGTCGTACTGCTTGGTGCCGCCCACACGAGGCTTGTTTCTGAACCAGTGTTCGGGATGAATGCAGAATTTTGTAATGCCCGCAACTTCTTCATCCAATCCGAGGTGTGCGAGCAGTTCGGTTTGAGAGGGTACGAGTGAAATGATACGACGGGGGCGCTGCATCAGTGTGATGCTGCGCCCCATCATATCGGTTATTGTAGCCGGAAATTCCATGGCTTACACCATTGCACGCATAATGTCGTGGCGGGTGATAATGTAGGTATTGTCGGTTTTAAAATCGCGCACAAGTACAGCGGGATTCTCGGCGGTAATCATGCCAGAGAGCGATTCAACCGGGGTGGAGCTGTCCACAAACGGAAACGCAGGCTGCATGAGTTGGTCGAGTGTAAGCTGCTTAGCTTCGGGGCCTTGCATGAGTTTATTTACCACGATTTGCTCGCTGAGTGAGCCCACGATGCGGCCGCCGTCGGTTACCGGAATCTGCGAGTAGTCGTTGGCGCTCATAATTTTTGCCGCCGTTTCAAGCGTATCACTTACTGAAAGCGTTTGCAGCGGCGCCGATTTTACTGCGGCCACAAGGTCGTTTGCAGTCATGCCGGTGCGGTCAAGATATCCTTTCTCGCGCATCCAGTCGTCGTTAAACATTTTACCCAGGTAGCGTGTGCCATGATCGTGGAAAATAACCACTACCACATCACCCTCTTTAAAATTGTGTGCAAGCTGCAAAAGTCCGGCCATAGCCGAACCGGCAGAGTTACCTGCAAAAATGCCTTCCTCGCGCGAAATACGGCGGGTCATCACTGCAGCATCTTTATCGGTTACTTTTTCGAACTGATCAATCAGATCAAAGTTTACATTTTGCGGCAGAAAATCTTCACCAATGCCTTCGGTTACATACGGGTAAATTTCATTTTTATCGAAAATGCCCGTTTCCTTGTATTTCTTAAACACGGATCCGTAGGTATCAATGCCCCAGATTTTGATGTCCGGATTTTTTTCTTTCAGGTATTTTGCCGTGCCGCAAATGGTGCCGCCGGTGCCCACGCCTACTACAAGGTGCGTGATTTTACCTTCGGTTTGTTCCCAGAGTTCGGGGCCGGTACTTTCGTAGTGCGCCTGTGCATTTGAGGGATTGTCGTACTGGTTGGGTTTCCAGGAGTTTGGTACTTCGCGTTCGAGGCGCGATGACACGGAGTAGTAAGAGCGCGGATCTTCAGGGTCAACGTTTGTGGGGCATACAATTACTTCGGCACCAAAGGCTTTCAGCGCATCTACTTTTTCTTTCGATTGTTTATCGGTAGTGGTGAAGATACATTTGTAGCCTTTAATAATGGCTGCAATAGCCAGGCCCATGCCGGTGTTGCCCGAAGTGCCTTCGATAATAGTTCCGCCGGGTTTGAGACGGCCATCGCGTTCAGCATCCTCAATCATTTTAAGCGCCATGCGGTCTTTGATTGAATTACCGGGATTTACGGTTTCAATCTTGGCATATACTTTTGCCGCTGTGGCATTTTTTGTAATGCTGTTGATGCGTACCAGCGGAGTATTTCCGATGGTCTGGAGAATGTTGTCGAAGACGAGCTTTTCAGGTGTCACGTTCGGGCAGGTTTTGAAATGTGGGGCAAAGGTAAGGTTTTGAGGCGGGGAGAGGAAATATGAGTATTGTGCAGATTGTCAAATACCCAGCCTTTCTGAACGCAACTCAATCAACTCTATAAACTGTATTTTCATATCACTTCCGATAAAACTTTTATCAATAAAATCCAGCCAGCTGCTTTTGGCACGAGACATTTTCTTGAAGATATTTTCCTGCTGTTTGGGTGTTAATCCGGCAGTTGTAAATGCGACTTCAAAATCACTTCGCTTTATTTTGGTTTTTTTTGCGTTCAGAGTCAGCGCAAGTTCCTCTGTATCGCCCGGATTTACAAGTGCTGTAGCCACAAGGTCGTATGCCGGTGCAAGAACAAATGTATTTGCCATCCGTTGTATCAGCGAAAAGTTTTTGAGGTGCATATCCGCATTGCCAGTCAGAAAACTAAACACAACTATTTCATAGAAATTAACAATATCCAAACCTGGTTGTGCCGAATATTTCCCTATTGCTTTGGCAATTTGTTCGTAAGAGCCTCTGTACTTATGTTCGGTTTGCCGGTCGGTAAGTTGGCACATATCCTCCATGTGTACTGCTGCTTTTTTTGCACGGTCTATCCGTTTCGTTATGTAGCTGAGCTCGCCCGATTGCAGGCGCATAAGGCAGTGCGGCACTGTTTCTATTCCTGTAAGTTCGGCCAGATGCATTGTTAAGTCTTCAACCTCAGGAAGCTGCTTGTAGTGTTCTGTGGGAGGTTTCAGGATGTAATTACCCCACAGTCCTACCAACGTTAGTTTCCGACTGCCGGTTTCTCCTTTACCTATTGTAAGTGAAAGTTTAGGTTGTACTCCGGTTACAGTAACTTGACTTCTTATGATTTCGGAAGCAAGTTGATACATCTGTTCACTCGTGTATTCAAGAAGCGGGGGTGTATCACTTCCAAACATTTTTTTGCTACACTTTGTATGAAAGTCAATTTCATCATCAAGCAAAGTATTGTAACAATATAAACACTTATTCATCATTTTTCGGAGTTAAAGGATGAACAGATACAGCACCAATGCAATCTTTACAACAAGCCAGTAATAACCCCATTCTATCTCGAACATTGAGTTTCCAGTTTTGTTCGGCAATGTCCAGTAACCAGCCTTCGGGAATTAATCCATCAAAAAAAGAAAAAAGAATACTGCTTTTAAATTCGATCTTTTGCAGCGGTAACGTTTTACTCACAGCTATTGCATTGGCTGAGTTCAAGTAGTTACTGTCATACATAAACACATATCCGCTTTCGCTTTCAGTGAGAATGCCGGCGAGTTTGTCGTTAAATCTGATTTCCGCCTGTCTCATATTATTCTGCGTCTGTTTGTTCAATTGCAACAGCGCCCAGCTTCAGTCCGAATAAGCGGAGTACTTGATTAACCTTGTCTATTCGCAGGGTATCTTTACCCTGTTCAAGATTGCGCACAAACCGAAGACCCACGCCGGCTTTTTCCGCCAGTTCGGGCTGTGTGAGCTTGGCCGCTTTTCTCTCCTGTTTAATTAGGTTGTGTAAGTCCATTTTATACCTGATCGGGTATAAATATACAGAATTGTCTTAAAATTATACCCGATCAGGTATAATTATTGCTAAAATGCAGATTTTATACCCGATCGGGTATAAAAACGTTAAAAATGAGAATTATATACCCGATCGGGTATAATTTGAGTGAAATGGAGAAGAGAGAATACGCTGATAAAGAGTTGAAGAAATTGTCGTTCTCAGAAAGTAAAAGTGTGAAAGCAATTCAATAAAAATCAGCTAAACCGAATCGCTTTTACCGGCGAAATTCTGCTCACCACCAATGCCGGGAGCAACAATGCCAACTGACACAATACAAAGGTAACTGCGTTTACAGCAAGCACCTGCCACCAGTCAATCTGTACGGGCACGCTGCTCAGGTAATAAGAAGCTTCATCGAGTTTGGCAATGCCGAATTGTTTCTGAAGCACACACAACCCCAGCCCGAGTATATTGCCAATCAGCATTCCCAAAGCAATGAGCTTAGAAGCATGAAGTAAAAACACACGCATAATTTGCCTGTCGGCAGCGCCCATAGCTTTTAAAATACCAATCATTGATGTCCGGTCCAGAATCAAAATGAGCAATGCAGAAATCATATTAATCATGCTTACAAAAAGCATCAGACCAATAATAATCAGCGCATTCACATCAAGCACATCTAACCACGAGAAAATTTGAGGCGTTAGTTCCCGGATACTTTCGGCATATAAATTCACCTCTATTTCTGAGCGAACAATCTCGGTAGTTTCATCGAGTTTATCGAAATCATTTACGAGCACCTCAAAACCGGCAATTGCATTACGGCTCCAGTTATTAAGTTTTTGCACCTGACGGATATCGCAAATAATAAACCGGTCGTCAAAACCATCGGTTAGGCCGGTTTCATAAATCCCTGCAACTTTAAATGCGCGCTGCCGGGTTTCGCTTTCGCGCAGGAAATACATTCTGAACTTATCGCCAACATTCAATTTCAGCCGCTTGGCGATAAATCGCGAAATAAGTACCTCGGTTGATGACGAATCACTGTCAGCAGGAAGATTGATGATATTTCCTTCGCGGAGATTTTGTTTGAAAAAGCTCCAGTCGAAATCCCTGTCAATGCCTTTCAGCACCACACCCGAAAGCTGATCGCCGGCTTTCACCAACCCGGCCTTTGTGGCGTAAACCTGAATGTGGCGGATATTGGATTGCTGCTTCAGCGCATCAACACTCGGTTGAAATCTGCTCATCGAGTCGGCTTCGAGCGATTCATTGCTGTCGTAGCCGGTGATTTGAATATGCGAGCCGAAGCCGGTAACCTTTTTGCGAATTTCGCCCTGAAACCCGTTCATCACCGCCAGCGCAAGCAGCATTACGGCCAGCCCGATTGCAATTCCGCCCACAGCCACGCGCACAATTGGCCGCGAAATACGTCCCGAAGCTGCTGTCTGCGCAGTCATTCGGCGGGAAATAAGTCGTTCAAAAAGCCAGCGTTCTGCCATGCGGCGGTAAAAATACGGTTTATCGCCTCAGAATGCCGCTGCATGGTTGCACGATTCTTGTTACTTTTCGGTCATGCAAACACAAGTACGCCTTTTTTCATTCTTCATATTGTTTTTTGCTGCGGTTCAGTTGCCGGCGCAAATCATTCTCCGACCCAAACAAAACGTTGAAAAAACCGATGCCGATATCCGCACCGGTGCCGAGCGCACAGAGGTTTGGATTCCGATGCTGCAGGGGAAATCGGTAGCTATTGTTGCTAATCATACTTCTATGATTGGCAAAACGCATTTGCTCGATACAATGCTGCGCAGCGGCATCCGGGTAAAAAAAATATTTGCACCCGAGCATGGATTCCGCGGTATGGCTGCAAACGGCGAAAAAGTAGCATCAGCCAAGGATGCTAAAACAGGCTTGCCAATTATCTCGCTTTACGGTGAACATAAAAAACCGACTGTAAAAGACTTTAAAGGCATTGATATAGTTGTGTTTGATATTCAGGATGTTGGCGTGCGGTTTTACACGTACATTTCTACGCTCACGTATGTAATGGAAGCCTGCGCGGAGCAAAAGAAGAAACTGCTTGTGCTCGACAGGCCCAATCCGAACGGGTATTATGTGGACGGGCCGGTGCTTCAGCCCGAGTATAAATCGTTTGTAGGCTTGCATCCGGTTCCCGTTGTTCATGGCATGACCGTAGCCGAGTATGCGCGAATGGTGAACGATGAAGGTTGGCTCACCGGCGGCATCAAATGCGACCTGAGCTGGGTGAGTTGCGAAGGCTACACGCACAGCGACTGGTATCAGCTTCCGGTTGCACCTTCTCCCAATTTGCCCAATATGACGGCTGTTTATCTTTATCCTTCGCTTTGCTTTTTTGAAGGAACAGTAATAAGTGTTGGCCGCGGAACCGACTTTCCGTTTCAGGTAATCGGCCATCCCGATCTAAAGCAGGCGCCGTTTAAGTTTACACCGTCACCACGAACAGGTTCTACTAATCCGCCGTACAACGGACAGCTATGTTACGGGCATGATTTCCGTGATTTTGCCATGATGTATGTGCGCGATTACCGAAAGTTGTATTTGTTCTGGATGATGGGTGCTTATAAGGATATGACCGATAAAGCTAATTTTTTCAATCCCTTTTTCGAGAAACTTGCCGGTACAGCCGAATTTCGCAAACAGATTATAGCCGGCACAAGCGAAGACGAGATCCGTAAAATCTGGGAGCCTGGTCTTGTAAAGTACAAGCAGATCAGGAAGAAATACCTGCTTTATAGTGATTTTGAATGATGATAGGTGTTTGATAAAGGTTACTACAAATGTTTTTGAGTAACTTAGCACCATCACCTTAATTTAACACATGAAAAAAATCCTTACCCTATTTTGCGGTATTGCCGCAACGTTGACCCTCGACGCACAAATTATTTTTCAGGAAGATTTTGACGGAATCGGTGGCTCAACTGCCGGTGGTGCCGGAACCTATACTTTTCCTGCAGGATGGTTGCTGCGCAATGTCGATAACCGTGCTCCGGATGTGGGAGTTGCTTATGTAAATGATGCCTGGGAGCGCCGCGAAGATTTTTCTTTCAATGTGGCCGACTCTTGTGCATTCAGTACTTCATGGACAAACCCCGTAGGCATTGCCGACGATTGGATGTGGACACCAGTAATTGGTCCGCTGCCGGCCAACTGTGTGCTGAGCTGGAATGCTGTAGCCTATGATCCGATATACCCCGACGGCTATGAAATACGTGTAATGACAGCAGCGCAGGGCCCGCCAACAGGAAGCAACGGCGTTCTCGGAAATCAGGTATCAAACTCAACTCAGGTTTTCTCTGTTGCAGCTGAAAACACAACCTGGACATCACGCACCGTAAACCTGAATGCGTATGCCGGACAGTCGGTTTACATTGCTTTCCGCAACAACAGCAACAATATGTTTCTTCTGCTGATTGATGATGTAAAAGTAGAAGTGCAGGTGAACCACGATGCAGAGGTAACTGTTGTTGATACTGTTTCGCAGTACACACAAATTCCGCTTGCACAGGCAACCGCAATGCCGCTTGTAGCTAATATTCGCAACAATGGTTTGCAAGCCGTTACCAATGTTCGCCTCAAAGCTGATGTATTGAATGCCAGCAATACTGTTGTTTACACAACAACAAGTGTTCCGGTTGCGTCACTTGCTTCGGGTGGTGTTGCTACTTTTAATGCCGGCAATTTTACACCTTCGGCAGAAGATGCTTATTTTTTCCGCTTCACTCCGCTTATCAACGAAACAGATATTGTACCCTCTAACGATACCGATTTTTGGGCATTACCTGTTTTTGTCACCGACACAACTTATGCGCGTGATAATGGTTCAGTAACTGGTGGCCTGGGCATCGGTGCCGGAAATGGCGGATATGTTGGACAGAGTTTTGAAGTTACTGCAACAACAGTACTTACTTCAATCACATCTTTTGTAAACGCAGGTTATACAGGCCGTCCGTATGCAAATGTTGTTTACAACACACTGCCCAACGGAACTCCCAATGTAATTATCGCAAGTACAGATACAATAGCTTATCAGGATGACAGTGCGCGTGTTTATACCATTCCGATGAGCAGTCAAATTATTCTCAATCCCGGAACTTATGTTGTTTGCGGAGTTGAGTTTGTCAACGACAGCACAATTCAGATTGGTAACACGAACGATATTTTCACAACCGGAAAAATCTGGGTTAACTGGCCAACTTCGCCTTTTGGAGGCTGGGCTAATGTTGAAGCTTTTGCAGTACCCAGCTTTAACAAACCCTTCGTGTTGCGTCCGAATTTCGGCCCGAACTGCCTTCTTAATGCACCTTCTGCATCAGCTACAAACAACACACTTGCTTCCTGCGGCGGTTGCAACGATGGTGAAGCTACAGCAGCAGTTAGCGGCGGAGCATCTCCGTTTACCTACCTCTGGAGCAATGGTGATACTTCAATGATTGCCGACAGCCTTCTGCCCGGCACTTACACTGTAACCATTACCGATGCAAACGGTTGTTCAGATACCGCTTCAGTGCTTATAAACTTCACTACAGGAATCACCGAAGCTACTGTAAACGGCATAAATGTATATCCCAACCCCAGCAATGGCGAGTTTGCACTGGTATATAATTTTGCTGATGTAACTGATGCCACCATTATCATTACCAACGTACTCGGAGAAACAATATTTAGCACACAAGCGCAAGGATTGCTTAAAGGCAACTATCCGGTTTCGCTCAAAGGCTATGCCGCCGGCGCTTATCTGGTTCGCGTGGTAACTACCACAGGCGTTCAGGTCATTCCAGTACAAATACAGTAAAAACAGAGCGAGAAACAGAGCGAGAGCGAAAGCAGAGAGCGAGAATGAGAGCGAAATATTCGCATCATCCTCGCTCTCTTTCTGTTTCTCGCTCTGTTCTTGCTTCACCTGAAATAGCGTAACTTGCCATTACCATGAAAAAACTGATTGCTTTTGTTTTTGCTGCCGTTAGTACAATGCAGCTCACCGCGCAGGCTCCAACCTGGGCCGATGATGTAGCTCCCATTTTCTACGCCAATTGTACACGCTGCCACAATCCCAGCGGTATCGCACCTTTTTCGCTGATGACGTATGCTGACGCGATGCAGGTTACGCAAAGCATACAAACATCAGTGCAAAGCCGCACTATGCCACCTTGGCCGCCCGATCCGGCTTATCAGCGGTTCACGCATGAGCGTTTGCTTTCCGCACAAGAAATTCAAACTATTGTTGATTGGGTTGACAGCGGATCAGTAGCCGGGAATCTTGCACAGGCTCCAACTCCTCCGGTTTATACCGGCAACTCGCAAATGCCAAGCCCGGATATGGTTTCGCAAATGCCGCTCTACACTGTAAACGCTTCAGCCGATTTGTATCGCTGTTTCGTAATGCCTTCGGGATTGGCAAACGATGAATTCATTACCAAAGTAGAAGTGCTGCCGGGCAACAGAAGCATTGTGCACCACGCCCTTATTTATCAGGATGTAGCCAATACCTGTGTGAATCTCGATAATGCTGATCCGGGACCCGGATATACAAGTTTTGGAGGTGTAGGTTCGTTCACGGCGACGCTGGTAACCGGTTGGGTGCCCGGACAAGGAATGTATGAATTGCCGGCCGGAATGGGTATTCGTTTGCAGGCCAATACCAATATCATTATGCAAATTCATTACCCCGCCGGAACATTCAATCAGCTTGATAGTACGCAGGTGCGTTTTACATTCGCCAGCGGAACTGTGCGCGATGTTACTTTAGATCCGGTACTCAATTACTGGTCCAACCTCACCAACGGGCCTATCAACATTCCACCCAACGCCACACGCACCTATCACGCTCAGCAGGCAATTAATGCCGATGTTACTGTACTTACCGTTGCCCCGCACATGCACCTGATCGGGCGTACCATTAAATCCTATGCCATTGATCCGAATGGCGACACGATTCCGTTTATCGACATTCCTGATTGGAACTTTCACTGGCAAGGCTTTTATAATTTCCGTCAGTTGATTCGTGTCCCAGCAGGAAGCGTTGTACATGCTGATGCATTCTACGACAACACTTCCAATAACCCGTGGAATCCCAGCTTCCCGCCGATACAGGTGAATGCCGGCGAAGCTACAAACGATGAAATGCTGGTCGTGTATTTCGCCTATATGCCTTATCAGGCAGGCGACGAAAACATTATAGTTGATTCAACACTAATTTCAGGAGAAGAGGAGTTTATTCCTCCTGATCTTCCTGTTCAAACTCCGCAGCTTTATGCGCCGTATCCGGTGCCTTCTCATGGGGTAACAACATTTAGTTTCTTTTTGCCAGAAGCTGGACAAACGGCTGCAAGCATTGCAGATGCTCAGGGAAGAACTGTACTTGTACTTTCTTCGGGAAGTATGAATGCCGGTTTTCATCAGTTCCAACATGATTTTACGGCTATGGCTGCCGGAACTTATTTTATCAGACTGGACCAAAATGGAATTGTAAGAACAAAACCATTTGTGGTCAATTAATTTGATTGAACTAAAATGCAAGCGAGGCGAATCTGTTTTTGATTCGCCTCGCTTGTTTTATTAATGTTATATGTGAACCGTTATGAGATTGTTATTTACGCGCCGCCGTTTTCAATTCAATTGCAGCAATTCCGGCCACAATGAAAAACTCTCCCACAAAGTAAATCATCCCCCAACCCGTAATTCCCGGTTGAAAAAACAACATCCACACATTCACCACAATCACATACAATAAATTGGCCGAAGCAATAATACGCATAAGCATTCGCCATGAAGAGGGGAAACGCAAATAGCACACAAGCGAATACACGGCATACAACGCGGGTGCAATACTTAGCAGATAAAGCGTTGGCGCAGGCACACCAAAAAATGATTCGAACTGCGCAAGCAATACACCGGTAAGCAATGCTGTAACAACAGCGCCAATGCTGTCGATCAGAAATAATTTTCTTGGGTCAAGTTGTTTAATCATGTTTTACGATTTAGGTTAAAAAAAAGGCTGCCAATTGGCAGCCCAGTATTGTTAGTGGATTCGTCCCGGATATTCTTTCAGCGCGGCATCCAAGCATTCCATCGCATTTTTCAGATCATCCAGATTGAGCACGTAGGCTAAACGAACTTCGTTGATGCCTGCTCCGGGAGTTGAATAAAATCCGGTTGCAGGAGCAAGCATTACGGTTTGTCCGTTGTGGTTAAACGATTCGAGTAACCACTGACAGAATTTATCGGCATTGTCAATCGGCAAACGGGCAATGCAGTAGAATGCGCCGCTCGGATTGGGGCAATACACGCCTTCCATTTTGTTGAGTGCTTCAATCAGGAAGTTGCGGCGCGCAGTGTAGTCGGCTTTCACTTCATCGAAATACGATTGCGGTGTGTCAAGCGCAGCCTCAGCACCAATCTGCCCGAATGTAGGCGGACTCAAACGCGCCTGCGCAAACTTCATAGCGCCGGCCATTACGTCTTTGTTCTTCGAAATCAATGCGCCGATTCGCGCTCCGCAAGCACTGTAGCGTTTTGAAATGGAGTCGAGCAGAACAATATTGTTGTCGGCACCGGTAAGGTGCATTACTGAAACATATTGTTTGCCGTCGTAGCAAAACTCGCGGTAAACCTCATCGCTGAGCAGGAAGAGATCGTATTTGATAACGAGTTCTTTGAGTGCTTCCAGTTCTTCGCGGGTGTAGAGGTAGCCGGTAGGATTGCCCGGGTTGCAAATCATAATGCCGCGGGTTTTTGGAGTAACCAGCTTTTCAAATTCGCTGATCGGCGGCAATGCAAATCCGGTTTCAATGGTTGAGCGGATGGGTTTTACAACCACATCAGCTGCACACGAAAATCCATTGTAGTTGGCATAAAACGGCTCCGGAATAATAATCTCATCGCCGGCATTGAAACAGGTCATCATAGCTATTTCAATAGCTTCTGAGCCGCCGGTGGTAATCATAATATCTTCAAACTGCACCGGCATATTAAACGACTGGTAATAGCCGGCTAATTTGCGGCGGTAACTTTCGATACCGGCCGAGTGCGAATATTCGATTACCGTAATATCTGAATTGCGGATGGCATTCAGCATTACTTCCGGTGTTTTAATGTCGGGCTGACCAATGTTGAGGTGATACACCTTGCGGCCTTCGCGTTTGGCTTGTTCGGCATAAGGAACAAGTTTGCGGATCGGTGAAGGCGGCATGTTGTGCGCCTTGGCTGAGATTGTTGGCATAGAGTATTGCGCTTTCCTGTTAAGGATATTGACGTTTCGGATTCAGGTGCCAAAGTTCGTCAAAATTTTGCGCTGCCAAACGTTTACTTCTTGTTTTTGGGTTTCAGCACTACGGCTTTAAATGTTAGCTGAACCGGATTGTTGAGTGCATTGGAACTCACTGTTACCGTGCGCTCCTGCCTGTCGATAGTGCTTTTGGAATCAAAAGTTACTACAATGCTGTCTTTTCCATTAGGCATTACGGGCTTTTTAGGGAATTCAACTTTTGTGCATTCGCATTGCACATCGGCCTTTGCAATGACTAACGGCGAGCTGCCGGTGTTGGTAAATACGAAAGAATGCTTCACTACTTCACCCTGACGAAGAAACCCGAAATTATGTTTGGTTTCTTTGAAACTCATTTGCGGGCCAGAGGCCGGCTTGGGCTTAAAAGCCAGTGTGAAAAGCAAAACAGGTATAAGCAGAAGCCTGATGTTCATAGCTCAAATTTAGTGTAAACTTTTGCAAGAATCCGGCCAGAAAATTACCGGTTGCATCATTACCACGGAAACAACCTGTTTGGCGGAGCGACTGCAATTTTTTTTGTACTGCTTCAATTTTTCATCGGTTTACTTTCCGGGAATTATTTCACCCTTTAATAACAGCATTACCGCCCCGGCGTAATGATTTGATTCTACCGTAAACCAAAAACGTTTTATCCCCGGATGAGCCTGATTGCTGTATGACGTAATGATTTTTCCTCTATGTCCGGGAAGCACCGGCATATTGTTGAAACTGGCACTACATGAACCATTGGAGGCTTTCACGCAGGAAATAATCAGCGGAATATTTCCGGTATTGGTAAAATAAAATTCGCGGATAATTGTTTTTCCCGGAACTGTTTTCCCGAAACTGATTTCGGTACTGTCGAACAGCATAATTGCTTTTTCTTCATTACCGGAAATGGAGTAACTGCCGGATCCACAACAGAGCCAGGCGGCTAATAAAAAAAGAATTACAGAAGCTTTCATTGAAAAAAAAGCGGGCGTTGCTCACCAACAAAGCAACGCCCGCATGGGGATGTTCTAACCAAACTTACTTTTTATCATCTCTAAAAACTCAAAATATCTTCGTTGGGCTTGTCACAAAAATCCTCATTTACAGAAGTAAACTCTGGTTTTTGTTCCTGCGCCCGCCTCAATCTTTTGAGTTTTTAGAGATTACCTTTTTTAGGTTTTGCTGTAGTTGTTGTGGGTGTAGTCGTTGCAGCAGCTTTAGGCTTCTGTGCTGATGTGGCTGCTTTTTTTACCAGCGGCTTACCTGCTGCTTTTCCGGGTGCCGGTTTTGCGGCAGGCTTTGCCACTGTTGTGCTGGTTGCCGCAGGCTTTGAAGCTGTTGCAGCCGGTTTGGGTGCATCGGTTCCGACTTGTGCTGCTTGTTTGGGTGCAGCTTCCGCAGCGGATGCAGCTTTTACATCACCTTTCAGGTGCAAAACTACATCGCCGTCGCGGTTATTCGATTGAACGGTAATGGCTTTATCCTGAATACCCAATTTGCCCTCACTTTTAAAGGTTACAGTAATTGTTCCGGTTTTGCCCGGAGCCACAGGTGTTTTAGGATATTGCGGATCTGTGCAGCCGCAGGTTACAAGCACATTGGTAATGATGAGCGGTTGTTTGCCTTTATTGGTAAATCTAAACTCCCGGGTTATTATGTCGCCCTGCGTAATTGCACCAAATTCTATAGTTTCGGTGGTGAACTCCATAACCGGAGCATTAGGATCTAAACTTGAACTGGAGGTGGGTTGTGCAAATGCTGTAACCGAACCAAAAATGAACAGTGCAAAAGAGAGGAGCTTTTTCATGTTGTTTTATGTTTGTTGCTGCTTTATTCGAAACAATTATCAGGCCATGATTTGTTAATTTTTGCAAGTAAAAATCAGCTTTAAAATCGTGGCGCAGAGCTGGGTGGGGGCATTACCGGCGGACTGCTTTTATACACCGGAACAATAACAGGGGCAGGCCTTGCAGGAGTTGGAGCAGAAGCTGGTTTGGCGGGTGCGGGAGCTGGTTTTGCAGCAGTTTTCGGCATCGTGTCGGATACAACTACTGTGGGACAACTCGTGCGTTTCAGGTCGTAATCAACAATTCCTTTCAGGTGGAGCACAATTTCTCCATCGCGGTTGTTTGACTGCACAAAAAACGATTTGTTCTGATAACCATATTTTCCTTCGGTGTTATAGGTAATCGTAATTGTTCCGGTTTGGCCTGGCGCAACAGGTGTTTTTGGGAACACAATTTCGCTGCAGGCGCAGGTTGCAATTACTTTTTTAATCACCAGCGGTTGTGTGCCTGTATTGGTAAATACAAATTCGCGGGTTACTTTTTCGCCTTCAATTACTTTACCAAAATCAATGGTATCAGTATCGAATTTCATCACAGTGGCTTTCGAATCAGCACTGCTGGCAGAAGCTGTTTGGGCTTTTACTGATACTGCACTCAAAATGCAGAGTATAAAAGAGAGGAGTTTTTTCATGGCGTTTTGATGTTGAGGGATATTAATTCCGATCAATTATCAAGCCATGATCTGTTAGTGCGATTAATTTTAAATAAAAAGAAAGAGGAATCACATTTCTGCAATTCCTCTTTCTTTTGAAATAATACTATATGTTACGGAAGCACGTTGCCTTTGATTTTTACTTCAAAAGGTGTTGCGGCTGCGTTTGTTTGTACCATAATCTTTTTGTCAAACATACCCACACGGGTTGATGTATCGTATTTGACTTTAAAAGATGCTGTTCCGCCCGGAGCAATGGGTTCTTTCGACCAGCTTTCGGAGAGAATAGTAGTACAGCCGCATTGTCCTTTCACGCTTTGAACAACAAGCGGTGCGTTGCCTGTGTTTGTGAATTTGAATTCACAAATGGCTTCGCTGTCTTTGCGGATATTTCCCAGATCAATTACACTTTTTTCGAATGTAACTGCGGGAGTTCCGCTTTCCTGCTTTGCGGTGCCGGCGCTTATGGCCATTCCGGCAGCAACAAAGAGTAAAAGGAGTGCTTTTTTCATGTGATCAAAAGATCAAGTAGTGTGCCAGATTAGAATCCGCCGCCGTTGTTCACCGGTGCGCCGCTTGCCGGAGTAGTGCCGGGAGCCGGGAACGGTGTTTCTGCCGGAGGAGCTTCTACCACGCCTTTGATTTTAAGTACGGCCGGCTGGTCTTTGCCCTGGAACATTACTGTTACCTGCTTTTCAAAAGGACCTACGCGCTGGGTGTCGTAACGTACTTTGATAGCAACTGTTTTGCCCGGCATAATGGGCTCTTTCTGATACTCAGGAACGGTGCAGCCGCAAGAACCGGTAGCGCTCTGAATAGCGAGGGGCTCTTTGCTGGTATTGGTAAGATTGAATGTGCAATACGGATCAGCACCTTTTTTAATGGTACCGTAGTCATGCACCATTTTGTCGAACTTGTAGCCAAGATCCGCAGTAGATGTGCCTTTGTCAGCAGTAGCGGTTGTTGCAGCGGGAGCTTTTGTAGTTGCCGGTTTCTGTGCCGGTTTGCTTGCTGTTGTTGTAGCTGCCGGTTTCTGAGCCGGTTTGCTGGCGGTGGTGGCTGCGGGAGCCTGCGCATTTGCTACTGTAAAGCCGGCAGCAAGAAGAGCGATTGTAAATAGCTTTTTCATATTGAAAGCGGTTTCAAAAGTGATGAATGGTTGACGTTAGAGTTTGGGAGTAGCTTTAGGCATTACCGGGGGTGTTGCTTTGGGAGTAGCAGCCGGAACCGGTGCAGCTTTGGTGGTAGCAGGAGCTGTTGTGCCTTTAGGTGTTGATGCAGGAGCAGGAGCAGGAGCAGGTGTAGTGCCGGTAGATGCCGGTGCGGGAGCCGATTCTACAGTGCCTTTCATGTGCAGCACAATGATCTTATCGGTATCGTAGGTAATGGTAACGGTTTTGTCTTGTACGTTCAGTTTTCCGGCTGAGTTGAATGTAACTTTAACAGTGCCTGTTCCGCCCGGTTTAATGGGTTCTTTTGAGTATTCGGGAACGGTACAGCCGCATGAACCCTGTGCATTGGTGATGATAAGAGGTTCTTTGCCGGTGTTGCGGAAACGAAACTCGTGCGTTACCACTTCACCCTGCTTGATCGTGCCAAAGTTAAACTCGGTCTGGTCGAAAGACATAACCGGAGCTGTGGGGCGATCCATTGTTGAGGTTGCAGGAGCCTGCGCCAATGCCGGAGCAGTAAATCCGAAGAAGAGAGCAGCGAGTAAAAACAGCTTTTTCATTTTGTATGTGTTGAACTTGTGTGTATTTGGTTCGTTTTAGTATTACACCTGAAAACAACATAAACCGTGCCAAAATACAACCAAAATGGCCGTAAAATTCCTTAGTTTTGTCTTCCTTTTTCAGGCTACAATAACGAAGGTAAAACAATGTACGAAATTCCCAAAACTTACGAGCCGCAATCGGCAGAACAAAAATGGTATCAATGGTGGATGGATAACGGCTTTTTCCGTTCTGTCCCCGATGAACGTGAGCCTTACACCATCGTCATCCCCCCCCCAAACGTTACCGGGGTGCTGCACATGGGGCACATGCTCAATAACACCATTCAGGATGTGCTCGTCCGCCGCGCCCGTATGCAAGGGAAAAACGCCTGCTGGGTTCCCGGCACCGACCACGCTTCTATTGCTACTGAAGCTAAGGTTGTTAAGCTGCTTGCCGATCAGGGCATTAATAAAAAGGATCTTACCCGCGAAGAATTCCTCAAACATGCTTTTGCATGGAATGATAAATACGGCGGAATCATTCTCGAACAGCTTAAAAAACTTGGAGCTTCCTGCGACTGGGAACGCACCCGGTTTACGATGGAAGATGATCTGAGTGAGTCGGTTATCGAAGTTTTTGTTAAGCTTTACGAAAAAGGACTCGTTTACCGCGGTCACCGCATGGTGAACTGGGATCCGGCTGCTCTTACTGCAGTTTCCGACGAAGAAGTAATTATGAAGGAAACCAACTCGCGGCTTTTTTACCTGAGTTATCAGGTAGAAGGCAGCGAGGAGCGCGTAACCATTGCCACCACCCGCCCCGAAACCATTTTGGGCGATACCGCTGTTGCTGTACATCCCGAAGATGAACGCTACGCACATCTGAAAGGCAAACGCGTACTTGTGCCGTTGATTGGCCGCGCGGTTCCGGTGATTTTTGATGAGTATGTTGACCGCGAATTCGGAACCGGTGCGCTGAAAGTTACACCCGCTCACGACCGCAACGACTACGAACTCGGCAAAAAACACAAACTCGAATCAATTGATATTCTGAATGCAAACGGAACGCTCAGTGCTGCGGCTCAGTTGTATATCGGACAAGATCGTTTTGCTGTTCGCAAACAAATTGTAAAAGACCTCGAGGCTGCCGGACATTTGGTTAAAACCGAAGACATCCGCAACAGTGTTGGTCATTCTGAGCGCACCGATGCAGTTATTGAGCCGCGTCTCTCGCAGCAGTGGTTTGTTGATATGAAAGGCCTCGCAGCTCCTGCACTTGAAAATGTAGTGAACGGAAACATTCGGCTCATTCCTGATAAATTCATCAATACCTACAAGTATTGGATGGAAAATGTTCAGGACTGGTGCATCTCGCGTCAGCTTTGGTGGGGACAACAAATTCCGGCCTGGTACCTGCCCAACGGTCAGCATGTTGTGGCTATGAATGCCGAACAGGCGCTCGAAAAAGCAAAAGCAATTGATGCAAACATTACCGCTGCCGATCTCAAGCAGGATGATGATGTTGTTGACACTTGGTTCTCATCATGGCTCTGGCCGATTTCGGTGTTCGATGGTTTTAAAGATCCGAACAATGCCGACATCAATTATTACTATCCGACAAATGATCTGGTAACTGCTCCCGAAATTCTTTTCTTCTGGGTTGCACGTATGATTATGGCCGGATATGAGTTCCGCGGCGATCTGCCGTTCCGCAATGTTTACCTCACAGGAATTGTTCGCGATAAGCAGGGACGTAAAATGTCGAAATCACTCGGCAATTCGCCCGATCCGCTTGATCTGATTAATAAGTACGGTGCCGATGGTGTGCGTGTAGGAATGCTGCTGAGTTCGCCGGCTGGTAACGATTTGCCGTTTGATGAATCGCTTTGCGAGCAGGGCAGTAAGTTTGCCAATAAAATCTGGAATGCATACCGTATGCTCAGGGGCTTAACTGTAGATAAATCAGCGGCACAACCCATTGCAGCAACAGCAGCTATCGAATGGTTTGGTGCAAGGTTGCAGCAACAATTGGCAGAGATTAATGAGCATTTTGCCAAATTCCGTTTGTCGGATGCGCTGATGAGCACTTACAAATTAGTTTGGGATGATTACTGCGCATGGTATCTCGAATCGGTAAAGCCTGAATTTGTTGAAGGGCAATCTGCTCCGGTTGATGAGATCACCTATAATGCATCAATGCACTATCTGGGCGAACTGCTTAAAATTGTGCATCCGTTTATGCCGTTCCTTACCGAAGAACTTTACCACCTCATGGCCGAGCGTGCCGATAAAGACGGAATCATTGTAGCCGAGTGGCCGAAAGAAACCAGCTTCGATTCATCTGTAATAGATCGCTTTGCGCAAGCTGCTGAAGCAGTTTCACAAGTGCGTAACATCCGCAATCAGAAAAACCTTTCGCCGAAAGAAAAACTGGAATTGCAAATCAAAGGCGCTGCTGATGCTCAGTACGATGCTGTAATTGTGAAGTTGGGCAATGTAAACCTTTCGTTTACTGATGCCAAGCCCGAAGGCGCAATGAGTTTCCTCATTAAATCGACGGAATATTTTGTGCCGCTGGCCGGAAGTGTTGATCCTGCTGCTGAGAAAGAACGCCTTACTAAAGATTTGATCTACAATCAAGGCTTCCTGAAATCTGTTCAATCGAAACTGGCTAACGAACGTTTTGTGGCTAATGCCAAAGCCGAAATTCTCGAAAACGAACGACGCAAAGAAGCCGATACACTGGCAAAAATAAAGTCAATCGAAGAGCAACTTACACAACTTTAATCAAGTGTAAAAAATCCCGGTTTCGTTCCGGGATTTTTTATGTATGCAAATTAACGAACAATGAAAACTAAGCTATTATTTGCAGTGTTACTTTTTGCACTGCTAAGTGGATGCAGTATTTTTGGTGTACACTTCAAAATTCATAACCCCAAACGTGCCGGTAAATTTCCCGAAAAAACACCCGCACGGGCATTGTTTGGTGAATCAACAGCTGTGCGTAATAGTTATGATGTAACGCATTACGATCTTTCTGTCGATTTTGGAACTGATCCGCTCAAAGAGAAATCAATTTCAGGTACTGTTATCATTACTGCAAAAATTTTAGCACCTACAGATTCATTTCAGCTTGATCTGAAAGAGAACATGCAAATGATTACCGCCGCTTTACGCATGGATAAAAATGCGGAATGGTCGCCGGTACGTTTTTCGTGGAAATACAACACTGTTTTTGTGAAAGCCGATCGTGTAATTGATGCTGGTAAAACGGTGCAGATAAAACTTAGCTACACCGGAACACCTGTTGATGCCAAACGTCCGCCGTGGCGCGGTGGTTTTGTGCGCAAGACCGATGATCTGAAACGACCGTGGATGGGCGTAGCTTGCCAAAGCGAAGGAGCCGGAGTCTGGTGGCCGTGCAAAGATGCCATGAACGATGAGCCGGATTCAATGAATATTCACCTCACCATTCCGAAAGGACTGACAGGTGTAAGTAACGGGCGTTTTACAGATACCGTATCAGCTAATGAAAAGCAAACTACATGGAGTTGGAAACTGAGTTGCCCGATTAATGTGTATAACGTTACATTTTATGTCGGGAAATTCAGGCTGCTTCAGGATAGTTACAAAAGTGCGGTAACCGGAAAGACGCTTGATTTGAACCATTATGTATTGGATTATAACTATGAAAAGGCGAAAATTCATTTCAAGCAAGTGAAAGAACATATTGCCTTTTATGAAAAATGTTTCGGCCCATATCCGTGGTACGAAGACGGCTTTAAATTAGTAGAATCGCCTTATGCGGGAATGGAACATCAGAGTGCTATTGCCTACGGAAATGGCTACAAAAACTATTTTCAGTACGGGTTTGATTATATCATCTTACACGAAACCGCGCACGAGTGGTGGGGCAATAGTGTAACAGCATCTGATCTTGCCGATGGATGGTTGCATGAAGGTTTTGCAACCTATTCCGAAGCATTGTTTGTTGAGCACAAATACGGAAGAGAAAAGTATGAAAATTACTTACTGAACCAGCGCTTATACATTGTAAACCGCAGGCCGGTTGTTGGTGAAAAAGGTATCCGCTATTTCAATTACAAAGACAGCGATATTTATATGAAAGGTGCATGGATTCTGCATACACTCAGAAACAGCATCAACAACGACACATTGTTTTTCGACATCATTAAAACGTTTGCAACACGTTATTATCGTTCAGAAATTTCGTCGCAGCAGTTTATTGATTTGGTAAATGAGAAAACCGGAGAGAACTATTCAGCATTTTTCGCGCAATACCTGAACAACAGGTTTGTGCCTGAAATTGAGTTCTTTGAAGATGGTCAGTACTTGTATTACCGCTGGCGAAAGCATACAGTAAATAATGATTTCAATCTTTCAATTCGTGCTTCTGGACTTCTCAGCGGCACTGCATTTACACCTTTACAGGATAAAATACAGCGAACCGAAATTGATATAGTTACATTTGAAATTCGCTGGTATTATTACTTAGTGAAACCAGTGGAAGAAAAAAAGCTGCCCGGTATGTATGCAAAGCAAACGAACTAACTGCTCAGATATACCCTGAAATCGAATAGCTGATGCAGCCGAACCATTCGTGCATCAATTGATTCCATCCTTGCATAACGTCTGACTCCGGCAGCAGCAAATAATCAAGCTGATAGCGCCGCGGCCCGCCTGAGTAGCGGTCGGCAGAGTAGGGCACAACCTTAATGCCTTCGTTTGCGAAGCAGGCCACAGAGCGCCGCATGTGAAATGCAGAAGTAATCAGCAAGTACCGACCGCTTCCATTTCCGAGCAAAGGCTTTGTAAAAGCTGCATTCTCGTGCGTGTTACGCGATTTGTTTTCAAATACGATGCCCGAATCATTAAGCCCGGCGCGGTTCAGCCAGCTATTTATCCAGTTGGCTTCGAGTTTATCTTGGCTGCGCAAACTTCCGGAGCCGCCCGTGAAAATAAGTTTCGGTGCAACACCTTTACGCATCAGTTGCAATCCCTGAAAAAGCCTGTCGCCGCCGCGTGTAAACTGTACACGGTCGAGCTGTTCATCCCACGCACTTGTTCCGCCGAGAACAATAATTGCATCGTAAGTTCCGGCTGCCGGTTCGGGCGTGGCGGGAATTTCCCAGGCGCGCATTACAGTGTCGAGCACAAACCTGTTACTGAACAGGTAAAGTACTATTACTCCGGCCAGCAGCGCACGTCTTTTAACTACAGGATTTTTACTGAAAATTGCCCAAAGCAGCAGCAGCATTACCCAGGTAAAAGGCATGAGCAGGAATGCGAAAACTTTTGAAAGAATAAAAAACATTTTTAAGAAGTGTAAAGTGTAAAGTGTAAAGTGTAAAGTGGAAGGTGTAAAGTGTTTTTTCGACTACCGCTCAGAAGTGTAAAGTGTATCCTTAGTTGATGCGGAAGCTTGGGAGTGTTTTATTTTGTTCTTATGAGTAATTCAGTAGCTGTTTGGTTGGTTGTGGTGATTATCCGCACCTGATAAAGGCCGGGTGTTAAAATTGATGTGTTGATGATTGCTGTTTTTTCGGATGAAATGCCGTTGTTTACGATGCGGCCGGTTGCATCAATTATTTCCCAATTGTAGCCGCTTTCGGGACTTTGAATACTCAGAAAATCGACTGCGGGATTTGGAATAAGTTGGAATGAAATGTTGTTTTGTTGAATGTTGGAACTGACTGAAAGTGCTGCTGCGAGATCAATACCGTAAAGCTTTCCGCCGGTGCTGAAAAGTACTTCGTCAGTAAGGTAAAGCAAACTATCGTTGACAAATACAACGGCTTCCTTTTGCGTGTAGGGCGACATGGTAAAGTGCGTAACATTACCCTGAAAAAAATTGTCGCCGGTGTAATTTGTAAACAGGTAAATATTCAGTTCCGAAAACAGCACCATGCGATGTCCTGATGGGCTGATGTCGGCTGCAGTAACCCACCATTGTGTGTCAAAACTATCAACCGGCATCAGGCTGTAAACGCCTGCTGTGTCTGGCATTTTATACATTCGTGAGTAGTTTGAAGTACCTCTGTTTTTTGAAAATACATACAACATATTGTTGTAATGAAACATGGCTTCACAGTCGAAATTTTGTTCGTTAGAAGGCGGGGGGAAAGCCGTCTGATCAGCGAAACTGAATTCAATTAATTGAGGCGTAATGCTGTCGCCGATGATGCTTTGAGGCGGCGGAATTTTATAAATTGTTAAATCAGTGCGGTTGTTTCCGTTGTTTCCGAAATCGCCGATGTACATATTCCCTGCATTGTCCTGCGCAATGTCTTCGGTATCAAAAGGCGTTACCCCGCGCAGATTGAGTGTGCGGCGGATGAATCCGTTTGTGTCAAGCTGATAAATGCGGCCGGGATCGCCACTGTCGTTGTGCGACCAAAGGCTGGTATCGCTAACGTATTCGAGAGCAGAAGATTCGGAAAGTGTGTCGGAAAGCAGGGCGCGTAATTGCGGCTGCACCGGAATCTGTGCTTTCAGGAGTGCAGGGAAGAGGAGCAGAAGCAGGATGCGGTGCATACTGCAAAGATGGGGATTTTTGCTTTGCACTCTGTACCAACTTCCGGCTCGAAAAAGACAGGCTTTCTGTATCAACATCCGGCCGGATGTTGATACAGAATCTCCATCTTTGCAGTATGCGCTTAAGAAAGTTTTTTGTTGTCTTTGCTGATGTCCTGCTGCTCCCGGCTTTCGTATTTGCGCTGTTCAACATTTCGCTGCTGGTGTATGGCCTGAAAATGGGCAAGGGGCAACTTGATATTGTTTATGGTGCGCGGCCGATTGAAGAAGTGCTGGCTGATAATCAGGTTGCCGATTCAGTAAAAACAAAACTTCGACTAATTCTCGAAATTCGTGAGTTTGCATTCGACAAACTCGGTTTGAAACGCAACGATAATTACTCGGCATTTTACGAACAAAAAGGCAAGCCGGCAATTTATGTGGTGAGTGCCTGCGAGAAATTCAGCCTTACGCCTTACCGTTGGAGTTATTCGGTTTTGGGTAAGATGCCGTACAAAGGATTTTTCGAGAAAGCACCTGCTGAAGTTGAAAAGCAGCGCCTTATTGCTGAGGGCTACGATGCCGATCTGGGCGGCGCGGCGGGATGGTCAACACTGGGTTGGTTTCCGGATCCGGTACTTTCACAAATGCTCAACTACAATGAAGGTGATCTGGCTGAACTCATTATTCACGAGCTTACACACGGAACTATTTTTGTAACCGATAATGTGGAGTACAACGAAAACCTCGCCAGCTTTGTTGGAATAAAAGGCGCTATCGAATTTTTAAAATTGAAGTATGGCGAAAATTCGCCGCAACTGAAAACCTATTTGAACGGCATGGTTGCAGATCGTAACCGCGAACTCTTTATGCTCAGTGCAGCAAAACAACTCGACAGTTTATTCAAGTCGTTTCCTGCGAAAATTGATACAACAACAGGTCTTGCAAAGCGAAATGAAGTGTATTCGCGAATTGTGGAGCAGGCGCGTGAACAAAAAATCGGCGACTCGCTTTATCCTGTTCGGTTAAAGAAATGGCTGGATGCAAATGGCAATACGGTTTTCATGCACGCGCTCCGCTACGGTGAAAAGCAGGATGATTTTGAAACCGAGTACAGTCGCTTTGCAAATATTGAGAAGTACGTGGAATGGCTAAAGGAGAAGTTTGGAAACTAGTTAGTTGGTTTTTGATAGGATGATATCTCTTTGAGAACCGTTGGGGCTTGTGAATCTTAAATTACAGTATTTCCAGTCTTCATCGTCAATGATTACCTGAACATTTGTGGAGGAATCAGAAGAAGTAAACTCAGTACCCATTATCATATCACGTATTGTCATACCAGATGAGTCCGACTCAATACTAAAAGACTCATTTCCGAAAAAGAAGCAATTATTGAGGCTGGCTTTTTTACTGAAATTCTGCTCCCGGCCATTTTGATCTTTGAAACTTATTTGTGTTGAAATCGAGTTGTAGTTGAGCCAGCTTATTAAAAGCATTACTCCTTCTTTATTGGTATATTCTAAGTTGTTGTATTCTCTGAAAAGCGGAAAGAATACAGTGTCAGAAGTCTGATAAATCATCATACTGTCGGTTATACGAATATGCCCCACATTGCAGTCTTCGTCCAAACCGCGTAAAAATTCAGCGTCAAATTTTTCGGGATGATTGACTGTAAGAGACGTATTTTTTGTCTGAAGAGAGTCGGTAATATTTTCTTCAGAAGGCTGTTGATTATTGCAAGACAGGATTAGTAATAACCCGAAAATGCTTATGAATAAACGAATGATCATTGATGAAGAAACAGTGATTAACGCGCAATCCGCAACACCGGCGATTGCTCAAGTTCAAGTGAAATTTGTGGCGAAAGCACAATGAGTTTTATCGCGGCTCCATCACTTTCACCAACACGAAAAGAAATCTGTTCTTTTCCGTCGGCAGAAGTATATACATATTCATTAGCTGAGTAGCTGTCGCCTTCGGGTGTTTCATCAATTTCGGAAGCCATGAAGAAACAAGGCCGCAAATGGGCTTCGCCTCTGAAAGTAGTTTGCTTATTGCCTTCGCGAAAACTAAGGTTGAATGCGAGCGAACTGTAGCTTGTTCGTTTTACAATCAACTGAATTGTTTGTTTGGATGTTGCTCCCGTAAAGCGTTCGTTCTCGGTTGCCAGTAGGCGCGGGAAAAAAGCAGTGTCTGTTTTTTCGAGAATCAGCATGCTGTCAATAATATCAATACTTCCGGCACAACCGCTGGTTTTGAGCGCTGCAATGAATTGCGGATTGCAAACACCTTCGCGGTTTATAGTGACTGTTGTTTTTACCGAATCATCGCCGGCACTTGTTGTGCATCGTGTAAGCACGTTATTATCCGGCATGGCAGAGATGCAAAGAATAGTTATCGGAAGTGCGAAACGCAGCAGCATGTTGATTAGGAATTAGTATTTTCAGCTAAAATCTGAATTCAATGTACGAGCACAAACGTCAGCCGCTTGCTCCGCGCAGTGTTTACTATCAACAAATATACCGAAATCTCGTTTTGAGCATTTTATTTTTAACGATTTGTCTCGGACTTGGCATTTTTGGGTATCATTTTTTCTGTAATCTGACGTGGATTGACGCGCTGCATAATGCTTCCATGATTCTTTCGGGCATGGGTCCTGTGGCCGAAATACAAACCGACGGCGGCAAGATTTTCTCTTCACTTTATGCCATTTTCAGTGGTGTTGCCTTCATTACCAATATCGGTGTGCTTTTGGCTCCGGCTGTTCACCGGTTTTTTCATAAGCTGCACGTTGAAGATTGATGTTTATTAATGCATTGATAGTCAGTGTTTAAAATCGCAGTTCGTTAGGCGTTTCTGTTTGGCGGAAAAACAGGTAAACTGTACCTTTGATGCACACCTACATTTAATAAATGCACCTAAAGTCAATAGCAATAACCAATTTCAGATGCTTTAAGCACTGTTCAGTTGAGTTTCATCCTCAGATGAACGTACTGGTTGGTATTAATGGTTCCGGTAAAACAGCTTTTCTAAAAGCGTGTAGAATTGCTGTCGGTTCAATTTTAAATGTATTGCCTTTTGGAACAAATGAACAAGTGCCTATTGGCTTTGACGACTTGCGTTATACTTTTTCTGATCCATATTTTTCAAGGGAAGACAAACTCAAAATCGAGTTTGAATTTTCAGAAACTTCGGGAAGCAGAATTTTTGATAAATCAAAGCACTCCAAATGGAGTTTTGCAGTTTCTGGTTCTATTAAGAATTGGGGAAAGAAAGTGCAAAAGGATGTTGCGAGCGCAACAATTTTTGATCTGCCAGTTATTTTATACTTACCTACTGGAAGATTTAAAGTTGAGCGAAAGGATTATGATGAGCCGGCTGTAGGGGAAAGATATAGAGGATATTTTAACTCATTAAATGAAAAATCGGTATTCTATATTTTTGAAAACTGGTTCAAGAAAATGGTACTGAACGAGTTTCAAAATGAAACATTAGGACTAAATAAAGATTTTCGCATACTTGATTTGATTCGTAAAGCAGTCAAATCATTTATGCCCGGAGCCGAAAGCCTTTATTTTGATAGCGCAGAAGAAAAATTAGTTCTTTTGTTTAATAATAAGGTCAGGATACCCTTAGATCAGTTGAGCGACGGTCAGCGAATAATGTTGCTTACTTGTCTGACAATCGCATTTCAATGTGTATTGCTCAATCCACATCTTGGAGAACAAGCACTCCAACTCACAAAAGGAGTAGTAATGATTGATGAGGTTGATGAGCATTTGCATCCCGGGTGGCAGAGGCTAATCTTGCCACAGTTAATGGAAACCTTTCCCTCTATTCAATTTATTGTAACTACTCATTCACCTCAGGTAGTTGGTTCGGTAGATAAGGAAAATTTATTTTTCCTTATAAATAATCAAATTTTACCTTCTGAAATTTATGTAAATGGTCGTGATTCAAACTCCATATTATCAGAAGTTTTTGATGAGAGAGAACGCAATCTCATTGTGGTAAATCAATTGAAAAATTTCTACATTCATTTAAAGAAAAAAGAGTTTGATTTAGCTCAGGGAATTCTCGTGGAATTAGAGAAAAAAATGGGTGCAACTGATATTGAAATATTAAGAGCGAAAAGTATTTTATCTGAATATTTGGAAGTCTGATGAAATATATTCGTAAACATATTGCTAATTGTCCCGATTGGTTAGTTCGGTACAAAAGGTCTTGGAATCCAGAGGAAAACTTAGGACGGCTATATCCTATATATACTCGTAATCCTCCTAAAGATGAGTTTTATAATGATAATGAGCATGAATCTTTGCCGAAAAATTTAGCAAATGAACAGTTTAATATTTGTTGTTACTGCATGGTTGAAATTAATCGAAAGGGATCTTCTGACGTAACTCCAGAGCATTTTATTCCTCAAAGGCGATATATAAATACAACAAATCATCCTTTCTATAATGAAAGTCATTATAGTATAGAGGAGCATGAAAGAGAGCAAACTAATTATATGAATTTATTAGCTTCATGCAGTGGTAGAGAGGGTTGCAGTAGCAAAAAGGGGAATTTCCCCTTTGCATCTGATCCACGCCATAGAGACTGTGAAACGATTGTAGAAATCCTTGATGATGGTAACTATTATCTTAATGATAAAAACTGGGAAAATGACTTTATAACATTGAAGCTAATTGATAATAACCCAAGATATCTTAGTCAACGGAGAGCTATTATTGAGGAGGCTAGTGAACGTTTAAAGAAAAAGAATAAAGAAAATCAGGACAGACTTCAACAAAACCTTCAAGAAGAAATAGAATACTGGACGACTCCCCAAAATGGCAGTTTAAGACCTTTTTGTATGGCTGCTGTTCATTATCTAAAGCGAAAACAGAGATAATACATTACTCACCCCTTTATCAAGAACGCTATGCAGGACGCACAACCATACACACCCAAGCACAAGATCAGAATTGTAACCGCAGCTTCTCTTTTCGACGGGCATGATGCGGCAATCAATATCATGCGCCGTATTATTCAGAGCAGCGGTGCTGAAGTCATTCACCTCGGTCACGACCGCAGTGTTGCCGAAATTGTGAACTGTGCAATTCAGGAAGATGCCAATGCCATTGCCATTACTTCGTATCAAGGCGGGCACATGGAATTTTTCAAATATATGTTTGATCTGCTCAACGAAGGCGGATGCGGGCATATCAAAATTTTTGGCGGCGGCGGCGGAACAATTCTTCCTGAAGAAATTGCAGAACTGCAACAGTACGGCATCACACGCATTTATCATCCTGATGATGGGCGTGCAATGGGTTTGCAGGGAATGATAAACGATCTGCTTTCGAAATGTGATTTCGCTACAGGCGAAAACCTGAACGGCGAAGTAAAACACATCAGCAGCCGCGACCATAAAGGTATTGCACGGTTAATTTCTGCTGCCGAAAATTTTGGCGATCAGCACAGCGGTGCTATTACTGAGATAAAAGCACTTGCAAAAAAATCGAAAACTCCCGTGCTCGGCATTACAGGCACTGGTGGAGCCGGAAAATCGTCGCTGGTTGATGAGCTTGTGCGCCGCTTTCTGATCGACTTCCCCGAAAAAACGCTCGGCATCATTTCGGTTGATCCGTCGAAACGCAAAACCGGCGGCGCGCTCCTCGGCGACCGTATCCGGATGAATGCAATTTCGAACAACCGTGTGTATATGCGTTCGCTGGCTACACGCCAGAGCAACCTTGCTTTATCGAAACACGTTCAGGAAGCAGTTGATATTCTCAAAGCCGCAACATTCGATCTCATTATCCTCGAAACTTCGGGCATCGGACAAAGTGATACCGAAATTATCGAGCACAGTAATGTGAGTTTGTATGTGATGACACCCGAATACGGCGCGGCTACTCAGCTTGAGAAAATCGACATGCTCGATTTTGCTGATATTATTGCACTCAACAAATTCGATAAACGCGGCGCACTTGATGCATTGCGCGATGTACGCAAACAATACAAACGCAATCACCAGCTTTGGGAAACCGAAGATGAACAGCTTCCGGTGTTCGGAACAATTGCTTCGCAATTTAATGATCCGGGCATGAACCGTTTGTATCGCACCATTATTGAAACGGTTGCAAAGAAAACGGAATCGGATCTCAAAACAGATTTTCAGATTACGGGCGAAGTATCTGAGAAAATTTACATTATTCCTCCGGCACGTACACGTTATCTTTCTGAGATTTCAGAAAATAACCGGGGTTATGATAAGCGCGTAAAAGACCAATCGGCAGCAGCTCAGAAGTTATATGCAATGCATAAATCAATTGATACATTGCGCGAGAGTAAAGCAGATGAAAAACTGATTGAGTTGCTGGAAGAGCAGTACAAAAAAACGGCACTCGATCTCGATCCGCGTTACATGAAACTCATTGAAGACTGGCCGTCGAAAGCGCAGCAGTACAAAGACGAGTTTTATATTTTCAAAGTGCGCGATAAAGAAATCAAGATCGCAACCCGTTACGAATCGCTTTCGCACACGCTTGTACCCAAAGTATCTACACCGCGTTACGAGGCTTGGGGAGATGTGCTTCAGTGGTTACTTCAGGAAAATTTGCCCGGTGAGTTTCCTTATACTTCCGGCATTTATCCATTCAAACGCGAAGGTGAAGATCCAACACGTATGTTTGCCGGCGAAGGCGGGCCGGAGCGGACCAACAAACGTTTTCACTACGTGAGTTTGGGAATGCCCGCGAAGCGTCTTTCCACAGCATTCGACTCAGTTACACTTTACGGCCGCGATCCTGAATATCGTCCAGACATCTACGGAAAAATTGGTAACTCAGGTGTAAGTATTTGCTGTCTTGATGATGCCAAAAAACTCTATTCCGGTTTCGATCTTGCTGATCCGAAAACATCGGTATCAATGACGATTAACGGGCCTGCAGCCATTCTCGCAGCGTTCTTTATGAATGCAGCAATTGATCAGCAGTGCGAGCGTTACATTCGCGAAAATGGTTTGGAGAAAGATGTTGAGAAAAAACTCAATGCTTTTTGGGAAGCGCGTGGCATTACACGTCCGCGTTATCAAGGCGAACTGCCGCAGGGGAATGATGGTTTGGGATTGATGCTGCTCGGTACTTCCGGCGATCAGGTACTTCCGGCAGATGTGTATGCGAAAATCAAAACACATACACTTTCGCAAGTGCGCGGCACAGTGCAGGCCGATATTCTTAAAGAAGATCAGGCGCAGAACACTTGTATTTTCTCTACAGAGTTTTCGCTGCGCATGATGGGTGATGTACAGCAGTACTTCATTGATCAGAAAGTGCGGAACTTCTATTCCGTTTCAATCTCAGGTTATCACATTGCCGAAGCCGGCGCCAATCCGATAACGCAGCTTGCGCTCACACTTTCAAACGGATTTACGTTTGTAGAGTACTACCTGAGCCGCGGCATGAACATTGATGATTTTGCGCCCAATCTTTCGTTCTTCTTCTCCAACGGCATGGATCCTGAGTATGCTGTAC
>JBKDHA010000036.1:0-6347 GCA_046335555.1 Bacteroidota bacterium
CATTATACCTGCTGTGTAGGTAAATGTGTACCACTTTCCGCCGTCAAGTTCAAAATAAATTGTAAGCAAATCACCGCTTCGCTTTCGCTCCAGCATGAAGGTGCCAGGTACAAATTTATTAATTTGTGTCTTACCGATACTACCCAAGCCAAGTTTTCCGCTCGAAATGTATGAACGGGTCTTCTGATTCCAGGTTAACTGGAGGTCGGTGAAGAAGAAGGTGAACTTGAGTTCGTCGGGGAATTTCTTATATTGGCCGTAGAGTTTGAGCTGTGTAACGTACTTATCGGCCTTTTCTTTACCCACCATTTCAGTAAGTGCGCGCTCGAAGGTTGGACGAGCTACTTCGCACGGTGCCAGGCTGGTAGAGGCATTTACATCTTCAATCAGCTTATCGAGCAGCCCGTCGTCGAAATAAAAGTCAACAGCGGCCACAACATCGAAGGTAGTTACCTGTGTTACAGTGTTATGGGTGGCATTTCCAACGGGCATCAGCATCACCTGGCCCAGCTCAGCCCCGAGGTTCATTTTACCTTCGCCGTAAATCAAACAGGTTTTGGTGCTGAAACTGATGTAATTGCCGGGTAAAGAGCGCTCAATGAGTTTTTCTTTGTTCGAGATGCGGTACTCGCGCGATGCTATGTCGAAATACAGGAAGCCATCGGCGGTAACCACGTTTACATCTGTTCTCAGTTTTTTGGGCGAAAGGAATGCGCCGTAAACGTGTGTCGAATCGAGCGTACTCATAATGCCGGCCATAATCGGATCGCCTTTTTCATCGGTAGGCTCGGCAGGAACAGGAATGTAGATCTGCCCCGGGTTAATTTCACCTTTGAAACGCAATCGGCGTTTCCCGATAGCGCAATCATGCGTAAGCATTGCAGAGCCTTCAAACGTCAGGAACTGATCGCTGGCCGCCAGAATAATTTTACCGCTGTACGAATAAGCCGGACTCAGCATAAACTTCGAGGAGTCTACAATATTACCTTCGGCATACGTTTGGCCGGCTGTATCAGGCGCAATTCGGTCGAAATGAATGATCTGCTCTTTCTTCAGTTCATCTACATACGCATAATCGCCTGTCGCTTTGTAGCTCTTGCGCGAGAATACTTCCACTTTACAGTTAAACAGCTTGTGGTAATTGGTCACAACGTTTGCTTCAATCTTGGCATTCTCAAGCGGACGCATCACAGCATTTTTCTCGATAGTTACATTACCACTGTCAGGAATCAGGCGGGCATCAGCCACAAGCACTTCTTTTACCTGCTTGGCATAAATAATATAGTTTTTAAGATCGTATTTCGCTTTCGGAGCACGGAAACGCAGAGAGTCCTGACGCGGATGCACAGAAATAAACTCCGGCCCTTCAAGATCAATTTTATCGCCGCCTGCTGTTTGCTTTCCTTGCTGCGCACCGTTCAGCTCAATCTCTGATTTGTCCATGTACCATTTGAAATTGTCCATGAAACACATATACTGATTGACGGGAAAATTAACCACTGATCCTTTCCCGTTGGCTTTAAAATCGCCTTCACGTTTATCAAAATCAACATGCGCATTTACGTTGAGTGTGGAGAAAGCAAGTCCGGCAATTTCTAATGCTTTTAATCTGAAATCAGACGTATCGGCATCAACTACATGCTGTTTGAGCACCATGTTCTTCGAATCCATTTCGGCATTCGAGAAACTTAAAGTTCCTTTTGCCCGCAAGTCTTTTGGCGAAAGCGTGAGCGTACCCTGTGCCCTTGCTTTTCCATTAAACACATCGAACAACGAATCTCTGCTCGTAATCTGCATATAATCTTTCTTCGGCATCCAGTGGATGTAATCGTTTACCGATTTCACAGCAGGGTATTCTACTTTTCCGCTTCCCTTCTGCTCTTCAATCACAAACGACTGAGCCGTTCCGTTCATCGAATCAGGGAAGAAAATAAAGTCTTTTGAAATGCTGGTTGATGTAATATACTTGATCTCACCGTTGCCGCGAAGTCCGCGGTTACTCAGATTAATCGTGTTGGTAAACTTTGCTTTTCCGCCGTAAAGCGGATAACCGCCGGGAGGTGCTTGTTTAATAAAGCCAAGTGAATAATCGGGCATAACTCCAATAGAATCGCGCACTTCGGGCAAGATACCGGCAGTTTGCAATACGCCTCCGAACTTTAGACCAACCGTACTGAAGTTATCCAAACTGTCAATCGTAAACGGATCTATTTTGAAATAAAACTTGTCGCGGTTATAAACACCCCGCTGAACATTCGGTTTGTCGTAATAAACAAATGAAGGCTTCTCGCTATTAAAAATCGGATACTGTCCATAGTCTTTCGATTTAATACCGGACCGATTTCCGGGGTAATCAATTTTCAGTGTTCCGTTCAGGTTTTCAATTACACTTCTCAGTTTCTCTTGCTTAAATCCGCCTTTCGGATCGCGCGGGTCGCGCTCTTTTCCGTCAACATAAATCCGCACCGAGTCAACGTTGTTCAGGTTGATCTGAAACATCTCATAGTCAAACGTAAATAAACGCCCGTAGTAATCGAAACGACCGGCCATTACAGAGCCTTCAAAAGAAAAATTTCTGTTTTTCTTCAGAATAATCATGTCTTTATCGGGGAAAACAACCACGTTCTGCGAATCGCTGATGGCAACTTCTTTTACACCGAAAATGGTGAGATCATAGTTGAGCAGATTCATTTTTGCATTGGCAGCACCTGAAGCTACGTTCGACTGAAACTCGATATTGTCGTAGTCGGCGCGACCTGCACGAGCGGCAATGTAAAAATCGGTTTTGTCTTTATAAATGATCTGATCGCGAACAGGATCATAAAAAATAAAACCCTGATTGGAAAGCACCACCAGAAGCGGGCGAAGATTTTCGGGCTGAATTTTCCAGTGGCTGGCCAGTTCAGGAGTTGTAAATACACGCCGACCGCCATTGTCGCGCACAAAATTTCGGATGCGAATGAGCGGATGGATACTTTCCATGCCCTGCAAACGATCATACTGATACTGTCGGTAATAATTATCAGACGGAAATGTTGCCTGTGCTTGTGTACTTCCTGGCAAAGTACCTATCTGTATCTGCTGATCTTTGGTGTACCAGGTGATCAACTGAACATACATATCCACTTTATGAAACGAATTGTAGAACGGAGCTTGCGATCCGCCTTCCTCGCTGCGGTAAATCTCTACTTTACTTGTGTCCACAAAATATTTAAACTCTACAAGCGGATGGAATATTGAATCGTTGTCGAGCGAAAATTTCACCGCAGCATTTGAAGCTGCAACACGCTCTTTGCTGAATGAAAAAGCTGTTGTAGAAACGGTAAGAAAGTCTTTCCCGTTTCGTTTAAAGTACAATCGAGAAGGATTTTCTTTAGATCCTGAACCAATGAAACGCGCACCCAGCTGAGTAAAACCGCCTTCAAAATCAACATTCGGGTAAATGGATTTGATCTGATAGCGGCTGCTGTACGATTCAAATTTCGGGAAGGCCGATTTTAGCTCTGTGCCTTCCGGAACTGCTTTTTCCGTAAGCTTTCCCTGAAGCTGTCTGTCCTGAAAGTAAGTGCGGTTAACAAAAGTAACAGTATCGGCAGTATAGCTTACCTGCTTTACGGAAATGGTATATTTATTCAGATCTGCATAAACATCGTTTTCATTCAGCCCTACCCTTTTCCAATTTACCCGGCCCTTTGTTCCAACCCATTTATTGGTACTCACATAATAAACGCCCGAAGTATTTGAAATAACTGTGCTGTCGCCTTTTGCAAAACCAATCAGCGTTACGTTTGTAAAACGCATAACCGCCGAAGTATCACAATCAAACGACCAAGATCCGCCTGTTACTTTCCACTCTGCAGTTGGAGAGCGATAGAATTTATTGTCGAGAAAAAGTCCTTCGCCTAGATTAATAAAATCGCTGAACGGTTTGTTCAGTCTTCCGCTTCCGATCTTGTTGAAGCAAGTTTGCCAGGCGTTCATGGTTGCCTGCGGCACACTTTTATCGGCAAGCGCTTTAATTGTGTTGAAATAGGAATAAAACTCAGGCTGTGGTCTGAATTTTTTCTTGATCATCAGATTGGAATTCTGATACATCATGGTTTTCATCTCGGGAGTAACTTTTCCCGAAAGCCAGTAGAGTTTATTAAACTCATCAATGTATTCGCGGCCGGCTTTACCGTCGTAACTGTCGAAGAAATTTTTCATTTCTTCGATAAACTTAACCGGGTCTTCGGTAAATGCTTTGGGCATTACCTGCTGTGCTTTTGCGGTATTCACATTTACCAGCAAAGCCAGCAGAAAAAGGAAGATATAAGTAAAACGCATGTTCATCGTAGTTCGGCTGTCGTAATCAGATTCGGGTAAGTTCGAGCAAAGCCCATTCGTTTTTTGATGTGCTTTGTATTGCATTAATTCCGTGCATTGCGGCGGCTTCGGTAAGTGCGGCGATATCGGAAGTAAAGAAACCACTCAGCAGCAAAGTGCCGCCGGGTTTCAGTGCTTTCCCGAATCCGGGCATTGCTTCGAGCAGCACGTTTCTGTTGATGTTGGCGATAATCACCTCCCAGGTATTTTGTTCGAGGAAACTGATGTCGCCTTCATAAACGCTGATTTGTGCTCCCGGATTGTGTGCTGCATTTTCGCGGGCATTTTCAACCGCCGGAGCTTCAATATCAACAGCATCAACAGCGGCAGCACCGCGCAGCGAAGCCAGAATGCCCAGCACACCGGTGCCGCTTCCCAGATCAAGCACTGTATTGCCAGAAAGCGGCATTGTTAATAACTTCTCCACCATGAGATGCGTGGTGGGATGATGCCCGGTGCCAAACGACATCTGCGGCTGAATCACAATATCCATGATGCCTTCGGGCGCGGGAGCATGAAACGGTGCGCGGATCTGGCAAACGCCGCCAATATCAACCGGCTGAAAATCAGCTTCCCAAACCGCATTCCAGTTTTGCGTCGGAATATGCTTTTCGGTCCAGCTTAACTTGCCGAGTGAAGCATCAAATTCGCGCAGCGGTGTCAGAACGCTTTCCGAATAATCGCGCTGCGGAATGTATGCCTGAAAGCCGAGTGCGGTATCTGCAAAGCTTTCAAAGCCAAGCTCACTCAGCTCCGCAATCAGCAGATCTGCCGCCGGATAGCGCGGCTCTATGTGTATGTCGAGTTCGATGTAGTCCATAAATGTTCCGGAACTTCAATATTACGTGCAAAAGCCGTTCCGGGATATGCCAAAGTTGGGGCATTTATGAACAAAGACGGACAGAATGCCGCTCCGGTTACAATTTTCAAAATTCCGGATTCCCGGATTTTAACAAGTTTTGGTAACTGCGGATAAATTTTTCGGTACTAAACTCTCGTTCTGCAAACTGTTTAGCCGCCTTTTTCAGTTCAACGGCTTGCTGCGGATTTTCAGAAAGCTGCTGCAGTGTTTTAACAATTTCGTCAGCAACAGTTTCTTCAGAAGCTGATGAAAGCACAATGCTGTTGACGGCTGAAAGCCGGTTCGGAATATCGCCAACCGGTGTTGCAATAACTACAAGGCCGTGCATCATGGCTTCCATGATGACCATCGGAAAACCTTCGCGCGATGAGGTAAGCACAAGCACATCATTCGCTGCATAGTGTTCGGCTATAGCGGCTGCATCCGAAATCTCGCCCCTGAAATTCACAAATCCGTATTCGGGCGATGTTTGCTTTGCACCTACAACGGTAAAGGTGAATTTGCCGGGATGCAAGGTCTGAAGTTTTGCTGCTGACTGCAGAAAAAGAGGCAATCGTTTTTCGGCACTGTTGCGGCCAACAAATAAAATGCCGATTGGATGGCTTAGTGGTTTGACCGAAGATTCGACTTTCGCAACAGCATTGGAAATCAGCACTAATTTTTCGCGTTCCGATTGCGGCATATTGTTGTGAAAGCAGAATGTGCTGAACTCCTGCCGCGCTGCTTCCGAAACAAAAACACGGGCCGTCAGTTTCGGCATGAAATTCAGGTAGCGCAAATGTGCCAGATTGCCGCCGGGCTGATGTTTAAACGCATGAATCAAATCTATGCTCTTCACATTTTCGGGAAGCAGCGGAAGCATATCGTAAAAAAACGCTGCATTACTGCCGAAGAAAACAGGCTGTTCTGTTTGTGCAAACCAATTGCAAAGCTGCCTGCGCGCACGGTTTCGCGTAAACGGATGATTGAGCAGCGCCGGAATATTGAGCACCTGTGCATTGGATTCAAACAGATGCAGAAATTTTTCATTCTCCGAAAAACCGGAAAAAATTACAATTGGTTTTTCGTCTGAAAAAACGCGTACAATATCGGCATGCACCTGTTCGGCACCGCCTACGTG
>JBKDHA010000037.1:0-27645 GCA_046335555.1 Bacteroidota bacterium
CAGCAGCAGGGTTGCTACCATCGCAAAACCAGAGAAAATAGCACCGGCAACGAAATACGGAGGGAAGATTGTGGTATGCCAACCCGGTACTACCGAGGTTGCAAAGTCCATAGATACAATAGAGTGAACCGAGAATACAAGCGGTGTAGAAAGACCGGCAAGTACAAGCGATACTTCTTCAAAACGTGACCACTGACGGGCACCACCGCTCCAGCCAAAGCTGAGAAGACGGTAAATTTTTGCTTTTGCCAGATTGCCCTGCGACTTGAAACGGTCGCGGATAGCGCCAAAGTCAGGAATAAGACCAATGTACCAGAACACCAGCGAAATAGAGAAGTAAGTCGATACAGCGAATACGTCCCAAGTCAGCGGCGAGTTAAAGTTTACCCACAGTGAACCAAACTGGTTAGCGTGCGGGAAAAGCCAGTAATCGAGCCACGGACGGCCGGTGTGCATGGTTACGAATACAGCCGCGCACATTACAGCAAAGATGGTCATCGCCTCAGCTGAACGGTTAATCGCCATACGCCATTTCTGACGGAACAGCAGAAGTACCGCTGAGATCAGTGTACCGGCGTGACCGATACCAATCCACCAAACGAAGTTGGTAATGTCCCAAGCCCAGCCTACGGTGCGGTTTGCGCCCCACTGACCGATACCGGTACCAATGGTATATGCCAGACAGCCGAATCCCCAAAGGAAAGTGGCTACGGCAATGGTAAATACCAGGTACCAAAGTTTATTGGCCTTGCCTTCAATCGGACGGGCGATGTCGGCAGTGATATCGCTGTAACTCTTGTTGCCAAGAATCAGCGGGTCCCTGTATCGTGATTCGTGTTGCATAGTGTCGTTAACTGAGCTTATGCTGTTGCTTTATTCTTCTTTCGGAATTCTGATTATACGTGTGCGGTTTTGTCTTCGCGGTTCCACACTTTGGTCATGTAGAACACTGAAGGACGTGTACCCACAACTTCGAGAAGCTCGAACTTGCGTCCGTCTTTCTCCATCTGAGCCACTGCACTGTTTTCGTCGTTGAGATCACCAAACCAGATGGCTTGTGTCGGGCACGACTGCGAGCAAGCGGTTTTGATGCTTCCGTCGGCCGGGCGAACACCAGCTTTCTTGGCTTCAAGTTTTCCGCCCTGAATGCGCTGTACGCACATTGAGCATTTTTCCATGACACCGCGGGCACGAACGGTTACATCCGGGTTGAGCACCATACGCCCTACTTCATCCTGTGACGGGTTGAAGTCTTTGAAGCGGTGGTAATCAACATAGTTAAACCAGTTGAAGCGGCGAACTTTATACGGACAGTTGTTTGCGCAGTAACGTGTTCCAACACAACGGTTGTAGGTCATCTGGTTGAGACCTTCGCTGCTGTGGTTGGTAGCAATTACCGGACATACAGTTTCGCAAGGTGCGTGGTTACAGTGCTGGCACATAACCGGCTGGAACACCACTTTCGGATTATCGAAGGCCGGGTTTTCCATGTTGCGGTAAAGCTCCTTGGTTCCCATTTCGCCTTTTTCTTCTTCCACTTCTTTCACCGTTTCGCTGCTGAAATAGCGGTCGATACGGAGCCAGTGCATTTCGCGGCTGCGGCGGATTTCGTCAGGACCAACAACCGGAACGTTGTTTTCGGCTGTGCAGCTTACTACGCAAGCACCGCAGCCAATACAAGAGTTCAGGTCAATAGCAAGCGCCCATTTGTGGTTCGGACGGTCGAAATCACTCCACAAGTTCACATCTTCAACATGGGCTTTGCCTTTGTAGGTTTCAAGCATAATCGGCGCATTGCCGGCACGCTCGTCCTTGGCATATTCAGCCAGTGTTGTTTCGCGAATAATATCCTCGTTGCGGCCCATCAGCGTGTGGTGCGTCTGGGTAGCAGCAATCTTGTATGTTTTGTCGGTTTTGGTGATTTTGGCATCATAACCTTCGTAGTTCATGGTGCCTGAAGCGGCCAATGCTACTGCGGGATAGATGTTTGCACCGCGACCTTCAGCAGCTTTGCCTACGCCTTTGCGGCCGTAACCAAGAGCAATGCCAATGGTTCCGCGCTTCTGACCGGGCTGTGCCCAAACAGGAAGCTCAACGGATACACCATTAATGTTTACCTGTGCAACGCTCAGCTCGTCTTCCATCTGGTCGAAACGAACCATCAGGTTGTTGTCGCTGCCCTCTACCATGCCAAAGAAGTTGCCTTCTTTCACATCCAGCGGGTGCATGGTGATGTAGTTATCCCAGGTAATTTTTGAAATCGGATCGGGCATTTCCTGTAACCACGGGTTACCGGCCTGATTACCGTTACCGATTGTTGTTTTCTGATAAAACACAACTTCCATTGCTCCACCTTTGCGTGAAGCAAGCTGTGATTTTGCATCTTCAACTGAAAGTGTGCCGCCGGTGAAACGGATGTTTTCGTTGAGGTTTATGCCTGATTTGAAAACCGGAGCTGCTGTGGCAGTGGCGGTTGCAGTAGAATCGGCAGCAACTTCAACCGGGGCTACAAAACGAGGTGTTTCTTCAGCCGGTGCTGCAACCGGAGCGGCCGCACGAAGTTCTGCAACTCCGTCATGTACCGAGTGATTCCAGAACTGAGCGAAATCGCCGAAGGCACTCTGCATACCGAAGAAATTGCTTCTCCAGTAGTTCTGCAGGTAGTTGTAGTAAGATGTTTTATTACCTGACCAAAGCAGCAGGGTTTCCTGTGCATGGCGGGTCTTGAAAAGCGGATTGATAACCGGCTGCTGAATGCTGTAGCTTCCTTTGCGCGGGTTGTGATCGTTCCACGATTCGAGGTAGTGGTGATCAGGGCAAACCCAGTCGCAAAGTGCAGCGGTTTCATCCATAATTCCGGCAAACGAAATTTTGAGTGAAGCCTTAGCAACTGCTTTGTCGAAACCGAGTGCTGCCGGTGCGGTATAAACCGGGTTGCTGTTCCAGAAAATCACTGTATCTACCTTGCCTGCATTGAGGTCGTCGGTAAGTGTTTTCAGTGCGTTATCGTCGCCCTGATGAGTATAATCGGGAACAGAAGTATCGATAGTAGTGCCGTAAGCACCAATCTTTTTGTTGATTTCGTTCACCACAAGTTGCAGCGCGGCATCGTTAGAACCGGCAACAACAAGTGCTTTACCTTTTGCGCTGTTAAGAGCGGCTGTAACTTTCTTAACACCTTCGGCGGCAACTTTGCCGCTAGTTCCGTTAAGAATATCGAGCGCTACCTGTGCCATTTCCGACGGCTTAACCGGGAAACGCTCATCGGCGTTTGAACCTGTAAGCGAAAGAATGGTTTCAAACTGGTAGTGCTTAGACATGGTCTTCTTGTCCTTGCCTACTTTACGGGTCATGCCGTACTGGCGGGCGTGTTCCATCGGAGAAAGCCAGTTGGCGAGGAAGTCGGCACCGAGGCTTACAATTACTTCAGCCTTATCAAAGCGGTAGGTCGGAATCATGGCCACTCCAAATGAAGAGAGGTTAGCCTTGAGCATACCGGCATACGAAACCGCGTCGTAAGATACGTGGCGGGTTTGCGGGTATTTGGCTGCAAATTCAGCAATTACCTGCTTTGTAGCCGGGCTGATGATTGTAGAAGAAACAATGGCAATGCCTTTGGAGGCAGCAAGATTTGAACCAATTGCCGCATCGGCATCAGCCCAGGTCTTGTCAACTCCGCCTTTGGCTTTAACGCCGTGCAAACGGTTTGAATCGTAAAGCGAAAGTACCGAAGCGTGAACGCGGGAATTTACAGCGCCCATGGTCACTTTCGACATTTCATTGCCTTCGATTTTGATCGGACGTCCTTCACGGGTTTTTACCAGAATGCTGGCATAATCGTGACCATCATAAAAAGATGTTGCATACCAGTTAGCCACACCGGGAGTAATTTCTTCCGGACGGTTAACATAAGGTACGGCCTTGGTTACCGGCGCTTCGCAGGCTGCCAGAGTAGCAGCTACAGTGCTGAAACCAAGAAACTTGAGGAAGTCGCGGCGGCTGGTTGATGATTGCTCAAGTGTGGCTTTGTCGCCCATGAACTGCTCAACCGGAATGTACTCGGCAAATTCGTGCTGATTTTTCTCGGTAACTGCGTTGTCGCCGCTCAGCTGTGAAAGACCTTTCCAGTATGTTTTCTCGTTCGCCATGTTGGGTACGCGATTCAGATTATATCGTTTAGGAAACGCTTGCTTTTTTCAGTATCAGATTAGTAGTGGCAGCGTGAACACTCAATGCCACCCATTTGGGCAACTGTGAATGCATCCTGACCTTTATACTTCTCTTTCATTTTCTCGTGAAGCTGGGTGTAATAACCGTTGCCCTTGGTGTTTACATTGGTTTCACGGTGACAGGTGATGCACCATCCCATAGTAAGCGGGCGCTGTTGTTCGGCTACAGTCATTTCTTTCACATTGCCGTGGCAAGTTTCGCATTCTACCTTACCCACTTTTACGTGCTGCTGGTGACTGAAGAAAACGTGATCGGGAAGAACGTGTACTTTGTTCCACTTCACCGGCTGCTGGGGCAGTGAGTATGTTTGCTTATCGGGATCATAACCGGCAGCAGCGTAGATCTTGGCAATTTCTTCTTTAGAGCCCGGAGTAGCTGTCTCTCCAATTGCTTTGTGACAGTTCATGCAAATATTCACAGAAGGAATACTGGCATTTTTAGACTTCTCAACGGTGCTGTGGCAGTATTTGCAATCAATACCATTCTGACCAGCGTGAATCTGATGCGAGAAGTTAATCGGCTGTGAAGGCTTATAACCTACCCATTTGTCTTTCTTAACCTCTGTGGCATAAATACCTACGCCCTGCAAACCGTACCAGCCTTTAACAATCAGCACACCGAAGATAAACAGACCGATAAGAGCAACCTTGCGCTTGTTGTTGTTCATCCAATGGCGAACAGCATCTAGGAACGGCATTGATTCTTCCTGCGGAAGACCTTCTTTATCGTTAACCGCATTGCGGAGGTTAAGCTTGGTGTAGCGGAGAATAGCAATAAGGCTGATAACCAGAACGATCAGGATAATGATCATGAAGGTTGTGTTGCCAGTTGCTTTTTCTTCGGGCTTTTCGGTTGTTCCACCGGGTGTTGCGGTTGCAGCAACTTTGGGAGCCTCGCCTTTGTGGGCATACTCGAGAATGGCATCAATCTCTTCGTTCTTCAGGCTGGGGAATGCAGTCATTGCTGCATTGTTGTACTCAGCAGTAATCTTGGCAGCATACGCATCGCCAGATTTTTTCATTGCTGCTGCGTTCTTCACCCAATTGTACTTCCAGTCGCCGCCGGGAATACGGTCAAGAACCCCTTTGAGTCCGGGGCCTGTTCCTTTTTTCTCGGAAGCATAGTGGCAGGACGAGCAGTTAGCCTTGAAAAGCGCTTTTCCATCCTGTGCGTGTACAGACGCACTGAAGAAGAGGGAGAGAATCAGCGAAAAAGCAAGCGCGATACCTTTGCGGCGCGCATTTTGCCGGGAGCTGTTCATATAAGAATAGTTGACAGTTGGCATTTATATCCGGGTGCCCTACACGTTAAGGCGTGGCAAATTTAAGGGAAACACACTTCTGCGATTCGCCTGCTGAGGAAAAATATTTTGGTTCGGATAATTTATATCGATTCTAAATAAGTGTTAAAATTTGATTATAGCCGTAAGCGCCTGTTGCACATTTATCTTGGTCATTTCTGAACACGAAAATAACGGCACAGACCTTGCATTTATCGAAAAAGAAAACCTGCTGCTGAGGCATAATTTTTAATTTTGTATCCGATGACACGCCTTTTCCTCCTCCTTATTTTGTTTTTGCTCCCGCTGGCCGGCTTTGCCCAAACCCCCTCGGCCGATAGTTTGCAACGTGATGTAAATGCGGATCCGCGGGTAAAAACGGCGGTAAGCAAACATGCTGAGGCCAATGTAAAAACCAAAACCAAGGGCTACAGGGTTCAGATACATTATGGTGCAGATGCCGACAAGGCGAAGTCGATTAAATCAAAATTCCAGGGCAAATACGCATCTGATGCCCATGCCTATATCGTATATGATGCACCAAACTTTAAAGTGCGTGTAGGTGATTTCCGCACACAACTTGAAGCATACCGCTTTCTGAAAAAGATAAAAGCCGAATATCCCGAAGCTTTTATTGTAGAATGCGAAATTGAAAAACCACAAGTACGCTAACCGGTTTCATGTCCTGAACGTTTCCGGCTAAGGATGCTTGTTTAACCTTAATTATGGAAACTCCGACCCTTCTTCCGGAAATTACCCCGGCACTGCTCTCTTCAGCTATGAGCTGGGAAAGCTACAATGATCTGCTTATATCGTTAATGGAGCAGAACAAAACTACCGGCTCCGACCAGTCGGAAAGTATGATCAGTTATGCGCGGTTAAATCTTCAGCGCATGAAGCGAATTGGTAAAACCACACAATTGCTTCCGGAGGTTCAGGAATCGCTATCTAAAATCACAAAACCTATTACTCTCCTTTTTATTACAGAGGGCTGGTGCGGAGATGCGGCACAAATTCTTGGCGTAATCGAGCATATCAGCCGCGCAATGCCAGCTGCCAAAGTCTGCGTTATTCTTCGCGATGAGCATACAGACGTGATGGATCATTTCCTCACAAACGGCGGTCGGGCTATTCCGATTATCGTTATTCTGGATTCAGAAACCAATGCCGTGCTCGGGAAATGGGGGCCGCGCCCAGCGGTGCTTCAGCAAGAAATAAATAACTGGAAACAGCAGGGCTTGGTTAAAGAGCAATTTATCGAACAGGTGCACACCTGGTATGCCGCCGATAAAACAAAAACTACACAGCTTGATTTTCTTGCAGCCCTGAAGCAAGCTGTGGCCTGATCACATCAATAGATTTAAAAAAAACGGGTGATTCTGTTTCCAGAATCACCCGGGTAGTGCGCGGCGCCTTCCCCTGCTTTTGGCGCGCACGCCAAACCTTTATTAACTCCACCTAACCTTTACGTTACACAATTCCTAAAAAAGTAATTGCGATTAGCGTATAACAAAACAATACATACAAAACTACTATCCCAATCAATTACCGATGAAGTCAACAAAATGTATGACGAAGCCACAGTTTTAAGTACTGAAAATGTTTCCCTCCGGCATATTTCTGTCACTCCCGTGATAGAATACTTTCTCGGAATTTCGATATATGTATCTACATTATTCATCACAAGTAAAAAGTAAACTATTTTTTTAAACGTATAATTTTATCTAATTGATTATCTATTGTTTACAAGATCTATTTGATGTTATACTTAATGAACTAATTTGAACGTCTGTTAATAACTCAATGACCAGATTGGTAATTATTTGTAAACGCTTTGTGTAATTACTCCACTTATCGGCAGCAGGATGTCATCCGAAGGAAAATAATGAGCATTTAACGGGAATGTGTAATTCCAAACTTAGAAAACAAGCCTCAATTTATCGGTTAACAATAGCTTAATAATTGGAGTTGTGTAAAGTTACTATGCTGATTATCTGAACATTTCAAAATCATGTATATTCGCCTGTAACTATTATTATAATAAGCCCGTCATATACACGGAAGCAAAACAAACAGCCATGACCGCTGAAGAGTATAACCGCTGCGTAGATCTGTATGCAGATAATCTGTACAGGTTTATCCTTAAAAATGTAAAGGATAAGGATAAAGCGAAAGACATTGTGCAGGACACGTATGAAAAGCTGTGGCTGAAAGTTTCGGAAACCGAAGCAAAGAATGCGAAGTCATACATGTTTACCACGGCCTACCGCACAATGATTGACTATTTGCGCAAGGACAAGCGGCAGGGCAGTATGGATGAAGTTCCGATGATTGCGGTTTCGCATAACAAACAATACACTGACTTAAAAGAAATTCTGCAGGAAGCTTTAAGCAAACTCCCCGAAATTCAGCGCTCCGTTGTTTTGCTGCGCGATTATGAAGGATACTCGTATGAAGAAATTGGCGAAATAACCAACCTCAGCGAATCACAGGTGAAAGTGTATATTTTCAGAGCCCGCACATTCCTGAAAAACTATATCGGAAGCATCGAAAAAGTACTTTAAACTAATTGAGTTGTTTTACTGATTATCAAAATGAACATTAACCGTCATAACTGTGAAGCCTGGTTCCTCGATTACTACGAGGGACAACTGACACCTGATCAGGCGGCTGAACTGTTTGCGTTTCTTGATATACATCCCGACTTAAAAGAACTTTTTGAAAGCTATGATGGGCCTGCTTTTGAGGCCGATGATGTTGAGCTTCCTGTTTTTGAACAGAAAGAAAACCTTCGCCGCATGGCTGAACTTGAGGCCGGCATAAACGAAGTTAACTACGAAGAATATTTTGCCGCAGCCGTTGAAAATGTTCTTGATATTCAGGGGCAAGCCGATCTGGAACGCTTTCTGACTGCATACCCCGAAAAGCGCGCAGAACTTGAACTCTTCCGCAAAACTATTCTTACTCCCGACTATACAGAAACGTTCGGCGCTAAAGACTCGCTGAAAAAGCCGGCTGTAACCATTGCCACATTCGACCTTTGGGCTGCTGCTGCGCTCGACGGGGAACTGAGCAAAGAAGAAAAAGCTGCGTTTGATGCTTTTCTGCTTGAGCATCCTGCTTGCAAAGCAGAGTTTGCACTGTTTGAAAAAGCTGTGCTGACTCCGGATACAGATATTGTTTTTGAGGCCAAAGACAAGCTCAGAAAAACAATAGTAGAAATTACAGAAGAAAACTTTGCAGACTATGCTGTTGCTTCGGTTGAGGGACAACTTAACGCAGAAGAACAACTTGCATTTGACAACTTTGTAGCGCTGCATCCTGCTTTTGCCGCCGAACTGAAATTGTTCAGCAGCACAATCATTACGCCTGATACCGATATCGTTTTTGAATTCAAAGACACACTTAAAAAATCGGTCGTTGAGGTTAATTCCGACAACTTTAGCGAGTATGCAGTTGCTGCGCTCGATGGCGAACTGAACGGCATTGAACTTGCTGCATTTTCTGCCTTTACAGCTGCAAATCCTGAGTTTGCTGCCGAATTTGAAGCTTACCGCAAAACAATAGTTACTCCTGATACAACTGAAATTTTTGAAGGCAAACTGGCACTCAAAAAAGCAGTTGCAGAAGTGAATGCTGATAATTTTGCAGAATATGCTGTTGCGGTTATTGACGGCGAAGTAAACGGCTTGGAACTAGCCGCCTTCAATGATTTTGTTGCACAGCATCCGGAATTTGCCGGCGATTTGCAAGCCTACCGCAACACTGTGCTTACCGCAGATCTTACCGAAACCTACCCCAACCGCGAAGACTTGAAACGCAAAACAGGAGGTATTGTTTGGTTAGGCTCAAATGTGCGTTATGCCGCTGCGGCAGCCGTTCTGCTCTTTGTTGTTACTTTTTGGTGGACTCGTAGCGATGATACCGTCAACAACGGACAATTTGCTGCCAACAACTCATTGTGGCAACGCAATAAAGGGATTGATACCACGCCCGGCAACCCCAAACAGTCTGAGAATATTGCTCAGCAGTCTTCTGAAGACAACGGAACGGAAACCCAGCGCAATAATGCGCGACCAAACTACACACCGGCACAAAACACCGGCACCGAAAACCGTGTATTGTTTGCCAGCATTCGTCCGCGAAACATTAACCGTATCCGCACCAACGCGGCCAATCCGGGCTATGTAACGCCAAACATTACTATTTTGCCGGATAATAACGGAATAGCTAAAGCTCCGATTTCGGTTGATGAACCCGGCATAGCCTGGCAAGAAGAAAAGCAGAAAATAAGTCTCGGGCAGTACATCATGCGCGAAACAAAAGAGTTGCTGGATGAACCTGCACCAACAGCCGACGACTATACTTCTGCATTGAACGCGAAGCAACCCGTTACTGGCAAAGAACTTGCCGGAAGCGCATTTAACCGCGCCACAAATGCGCTGGGCTTCAACCTCCGTCTGAAACGCAGTCGTCTCGACGGAACAACGCTTGAAATCGGCAAGTACAACCTGCAACTCTCGCAGGGCGATAAATCAACCGAATAAACTTTTCATCTGTTGTGTTTGTTAAGTATTGTGAAGGATTAAAACTGAGCAGACAGATCTGTGCGTATATCCTGCAAAACAAACACAATGAACCGTATTCTCAATGCCGCTGCTTTATTACTGCTGCTTATCGGCTGCAGCGCTGCGCCTTCGGGATCAGCAGTATCAGAATCAATTCCGCCTGCTGATGTAACTCCCGGCAAAAAAGTGGTGAAGACTGATGAAGAATGGCGAAAGCAGCTCACCACCATGCAATATCATGTGCTTCGTGAAAAAGGCACAGAACGCGCATTCACCGGCGCATACTGGAATCATCACGATGAAGGCGTTTATCATTGCACCGGCTGTAATACAGCACTTTTCGGTTCAGATAAAAAATTTGAATCCGGCACCGGCTGGCCCAGCTACACGGTTCCTTTCGACTCAACTGCAATTTCTTATGTAAGTGATAATTCATACGGAATGACCCGTGTGGAAGTAAACTGTGCCGTGTGCGATGGTCATCTCGGTCATGTGTTTGATGATGGTCCGGCACCATCGCGTCTGCGCTACTGTATAAATTCCGCAGCACTTACTTTTACGGCTCAAAAAAATGTCCGCTCACAGGAGCAGCGTTATTACAAATTTTAAGATGAACGAAATACCCGATACTGAAAATAGCTGGCGCGAAAAACTGACTCCGTTTCAGTATTACGTGCTGCGCGAAAAAGGCACAGAACGCGCTTTTACCGGCGAATTCTGGAATCATCACGCAACAGGTATGTACAGCTGTTCAGGTTGCGGAACAGAACTTTTTGCTTCCGATCAGAAATTTGATTCAGGTTGCGGCTGGCCCAGTTTTTCGCTCCCGTGGAACAGCGAAGTGGTGAACTATCACGAAGACCGCACACACGGTATGCACCGCATAGAAGTAACTTGTAAAAATTGCGGCGGGCATTTAGGGCATGTTTTTAACGATGGTCCGCCTCCGACCTATTTGCGCTACTGCATCAATTCAGCCTCAATGGTTTTTGAGATGCGTGATGATGTAAAAACTGCCGAACAGCAAGCATATATAATTAAGTAGATTAACCGAAGGCTTCGCTCACAAAGCCGCCCCGTATCGCAAGCGATACGGGGCTTTTATTTTACTGCCAGATCAATTCATCTTTCCAGTTAGCGGGAAAACCCATTCTTGATGAATCGATATTCGGATACTTTGCAAGTAGCTTAGCGATTCTATGTGAAAATTCTGTTTTGGGATTTACAGCTTTTCTCAGGTAAAGCAGACAACACAAAAAAGCATAAAGTTTTGCCGGTGGTATTGCGAGATTGGGAATTAACAATCCGCGTGATTGAAGCAAAACAAGTTGATCCTGAATGGAGATTGGAGGTTTACTGAACTGCATTACCTACCTCCCTAAAAAAAGAAAACCCGCCCGGGTGCGCTGATCTTACGGGAAGCGTGGCAGGTATTATTGATATAAAGATACTGATAATACCTAATTCTACAACTCTGTAGAGCAGCAATACACATAACTACCTGATTTTCAATATTCATAATTTTATTCATTTTTAATAATTATCGGCGTTTAGTAATTTTTCAGGTTATCAATAAATCAATATATAATTGAATATTAAGCTAAAATAATACAAATATATCAACGAATAAAAACCTGCTAAAAATTGCATCCTGTTACTTATACTCACGTTCTTTGCACAACTAATTCACCCACTATGAATGTTCTTCTTCTCGGATCTGGCGGACGCGAGCACGCGCTGGCCTGGAAAATGGCTCAAAGCCCAAAACTTACGAAGCTGTTTATTGCTCCGGGCAACGCCGGAACAGCACTTTGCGGCACGAATGCAGCAATAGGCGTGAACGATTTTGAAGCCATACGCAGTTTTGTGCTGGCAAATGATATTTCGCTGGTAGTGGTTGGTCCCGAAGATCCGCTGGTGCGTGGCATACGTGATTTCTTTCTGGCTGATGCTCAGCTCAAAAACATTCCAGTTATCGGCCCAGGAAAAATCGGCGCTCAGCTTGAAGGCAGTAAAGATTTCTCCAAGCAGTTTATGATCCGCAACGGAATTCCGACTGCGGCCTATCAAACATTTACAAAAGAAACACTGAACGCCGGGCTGGCTTTTCTCGAAACACTTCGTCCGCCTTATGTGCTTAAAGCCGACGGGCTGGCTGCCGGAAAAGGCGTTGTAATTCCGCATACATTAGCAGAAGCGCAGACCGAGCTAACCTCCATGCTTGCCGACGCAAAATTTGGCGATGCCAGCAGCAAAGTAGTTATTGAAGAATTTTTACAAGGCATCGAGCTTTCGGTTTTTGTTCTTACCGACGGGCATACCTACAAAATGCTGCCGGCTGCAAAAGACTATAAGCGAATCGGCGAAAACGATGAAGGATTGAATACCGGAGGCATGGGTGCTGTTTCGCCGGTTCCGTTTGCCGATGCCGATTTCCTTGAAAAAGTGGAAAACCGGATTGTGAAACCTACAGTTTCCGGCTTACGCAGCGAAGGCATTGATTATGCCGGCTTCATCTTCATCGGACTGATGAACGATAACGGCGACCCGAAAGTGATTGAGTACAATTGCCGCATGGGTGACCCGGAAACAGAAGTAGTGATCCCGCGTATCCAAAGCGATTTGCTGGCGGTGTTTGAAGCTGTCGGAAAAAAGCAGCTTGCACAAACCGAGTTTGTGATTGATCCGCGCACCGTTACTACTGTAATGATGGTTTCCGGCGGCTACCCCGGCGATTACGAGAAAGGCAAAACGATTTCGGGGTTGGATCAGGTGAAGGATGCGATAGCATTTCATGCCGGCACCGGCGAAAAAGATGGCCGGATTACAACAAACGGAGGGCGCGTATTGGCTTTTACAGGTTTCGGCAATTCGATAGAAGAAGCATTGCAGCACTCGTACAAAGCAGCCGCAGCAGTTAGTTTTGAAGGCTGTTATTATCGCCGCGATATTGGTCAGGATCTGCTCCGTTACATTGAGCGGACTTCTCTTTCCCGCTGAATAAACATTAAATTCAGGGCATCCCTTAAAACTCGAAAGATTGAGGCGGGCGAAGGAATGAAAACCGTCCCCGCAGTATTGCGGGGACTATAAATGAGGATTTTCATGACGAGCCCAACGATGAGATTTCGAGTTTTAAGAGATGCCCTTCAGATAAAAGAAACGGCTGTGAGCATAACGCACACAGCCGTTTTTATAAATTCAGAAAAGTGATTACTTGATTGTACCGTTTTTAGCGGCTTCCTTATTGTATTTGCCCTGAAGATAAAGCCAGTAGCCGAAAAATCCGGCACCTACCAGAATAAGACCCCAGTGCGGGCTGAGGGTTTCGTTAACCCATTCAAGACCTTCAAAACAGGTGTAGAAGAAATCACCTACGCTGTACCAGAAACCTTCTTTTTGCATGACGATGTATTGTTAGCTGGGCAAAAGTAAGAAAGAGTTTGGAAATAGGGAATTACAATTAAGTGAAAATATAGGTAAGAGTTGACTATCTTATAAATCCAAAAACCCAAACGCTTCACTGCAAGGCGTGTTAATATCTAAAAACATAAAACTAAGTGGTATTTTCTGTTTAAGCAGATTATAGATTTTAGCACTTTCAGTATCACTGGTCAAGTAGTAAGTAACAGCTTTCTCACTATCGGCCTGAGCAAACAATTTAGCATCATTCGGAATGATTTTTCGCTCCTTTAAGTTCAATTGACCTTTGTGCTGAAACAATTCTTGCTATATCACCAGCTCGTTTAGCGTGATCAAGGTTGAAGGGTATTATCTGCAAATTTCTCAGCGGCAACTCACTAACATCTCCTCCTATACAATACTCTGCAACTGAAATTGTTGAAATTAGCATAGGTATTTCATTTTCAATGAAATACCTGAAATAACTGTCTGCGTTGGTATATAAAGAATCCTTATCATTTAAAAACCGAAGGAAAAAGCTTGTATCAAGAAGTACAGATTTAAGCATCGTATCCTCCCCTGATATTCTTCAGCCATTCATCGGGCTGAATAATTCCGATCCAATTTTTCTTCGCTTTATCTCTTAATGATTTAAGATAATCAACATCGTACTTAGGCTGATAATCAACAAGTTCAATAAATTTCAATGTTGCGGTATCAATTTGTCCCGTTTCAAAATGCTGACGACCAGTTGCTCTGATTCCGAATGTTTTATAAAGTAAGTTATCGCTATACTGCTCTAAAAAACTAATTGGAGTTTGGATTCTGATGGTACCAAGCTCTTCGGTTAAAATATGAATATTTGCTTTATCCTTTCCGCCAGCATTCGTGACTTTACCGTAAAAATAAAATTCTGCCTCAAGCCATATTGCTTCAGTTCTGTAAAAGCGGGTATCTCTGTTTACATTCAACTCGTAAGAATTGGGAACAGATGTTTTTATGTTAAAGCTGTAATCTTTTTTTATAGCTGTTTCCTGAATTTTTTCGAAAGCTTTCGCCGAATTAATCTCAAGAAAATCAATGCTTTGAGATTGATTTATCTGATTAACGATAGCATTGAATCCTATAATAAACTGCAGTGACGTTTTAAATATGTGTTTAACAGAACCCTGTTCTATTTGATAGCTGATGATAGGTCTTTCTTTCTTGTCACCAGGATACAGCAGTGTTTCTGCGCTTTCGAGAATAGAAATAATATCCCTGATATCATAATTATCGGGTGAAAGTTCAAGATTGCCGTTTGTCCCGGTTATCCTGATTTCTATGTAACCAGTACTTTCCACTCAACAAATATAATATTGAAAAAGAGTAAGTTTATCAAAATATGCGAAAGAGTCTGTAAGATCATCAAACACGGGCAATAGAAGGGAACAGCCAATTCATACCTTTGCAACAAAACACACCCGCTTGTTTATCAGAATAGCGCGGCAAAACACGCCGCCAGCAATTGCACTTATCGTTCTGGCCGGAGTATTGCTCTGGGTGCCGGCATTGTACATTGTTCCGGCACAGGCGCGGGCTGTACACATGCCCTTATTCGGGTTTGTGAATGAGTTTATTGCTGCATTTCCCCGGCTTTCGCAGGTTGCGGGTTTGGTGTTGCTGCTGGGCGAGGCATTCCTGCTCAATTATATTGTACAGCAGCATCAGTTGCTCACAAAAAAATCGTGGCTCCCGGCCTTGCTTACTGTTGTGCTGGGTTCCTCAACCGGCGACTTGCTGCAGCTGTCGGCTCCTCTTTTAGCCTTGCTTCCGCTGCTGCTTGCGCTGCATCTTCTGGCCGGCACTTACCGCATGGATACTGCTTTTGGGTCCGTATTCAATGCCGGAGTACTTATTTCAGTGGCCGGGCTTATTTATCTTCCGGCAGCCGTGTTTTTGCTTTTTGCTTTTGCTGCATTAGTTCTGCTGCGACCATTTATCTGGCGCGAGTGGATTATTTTGCTTTTCGGCTTTTTGCTGCCGTGGATTTACACCTCAGCATGGTTTTACTGGAATGATGGTCTGCAAACCTTTTACACACAAACAGTTCTTGAACCAATCAGGCACCGCGATTTTTTCCTCAAGCTGCCTGTTGAAGCTTACCCGCTTGCAGCCATAACAGCGCTGTTGCTGCTCACCGCCATGACCCGGTTTATTTCGGGATCAGGAACGGCTACACTAAAAACCAAAAAAGGCATTACATTGATGAATTGGTTTTTGTTTGCCGGTTTGCTTGCACTGTTGCCGGCACAAGGTTTCAGTGCTTCGGTTGTTTTATTTGCATTGCCTCCGTTAGCTTTTGTAACCGCCAACTATTTTTTGCTGGCACGCAGGGTCTGGATGGCCGAATTGCTCTTTGGTTTGCTGTTGCTAGCCGTTTTGGTTGGCTACAAACCGTGGATATAATGCAATTTTTGCGCAACAGTTGTGTATCTTTGCCGCAGATTTTCACCAATACTTTATCTCAAAAGCCATGAAATTCGGCGTTGTCATTTTTCCGGGTTCCAATTGCGATCAGGACATGATTTATGTGCTTCGCAACATTATGAAACAGGAGGTTGTTGAGCTTTGGCACAAAGACAGCGATCTTCAGGGTTGCGATGCCGTTGTTCTCCCGGGCGGCTTTTCGTATGGCGATTATCTGCGCTCGGGCGCTATTGCCCGCTTTTCACCCATCATGACCGAAGTGATTGCTTTTGCCGGACGCGGTGGTTTGGTCTTTGGTGTTTGCAACGGCTTCCAGATTCTCTGTGAATCAGGTCTCTTGCCGGGCGCATTGCTGCACAACAATGAACGTAAATTCATTTGCCGAAACGTTTACATCAAAGCTCAAACGGCAGATACGCTGCTTACACAAGCAGTTCCGCAAGACAAAGCCCTTAAAATTCCGATTGCTCACGGCGAAGGCCGCTATTTTATTGATGCCGAAAGCCTGAAGCAGATGAATGCCAACGGACAGATTCTGTTCCGCTATTGCGACGAAAACGGAAACATCAATGAAGCTGCCAATCCTAACGGCGCACTCGAAAACATAGCCGGTGTTTGCAATGCTGGCAAAAATGTATTCGGAATGATGCCGCACCCCGAGCGCGCAGCCGATATGAACCTCGGCAATACAGACGGCGTATCACTGTTCCGCTCATTGGTTAACGCAACGGTAACCAAATAACAATTCATTCGCACATAACAAGGCCGGAAGCTACTGTTTCCGGCCTTTTTTTGCGCTCAACCGTGTGTAACTTGTTCACAACTTCGGCCCGAATCAGGCTGTTTTCGCTGTAATTTTAAGCTGCAAAATCAACCAGCATTTTAATACCATACAGCCATGTTTACTGCCAGTGAAAATCCGACCGTTACTGTAAAACGCAAAAGCGTTCAAACAGTTTTTGATTATTGTCTCGACAATGATTTTACTTTTTCAGTTCGCCGCGCCGCCGGGAAAGACGAATTTGAAATTGAATTTGATGTAACCGATGTAAAACGCGGCGTACTGCTGGGCATGTTCCTCCGCGAAAACCGCCTCGAACTTAACGGTCATGCAACTGCACAAGCTGCACCCGCACCGGCTGCACGCAATACAGCCAAAAAACCTGCTGCAGCAAACGGCAGTACATCAGCACCAGAGCAACCAGCCGCACAAGAGCAATCAATTATTGCCGAAGAAGGTTTGCTGCTTAACCTTGATGCCAACTAAACATCTCAATACTGGTCACAATAAAACAGGCTGCCGGGAACATTCCTGACAGCCTGTTTTTTATTTACAAAACCAGCTAATTGGTTGAAACAATGATTAAAGAGTTCAGCCAGTCTTCGGCTTCTGTTTGGTTGCTGAACACACGCACCGGAGTACGCGGGCGGTTGATACGCACAAAGAAATTAACCATTACCCGCACCGAAGTTACATCTGTACAAACAGCAACGCCTTTCACACCGCCCAAAGCACACAACTGAGCCGCCATTTCGCGCGCTGATGCCGAAAACTGAACAGGCATGTGCGCAATGATCAGTACACCCGGATTAGGTAAAACGCCAAAACCCCGCGCTGCTTTATAGATCTCACCAACATCGTTTGGCTCAACCTCAGCACCATCATTCAACTCAACAATAATCAGACTTCCCTGCTTTGCTACGCGACATGCACGCAGCAATGAATATGTACCGTTGTGCACAAACACCTTTCTGTTTAGATATGTATGCAGGGGGATTGAATGCGAAGTAAGAAGTTTTTTTGTAATGATGAACTATAATTACAAAAAAATAATCCTGATTAATATAACCTCAGTTATTTCCGGTAAAAATTCATCTCGTCGAGATATGACCAAGCCGCATCAGGCATATAAAAACGTATGTCTTTTTTATTCTTCAACGCTTCACGAATAAAGGTGGATGAAATTTCCATCACAGGTGCTTCTGTATATTTTACTGAAGGGTGATTTCGCAATTCACCGCCATCAAAACCCGGACGCGGATAAACGTATATTTCGTAATGCTCCAGAATTACTTCATAGTTCTTCCATTTCTTCAGCGACTGAAGATTATCAGAACCCATAATTAATGCAAATTTATTGGAAGGATATTTCTCACTGAGCCATGCAAGCGTTGTAACCGTGTAAGAAGGCTGCGGAAGTTTAAATTCAATATCACTTGCTTTCAAATCAGGATGATCGCCGATGGCACGGTGTACCATTTCGAGGCGGTGATGATCGGCAAGCAGTGTTTTTTTTTCTTTTAGCGGATTATGCGGCGAAATAATAAACCAAAGTTTATCGAGATCGGTAAAAGAAATCATGTAATTCGCCAGCACAAGATGACCTACATGCACTGGATTAAATGAGCCGAAAAACAATCCGATTTTTTGATTCATTTAATTTGCATCTTGCGGTGCTGTATTTAAAAATTTGCTCACTAATTCAACTGCCTCTGCTTTGGCAACTTCAAGATCAGCATTCAGCAACTGATAGTCGAATTTTTCGGCAAACTGCAGCTCCTGTCCGGCTTTGGCAAGACGCATCAGAATTTTTTCTTCTGGTTCTGTGGCACGGTAGCGAAGGCGTTCTTCGAGTGCAGCAACCGACGGTGGTTTTACAAAAACAGACAACGCTGTATTGCCAAAAATCTTTTTCAGATTCATTCCGCCTTTTACATCCACATCAAAAATAACGCAATGTCCTTTTTTCCAGATGCGTTCTACTTCGGCTTTCAGTGTGCCGTAGCATTGTTGCTGATACACCTGTTCCCATTCCACAAATTCGTTTCGAGCAACACGCTCATCAAATTCATGTTGAGAAAGAAAATAGTAATCAACGCCGTGCTGCTCATTGCCCCGCGGAGCGCGGCTTGTAGCCGAAACCGAAAACTCAAGCTGCGGAAACCGGGAACGCAGGTAATGCACAATAGTTGTTTTGCCCGCACCCGACGGAGCTGAAAAAATGATCGCTTTGCCGCTGTATTCGGTCATTGGCTCAGAGCACGTTGAGAAGTTGTTCTTTGATTTTTTCGAGCTCGTCTTTCATCTGCACAACAATCTTTTGAATTGAGGCATCATTCGCTTTTGAGCCAATGGTATTGATTTCGCGGCCAATTTCCTGAGCAATAAACCCAAGCTTTCTTCCGCTTGATGCTTCATTCATGGTTTGCAGAAAATATTCGCAATGCGTTTGCAGACGAAGTTTCTCTTCGGTAACATCAAATTTCTCTAAATAGTAAATCAGTTCCTGTTCAAAGCGGTTCTGATCTATTTTATCAGGGCCAACATTATCGGCCAAAGCTTTCTGCAATCGCTCGCGAACAGCTGCGGTACGTTGTGGATCGAGAACAGCAATTTCGGCAAGCTTTGCGAGAATAAGTCCGATACGCTGCTCAAATTCGGATGCCAGCACGCGGCCTTCGGTCTCACGAAAATTATTGAACGCGTCAACAGCCTGCTTGACTGTTACCGAAACTGCTTTCCATTCGTTTTCATCCAACTCCTGGCGTTCTTGTTTCATCACATCAGGCATGCGCATTACAATTTGCAGAATATCAGAATGGTTTGGCTGACCAACGCTGGCAGCAATACGCGTCATTTCATTGTAGTATGACGTAAAGAGCGATGCGTTGATGAGCGAAGATGCTGCTTCACCGGTTGCTTCGCCATAAATTGAGAAATCAACTTTGCCGCGCTCGGCAGTACGCGAAAGTTCGGTGCGCACTTCTGCTTCTTTCTCGCGATACTGTGAGGGCATGCGCAGATTAAGATCGAGCTGGCGGCTGTTGAGTGAGCGGATTTCTACCGTCACTTTTTTCTGGGGCAATTCACATACGGCTTTGCCGAAGCCTGTCATTGATTTCATCGGAATCAAATGTAATGAATGTTAGCTGTTCTTGACAGCTGTCGAACGACTGGCTAACCACACGCCTGTAAAAATCAAAAAGGCTGAAACCAATTTCTGCCACGAGAGTTCGTCTTTGCCCAACCACAATGCAATGGCAGCGGCCAGCAACGGCTGCAGATAAATGTATGCACTCACCACCGACGGACTGAGTGCGCTGAGTGCATAGGTATTGAGCAGATACGCCACAAACGTAATCCCGAAAACTACAAACAGCACATCAAACCAATGCCGTGAAGTGAATGAAGCCCAGTCAACCGCGGCCAGCTGCGAAATTCCGAACGGGAAAACCAAAATGCCGCCAAACAAAAACACCCAACTCAGAATAGTAACTGTGTGGTATTTGCTCATCAGCGGTTTTACAAGTACAAGATACGTGCCCCACGAAAGCGCATTGATAAAGATGAACAAATCGCCTAGTGCATCGTCTTCGCGTGCGCCGCTGCTGCCGCCAGTGAGGATGAGCACCGCTGCGCCGCCAAGCCCTAGCAGAATGCCGCTCAAACGGGTAAGCGTAATCCGTTCGCGCAAAATAATATTGCTGATGATAAGCACCAGCAGCGGCGAAGTAATCATAATAATGGCTGCGCTGATGGGTGCGGTGCGGCTCAGTCCGGTCATGAATAAACTCTGATTGAGCGCCACACCAAAAACCGAAAGCAGAAAAAGTTTCGGGAGATCGCGGTTCTCAACACGCTCACGAATGATGAAACGGCTAAGCCAAAACAGCGGAGCAGCACCGGCAATGCGCATTAGCACAAAGCCAAGCGGAGCAATGTGCGAAGGCGATACTTCTTTAACAAGCGAAAAGCTGAGTGCATAAATGCACATAGCTGCAATGAGCGCAAGGTGCGCCAGCAGTGTTTTTGACATAGCGCAGCAAAGATCGCTATTGCCGGCTTATTTCACAGCCTCTTTGGCGGCGGCTACAGTATTTTTTGAGCTTCCGATAAAAATCTGCTTACCGATAATGATGGTTGGCCGTTTCAGAAATGTGTATTCTTCGAGAATATAGAGGCGGTAATCTTTCTCGGTTAGCGTCATCGTATTTAATCCCATTGAGCGGTATTTCATAGCAATACGGCTGAACAATGGTTCGTAACCGCCTGCTAATTTTGCCATTTCGTCGATCTGCTCCGGTGTAATTGGCTCTTCTTTAATATCCTGAAACTTGATTTTCTTATTTTTCAAATCAAGTGTATCAATAATTTTTTTGCAGGTTCCGCAGTTTCCGAGGTGGTAAATTTTGTTCATGTCCGGTTTTTGAATTGATATACGCACCAGTAAACGTTTATGGTTTCCCAATTGTTCGGCTGCTTCGACGGATGTTAATTATAAAGGATAAAATCTGCCGGATTCAGGCGATAATCAGCATCGGTATTGCTATACTTGCCTCACATTACACAGGTATTTAATGGTTTTTGCAAGCTTAACCTTTCTTTACATATTTCTCCCGCTTAACCTCATTCTGTACTACCTGTCGAAAAACAGTGTGTACAGGAATGTGCTGCTTACACTTTTCTCATTTGTGTTTTATGCCTGGGGCGAGCCGGTTTGGATTTTGCTGCTCATTTTTTCGTCGATGGTGGACTATGCCAATGCCCTTTTCATCGAAAAATATCGGGAAACAAAATGGGCGAAACTGGGCATTGTTTCTACAATAATTTTCAATGCCGGTATTCTGATGGCTTTCAAATACAGCGGGTTTGTGATGGAAAACATCAACCTGGTGTTTGGTACTTCGCTGCCGGTTCCGGAGTTTGCGCTACCTGTTGGTATTTCATTCTACACATTTCAAACAGTTTCGTATGTAATTGATGTGTATCGGCGCGAAGTTCCGGCACAGCGTTCGCCGATGAAGTTTTTAATGTTTGTGAGTTTGTATCATCAGTTAGTGGCCGGGCCTATTGTGCGTTACAGCCATATTGCACATGAAATCGATAACCGAAAATTCAACATTGGCGACATCAGTTCAGGTATTAGCAGGTTTTGTATTGGCTTGTTTAAGAAAGTATGTATTGCCAATGTTGCCGGCGAACTCGTTGCAAAATATCTCGACAGCGATTTTCTGACACTCTCCGTTGGCGAAGCCTGGTTCGGGCTAATCATGTTTTCGGTGCAGATTTATTTCGATTTCTCCGGCTATTCAGATATGGCTATTGGCCTCGGACGAATGTTCGGATTTCATTATCACGAGAATTTCAATTATCCGTACATCGCCAAATCGGCTACAGAGTTTTGGCGGCGCTGGCATATTTCTCTCGGCACTTTTTTCCGCGATTACCTCTACATCCCGCTTGGCGGCAACAAACGACTGCCGGTGCGTAATTTGTTTATCGTGTGGTTACTCACCGGCTTGTGGCATGGTGCAAGCTGGAACTTTATTTTCTGGGGTTTGTATTTCGGTTTGCTGATTTACATTGAACGTATTTTCCTGTTCAAACTGCTCGCTAAAATTCCGGCAGCGTTTTCGCATTTTTATCTTTTGCTGGCAGCAGTGCTGGGCTGGGGACTTTTTTACTTTGAAGATTTAAACCGCCTCGGTGCATTCTTCGAAATATTGTTTGGCAAAAACCACAGCGGCGGGCTTTGGGATTATAAACTCACACTCGATCTTCAGGAAAATATGTTTTGGTTGCTGCTTGCAGTACTTCTCTGTTTGCCGATTTATCATGTTTTTAACCGGCGAATCCGCCGGCAGGTTACAAAGCATAATCGTCCGTATTTCATTCTTGCTTCAACCGTTTTCAGTTTGCTGCTTTTGTTTTTGGCAACGGCAATGCTTACCGGCAAGTCGTACAATCCGTTTATTTATTACCGATTCTGATCCATGAAAAAGCATCGTCAACTTCGCAAGCGATTAGCCTGGATCAACCTGGTTGTATTCGGAACTGTTCTTACAGTTTCAGGCATTCTGTTTTTTGTATTACCAAAAATAAATTCGTCGGTTGTCGAAAACAGAAGGCTTACACCATTTCCGCAATTTACATGGCATTCGTTTTTTGAAGGGCAGTTTACAGATAGTCTCGACCAGTATGTGGCCGATCATTTTGCATTTCGGGAGCAATTGGTGAGCACATCTTTTCAGTTGGCCGAATGGCGTGGCCTGCCGAACAAGGAAGTGAAATTCTACGATGCCTCTCAACTGAAAAAGAACAATCCGAAAGCCGCAACACCGGGCATTCCGGCCACAGCAGCCGATTCGCTTGCAGCAGCTGATACCACTGCGGTAAACGAAAACGGCGACATCATTGCCAACATGGTCATCCACAACGGCATGGCTATTCAGTATTTCGGAGGCAATGCTACAATGGCTGCCCGCTATGCACAGGCCATCAATAAATTCAGAACTGCGCTTCCTGCCTCAGTCCGCATTTACGATGTAGTTGTGCCTTCGCATTACGATTTATACATGCCTGCCGAATTTAAACGCGGCTCAAATTCTGAAAAGAAAAACATTGATATTATTTACAGAAATTTAAACTCAGGAATAATAGCCGTTGATGCCTGGACACCCATGATGGCGCACAAAGATGAATACCTGTTCTTCCGCACCGATCATCACTGGACAGGAGCAGGCGCTTATTACGCTTACGCAGCAACTGCAGAGCGCGCAGGTATGCAACCTTTGCCTTTAAGTCAAATGCAAACACGTGTGCAGAAAAACTGGCTTGGTTCGTTGTATGCTTTAACACGCGACGAGCGGCTGAAAGAGCATCCTGATACTGCTGTGTGTTACATGGTACCTAACAGCGTAAAAACCACACGTTATTCTGATGAAAATATCACTAAAGCAATTCCGGCATCGCTTTATTTCAAAGGCGGAGGTTATGGTATGTATCTCGGCGGCGATTTTCCGCTCATGAAAGTAGAAACCGGAAACCGGACCGGCCGCAGTGTAGTTATTATCAAAAATTCTTACGGCAATGCGTTTGCACCTTACTTCGCGGCCAATTTCGATAAGGTATTTATTATCGACTACCGATATTACAACCATAGTTTGCCCGATCTTGTAAAAGAAAATGGCATTACCGACGTTGTATTTATTAACGGATCGTTTTCTGCCAATACAAGCTGGCACATTATGCGCATTGAAAAATTGCTGAAAGGTGCGCCGCCCGCTGATCCTGCCGACTCGCTCCCGAAAATTGATTCTGCTTTGCTGCGCAGAGATTCTGCCCGCACCGACTCTATTAAACGCTGAACCATATATGATAAAACGCGCCGCACAACTGTTTACTCCGATGCTCACCTCGCAAAAATTGCGCTGGTGGCTTGCCGTGCCGCTGCTTATTTCTATTCTTCTGCTCATTCAGCTTAAACCGGCATCGGGCAGCTTTATCAATCATCAGTTAGCTGAGCCTCCTGCGCGTGTTGCCGATACTGCTGCATATCCGTTCATTCGCGAAGAATTTAACCGTATTCAGTTTTACAGCCGCAGTGCAATGGAGCAGTTCTACAAAGCCTGGAACAACACGGCAAAACGCAAAATGGCGGTTGTACATCTCGGCGATTCGCACCTGCAGGCCGATATTTTTCCGGGGCAGGCACGCAAAGGTTTACAGGCCATTCATGGCGACGGCGGACGCGGCACGATGTTTCCGTATTCAACAGCAAAAACCTATTCGTCTGTCGAATACAAATCAACGCACACCGGCGAGTGGAAGTACGGCAAAAGTTTTATTCTTCCTTCAAAACTTCCGCTTGGTGTTGTAGGCATGACCTGCCGCACCGAAGATCCGAAAGCATCGTTCAGCATCGGTTTCTACTATGCAGAACCGGATGCCCGCACTGTGCTGAAAATCTTTGTGAAAAAATCGCGCGCCAGTTTCGATATGATTATTGATGCGGGAGCGCAACTGATTCCGGTTACTGTTGATTCGGTTCCCGGCGATACTTTGCCGTATATCGAAGTAAAAGTTCCGCCGTTAGGCAAACAGCTTACGGTTCGTCTGGTGAAAAAAAATCCATACGAATCGGAATTCGAATGTTACGGCATGAGTCTCGAAACCGAAACCGACAGCGGCATTGTGTTTCACAACTGCGGTGTTGGTGCTTCGCGCTACCAGTCGCCGCTCTACGAAGTGCTGTTTACCAAACAACTTCCGGCATTGCGCCCCGATCTGGTGATTGTTGACTTCGGCACAAACGATTACATCTACGGCGATACAATAAGTCCGAAGCTCCGCGGCGAAATTGTGGAAGTAATACGCACCATTCGCAGTGTAGCACCGCAGGCTTCTATTCTGCTTACAAGTACAATGGATATGTATTACAAGCATCGCCATGTGCGTTCGGGCGAGAAGTTTTCGGATCTCATTCACAGCGTTGCCCGCGAAGAAAACTGCGGTGTGTATGACTGGTATTGGATTGCAGGCGGCTGGAAAGCGATGGAAAAATTCGACAGTACCAATCTTGGTCAGCCCGACCGCATTCATCTTACCATGAAAGGCTACCGGCTCAAAGGCGATTTGCTGGTGAATGCCATGCAGCACACGGTAAATTGGATGCAGCAGCATCCCGAAAGCCAGCAATTGGTGTTGTTTACCGACAGCATCCGTGCTCAGCAAGCACGTTTACGCAAAGCCGATACTACTGAAACTTCTGCTGCGGCCGGCGTGCCGGCCGGACGTGTGCTGGTAAAACACAGAGTAAAATCAGGCGAAAGCTTAAGTGTTATTGGCCGCAAGTATGGTGTTACGGTGAATGAACTCAAACGCTGGAATAATTTAAACAGTAATATGATCAGACCGGGGCAGATTTTGAAAGTGTACAAGAAAAAAGGGCGTTATTCTGCTTAGTAAAAATTCTATTTGACAATTCCGTTCTGCTTATTCTCCTGCTCATTCTGATAACTTTTCTCCCTGCTCTCAGCAAACAAGATCAAAATCAAAGCAACTGCAGCAAGGATTACGGCAGTAACTACAATGATTGTTTTTACTTTATTACTCATGACAAAAATTAAAGCTTAATTGACAATTTGAGTTTGCCGCCGAGACCAAGTTCAACAATTTTTTGAAGTGTGGAGATACGTACTTCTTTTACATCATTTTCAATTTTAGAGATATACGATTTTGTAGTTCCACATTTCAGCGCCAGTTCTTCTTGTGTAAGTCCGCATTTCAGGCGCGCTTCCTGAAGAAGCGCGCCTATTTTGAATTGCTCGTAGCCAACCTCGAAGGCTTCACGTTTGGGAGTGCCTCGTTTCCCGTAATTACGGGTAACGAATTCATCAAGTGTTGTTGTTTTCTTTTTCTTCATCATACTCCTTTTTAATAATAAGTGCTTTTGAAAGCTCTTTCGAAGGCGTTTTTTGCGTTTTCTTCTGAAATCCATTCATCAGAACAATCAATCTCCCATCATCAAAAAAACAAAAGATGCGGAAAATATTATTCCCTTGCTGCACCCTTACTTCATACAAGCCCTGCGCCCCCGTGAGGTGCTTTAAGTAGGTTTCTGGGATTACCTCAACCTCTTCTATCAGCTTCAACACCCATAAAATCTTATCTCTGGCTTTTGGTGTTTGCTTTTTGAAGAAATCCGGGAAGTAGTTTTTGTAAATAATTACCGTCCGACAATGTTGCTCATCTTTTCTCATACAAAGATATATTAAGTTGCCCGAAAGTGAAACCTTTAAGAATTATTTTTTTTAAAACACAACTCACAATCTATTCTAAGACATACATAAAACGGGCAACACAAAACTAAAGCCTGAAACAGGCCTTTGTCAAGGTCTAAGTGAAAATAAATGAAGTTTTTTTGGGGAAATAATTAAAACAGAATCGACAACAAACGGTTCTTCTTCGCTTTTTGCACGGCTTCCATTTTATTGTGCACCTGAAGTTTGCGATAAATATTTTCGATATGTTTCCGAACAGTTTTCGGGCTTACAAAAAGTACATCTGCAATTTGCTGATAGTTTTGTCCCTCGGCAATTTTTTCTAAAATCTCAAGTTCGCGTTTTGATAAGTCAAAAGTCTCGGCATCGGGCATAGGCTCAGGCACGGCAACAGGCCGGCTGCGCAGCAGTTGCAGCGATTTACGTGCTATGCTCGGACTCATAGGTGCGCCGCCTTCGAGCACTTCTTCTATAGCAGCAATGAGTGCCGATGGCGGCGAGTCTTTAAGCAAATAGCCTGTTGCACCGGCAATGATTGAATCAAATATTTTATCCTCGGTATCAAAAACGGTATGCATCAAAATTCGTATTTCAGGATATTCTGTGCTTACGCGGTGCGTGGCTTCAATGCCGTTCATCTCCGGCATATTAATATCCATAAGCAGCACCTGTGGCCGTTGAGCTTCCAGTTTTTGCAAAAGTTCGTTGCCGTTGCGCGCTACGAAAAGCAACTCAACGCTATCGAAGCACGAAAGATTTCGGCTCACCGAACGTATAAGCTGTGCATTATCTTCAACAAGGCCAACCGTAATTTTCATTGCAGTAAATTTCGTGTACGCAGTGCTGTTGTGCAATACGTCATTTGTCGTAATTGGGTACTGTATTATTGGGCGAGACAACCGTTATGCATGTGCCTTTGCCGGGCTGCGACTGAATACTGATTGCTGCACCAATTTCAGCAGCGCGTGACTGCATATTTTCGAGACCGTAATGCCCGTCTTTACTTCGGTTTTCCGGCAAACCTTTTCCATCATCACTAACTGAAATCGTAAATGCAGTTGCAGTTGTTTTCAGTTCAACGCTAATGGTTTTTGCTTCAGCATGTTTGACTGCATTGTTCACTGCTTCCTGTGC
>JBKDHA010000038.1:0-3774 GCA_046335555.1 Bacteroidota bacterium
GCCCTGTTTCTTGCGAAACAGGGCATTGTTTGTTTTGGGCGTTGAATTTAAAATTCTATTTTAAATTCAACACGGCGGTTTTTGGCACGGCCGGGGGCTGTGTCATTTGTATCAACAGGCTTGGTTTCTCCGTAACCTGTAGCACGCAAACGCTTGGCATCAACTCCTTTGTCGGTCAAAGATTTCATTACTGCATTGGCCCGGCGCTGCGAAAGATCAAGGTTCTTTGCATCATCACCCTGATCATCGGTATGGCCTTCAATGCTCAGTTTGTATTCCGGATTCTCCATCATCACTTTCACTACATTATCAAGAATTGCGAATGATGATTTCTTGATGACATCTTTTCCGGTTTCAAACTGTACACCGGCCAGCGCCTGTGCAAGCACTTTCTTGGTTTCCTCTTTTACTTCGGGACAACCGTTGTTGGCAGGTAAACCGGCCTGATTCGGGCATTTGTCCTGTGCATTCGGAATACCGTCGCCGTCGCTGTCGGGACATCCGGCTAAGTTAGCACGGCCGCGTTCGTTCGGGCATTTATCATCAATGTCTGGTGTGCCGTCGCCGTCGGTATCGGGGCAACCGGCAAACTTATCAGAACCGGCCACATCGGGGCAGCGGTCGTTTTTGTCAATCACGCCGTCGCCGTCTTTATCGGGGCAGCCGCCGTTTTTCACATCACCGGCTTCGTTCGGGCAGGTATCATCGCTGTCTTTGATTCCGTCGCCATCAGCATCCGGGCAGCCTTTTGCTGAAGCTACGCCGGCAATTTCGGGACATGAATCATCGGCATCCATAATGCCATCCTGATCTTTGTCGAGCGGACAACCTTTGGCATCAATTTTCACGCCGGGAGGTGTGTTCGGACATTTATCAAACTTATCGTAAACACCATCTTTATCGGTGTCTTTACGATCAATGTTAAATACAAGACCGGCGGTAGTTGTCAAAAACTGATCGTTCTGGTTGCCCGAAACACCCGGACGTGAAATACCGTCGTAAAGATCGGTCAATGTCCAGTGATATGCCGTTTGCAAACGCAGGTAAGCATTATTGGTTAAACGCACACGTACACCTGCGCCAGCCGGAAAATTGAAATCAACCGTAAAATTGGTGCGGGGCAGATAAAGCGGTTCACGATAAATAGCATCACCGGCACCGATAAAAACATAAGGCGCAATAATGGCATTTTCTTTCAGCCATTTGCCGTTATTGAACTTAATACGGGCAACAAAATCAAGATTATAAAGATCGCCGCTGAATTGGGGAATCCATCCGGCATAGCCAAGACCACCAACACCGAAATCGGCAACTAGGTCAATCCACGGATTGATGTAACGGCTGGCAGTGATGCCAAAAGTAGGGCGTGTTGGATTAAAGCTGAAGAACTCGTCGCCGGCTTCACCGCGATATTGCAGCGCGCCGCCGTACAAACCAATTCCCCATTTCTTTTCGGCACTTTGTGCCTGAAGTGCAGAAACGGCCATTGTTGCAAGGGCAAACGTGGCCAGAAGCTGTTTTTTCATAGTCTGAGTGGTGTTTAGGCGTATGCGGCAAATGTAGAAGATTTTAATTCATTATTGATGCAACAGGTGCAAAACAATGATGAGAACTTTTATGTGTCGAAACTTACGAATTGTAATGCCAAACTATCGCTCAAAATTGCTGTGCTTTATTTCTTGAGGTAAATTTTTTCAAGCTCCGCAATTCGCTGTTTGTTGCCAAGAAATTGAAGTGATAATGCCAGCGCCGAAACAATTTCCCGGTTTTCAGGATCAATCTTCAATGCGCGCTCAAGTATCTCTGCCGATTCTGCATACTGTTTTCGCATTCCTAATACATTACCAAGAAAAAGATAGTTTGCAGTGTTTAAACTATCACGCAAAATTCCAGTTTTCAGCACATCTATTGCGCCTGCAGTATCGCTAAGGTTCATCAGGCATTCTGCAAGTTTAGGCCTTGCGGTTTTTGATGCATCTTTTCGCTCCACAACGCGCTGCAAAACTACAACGGCACTGTCGTATTGTTTTGCCAAATGCAATGCATCGGCAAGATTAAGATCAACATCTTGATTGCGATCAATTTTGCGCGCTTTGTAAAATGCCGCAACCGATTCATTAAACATATTCCGGCGATATTTTGCCACGCCCAACTGAAACCAGGCTTGTGCATACATTGAATCAATTTCAATGGTTTTATTGAATGCTGCAATTGCCGAATCGGCCGAGGCAAAACGGGCGGCTTCCGGAAAATTCTGTGCCACACGGTTGATGATGACTGTTCCGTAATTGTAATAAATCCGGGCGCTTCCGGTTTCGTGCTGTGCATCAGCAACCATTAGTGTGGTATTATTTTCCCAGTCGGCATTGCGATCTGTTGTGCGCAACGTGTAAGGCAAAACAAGCAAGCCCGACACCAGCAGCGATGTTGTGTGCAAACGAAGCGGCGCAACACTGAGCGCTCCTGTATATTTTACAATAAGCCAGCCTGCTGCCATGCAAAAACCCAGCAGCGGAACAAAAGTCAAGCGCTCGGCCATGGTTGTACCAATCAGGAAAAACACATTGCAGGTGAGCGCAAACGTGATGAAGAAAAAGAAAATGCCAAACGAAATTACTGTGCGCTGCTTAAACTGTTTTACAGCAATAAATAATAATCCTAAACACACTGAAATGGTTAACCAAACCAGCGGATCTGCAAAGCTTGTAATCGGATTATCGTTGTAGGAATAATCATACGATAACTTCAGCGGAAATAAAATAAGCAATAGGTATCGCCCGAAAATACTGATTGCAGATGCTAAGCGGTCGGCAAAACCATTGGCAAGAACAAGTGTATTATCGTTGAATGAATAAACTATTTTTTTCGATTCATCGCTGCCGATAACTGATGTATGCAATCCAAACCAAATCATCAAAATACTGAGTAAAACGAGCGAAACTTTAGCAATTTCATTACGCGATATTTCGGCAAAGTAATACAACGCAAGCGGAATAATTACCGCAAAAAGCAAAGCGCCTTCTTTTGAAAGCAATGCCAGCAGAAGCCAGAGTGCAGAAAGCAAAAGCTGTTTATTTGTTTTTTGTTCGAGCCAGTTAAAAGCACTTTGCAAAGCAAGCAGCGAAAACAAAAAAGCAAGTAACTCATCCATGCTTTTTACGTTTGCCACAACTTCGGTATGCAGCGGATGTGCTGCAAAAAGAAGTGCAACAATAAAACTAAGTTGTGGCGGAAATTTATGAAACATGCGCAGCAACACACGATAGAGCAAAACAATAATTGCTGCATATAAAATTACATTCTGCCAGTGCCCGAGACGAGCCGCAGCAAACGCATGACTCTGTACATCTTTGCCTGATGTAAATGCCCAGTCGGTGGCAAAAACAACTAGCGAAAGCGGACGGTAAATTCCCGAATTGGATGTTGCAAACGAGGGTGAACCTTTCCAGTAAAATGAGGTAAAAATATCGGAAATGCCACCGAAACCTTTTTGCACAAACGTGTTGGTTTCAAGCACAGCATAATCATCGAGCGCGGTTTGATGGCCTAATGTATTTGCATATACCAAAAATGCAAATGCGAACAGAATGCCGTAAACTAATTTGGTGTTTGAAAAAAAACCGTTGGGTTTAGCAGTGTTTTTTGCCATTTGCGAAAGATAGCAAAAGATTTTGTATTTCAATAACATGGCGGGATGCATCCCGCCGGTTCAAGGGTTTCGGGTTAAAAGACTTTGTAAATTATCGTTAGCTTTATCGCAATGCTCTTCAACTC
>JBKDHA010000039.1:0-5332 GCA_046335555.1 Bacteroidota bacterium
CCCCAAAACCTTGGACAGGCCAATGTTGAACTGAAGCCTTCCCCAAAAACCGCTACGCTCAAAACTACCAACTTACTCCGAGCATTTGAAAAATTACAATTCCCCCAAATTTTCGTACCTTCGATAATAACAGAAAAATAAGGCTCAATTTTTGCTTCTTGCACTTTACAACACAAGAACAATGAACAAATTTCGGATTATACTCATAGCCGGTGTTGCAGCGGCACTCACACTTTCGGCATTTACGTGTGGATCAATCGAACAGCAAACACAACTCGCCGTTGGTGCGGAAGTGAAACAGCAGACTACTGCTGCACATGTAGAATGGATTTCGATTGAAGAAGCCCAGAAACGTTGTGAAACCGAGCCGCGCCGCATCTTTATCGATTTCACCACAAGCTGGTGCGGATGGTGCAAAACAATGGACAAAAACACCTTTTCCAATCCGGTGATTGCGGCTTACATGAACAAAAACTACTACTGCGTAAGCTTCAATGCCGAAGGTACCGACACAGTTACTTTTAACGGACAGCAATTTGTAAACCGCAACCCCGGTGCACCGCGCAGTCCGCATGATTTTGCCGTAGCAGTTTTACGCGGACAAATGTCGTACCCGAGCTACGGAATTTTCAACAAGCCGCGCAATGCGGTTTCCATACTTCAGGGGTATTTCCCCCCCGAGCAGTTTGAGCCTTACCTGCACTATTATGCGCTGGAAAAAGAAAGCACAATTTCGTATGCCGACTTTCTGAAAACATTTAAAAGCGAACTTCCCCCCGCCCCCACTACTCCAACACCTACCGGTGGCGGACACTAAAAAGTGCAACCGATTTCAGAAGCCCTGAATATGCAAGAAAACGAACAGCCCAATCTGCAAACGCTTCCCGACCTCAAGCAGCGCATTGAAGCTATTCTGAAAACCCGCGATTACTCCTACAAAGCATTGGTTGAACATCTTGGCACAACCGAAGCGGCACTCGATAAAGCGCTTGCACAAAGTACAATTGAAATTCGCACACTGGAACATATTTCAAAAGCATTACGAATTCCGCTCTACAGCTTCTTCCGCACCCCGCAAAACGAAACCGAAGAAGAACAGCTGAAGAATTTCTACAACACCAATCTCTGGGCTTCAGGCGAAAGCCAACTCAGAAGTGAAAACGAAGCGCTCCGCGATGAAATTGATAAACTCAGACTTGAAGTAGCTCAAAAAGAAATTCTGATTCAGGGACTCGAAGATCAACTGAAAACCAAGATCTGAAAAATGATCAGCGCAACCATGCTTTGATCTTTTCGGTAAGCGAAAATCCAAACAATTTATAAAGGAAACAATACGATTTACCCGTTACCGCATCGGGTTGCGGTTTAAATCCTGCCGGAATAAGTTCATTGTAAATTTCGAGTACCTGCACCTTCTTTCCCGGATAAGCCATGCGGATAGCCGTAAATAAAGCCTGAGTAAGTTCAGCAGTTTCTTGCCTGAATACTTCCGGATGAACACTTTTTACATGCCTGTATATTGCAGCGCGCAACTGCAAAAAACGAAAAAGGTTTTCAGATCGATTGGTTGTTGAAATAGAACCCTGACGAAGCGTTACGATAGTAGATGTAGTATTGCTTACCGTTACAACAGCATTGTTCTTCAGCATCCGAAACATGAGCTCATATTCCTGGCTGCTCTTTTGTTCTGTGTACCAGCCACCGGCAGCAAGCACAGCTTCGCGTTTCCAGAGGTTGGCACAAGTGTTTCCGGCTTCGCCGCGCATTAATCCGCTCCATACTTTTTGCGACGGGCGAAAAACCTGCTCTGCTCCGCTTGTTTCATCAATGCGTTTGCATCCGCCCCAAATTAAATCAGGAAAATCGTTTTCAGGAAATTGAGATTTAATTTTATCAGAAAGCAAATAATCATCAGCATCCAAATACTGAATGTAAATACCTTTTGCCGCTGCAGTGCCTGTATTCCTTGCATAACTCGCACCTCTGCGGGTTTCATGAAGTAACTGAATGCGATTATCTTTCGATAAGATTTGCTCTATTATTTCAACAGTTCTGTCGGATGAATTATTATTTACACAAATAATTTCATCCACAAAAAACTCCTGATCAATTACAGATTGTATTGCCCGCTCAATATACTGCTCAACATTGTAGCAGGGAATCACTACCGAAATTTTCACAGAGGATGCTGGCATACGGAAAGTGATGAATAAACAATTACTTTGTCTCTCTTATCTTACGGAGATAAGCACTTGTAGATAAACCGTGATTTCGGTTGGTATAATAAATTTCCATCGGAAGGTCGCTGCCGGTAATCGGCTTGCCGCGATAATCATCGCCAAGAAAACGAATGCCGATGTTTTTTGTTTTCAGGATTTCAAGCAATTCATCTTCGTTGCTGTAGGTGAGTACTTCATCAACCAACCGCACAGCCTGCATAATTTTCACCCGCTCCTCAATTGTAAATACAGGTTTGTTTTTACCGGGATTTATTTCGGGTGAAATATTTTCGGCAGTATTCAGGGCTACAATCAGAAAATCGCAATTGGCGCGGCATTCCTCAAGCATCAGCACATGGCCGGCATGAAAGAGATCAAAAACACCGCAGGCAAATCCGATTTTCATAGTGCGTTGAGTTCCTGTTTCAGATAGTCTTCGAGTTTATGCTTAGGCTCCCAGCCCAGAATACGTTGAGCTTTTGAAGTGTCTGCAAAAGTAATATCGGCTTCACCCTCGCGCTTGGGAATGAATTCTATGTTATCAGAAATCATTCGTGCCAAATCAATTACTGAAAGTGTGCTGCCGAACCCGATATTGAACGCTGTGTTGATGCGTTCAGGATGTTTTGATGCGGCAAGGTTAGCCAATGCCAGATCATAAACATGCACAAAATCGCGCCGCTGTTCACCGCTGCCGGTAACTAACAATGCCTGACCGTTTTTATGGCGGTTCAGAAAAATGCCAACAACCGAACTATACGCATTAAACGAATTTGCAGGATTGAAGCTTCTCGGTCCATAAGGATTGAAGTAACGCAGCGTTACATAATCGAGCGGATAACGGGTTGCAAGTAATTCGAGATACTTTTCTACTTCGTATTTCTGAAACGCATACGGACTCAGGCAGTCAATTGCTTCATCCTCTGCAGTAGGAATTGTTTTTGGTGTTCCGTAAATCGCACTTGAACCGCTGTACACCAATCGCGGAAAATAATTCTCGCGAATCATGAGTTCAACAAGGTGCATTGCACGGGTTACGTTGGCTGTAATATGCTCGCTTACTAACTCAAAGCTGGGCTGAATACGCGGCAATGCGGCCAGATGAAAAACTTTGCTGTATGGTTTTAATGAAGTAAGCTGCGCAAGATCGCCTTCGATAAACGTAAACCGGTTGTTGCTGATTGCATGATCGATATTGGCTTTTGAGCCTGTGCTCAGGTTATCAATTCCGTCGATATGCCAGTCGGTTTCGCTGAGCAGTACATCCAAGAGATTTGAGCCGATAAATCCGGCTACACCGGTAATCAGAACGCGCTCAGTCATGCAGTGAATCGAGAATAATGTGCAGAATGGTTTGATGGAAGCACTCTACAATGCCGTAGTTGCGCACTGGTGTTACGAAGTTAATATCACCCGTTTTGCTGAGTGTATTGTCGGGCGCAAAACCGGAAAGTGAAATAACACGTCCGCCCAATTCGCGAGCCTGAGCAACTGCATTCAGAATATTTTTCGATTCGCCTGAACTGCTGATTGCCACAAGCAAATCGCCCGGCTCAAAATGCAGTTTAAGCCACTCGGCCATTGCCCGCTCATAGCCGTAATCGTTGGCATAGCAGGTGATCAGCGAAGCATCCGAAAAAGCATGTGTACGAAAACGGCCAATCTTGGCATAGTCTTCCATCATGTGCGAACAGATAGAATTGGAGCCGCCGTTACCGATAAAATAAATGCGTTTTACATCACCGGTTCTCAGCAATGTAACGGCATCCTGCATCTGCTGTTCTAATTTCGGATCAGCAAACCATTCGGAATAATATTTATTGTATGACGCGAGTTGCATGGCCGAGTAGTTTTTGACGTGTTACAGATTGTTCGTTGCATAGCCAGGTGGTTGATAAACTGGCTGCCAGCGCCGGAATGGTTAAATCGGTTACATTGCCCTGCAATGCCGGAAGCAGCGTGCAGAATGCCAGAAATGTATCACCGGCACCAATAGTATCAACAATTACACTTTTGTACGACGACTGATGCACAGAAGTTGTTCCGTCATAATGCAGCGATCCTTTTCCGCCGAGTGTAACAAACAAATGCTCTGTATTTAATTCGTAGTTATAGAGCGCTGCAATATCTTCATCGTTGTCACGGCTGATATTGCGGTTCATCTGCAAACTGGCTTCGCGTAAATCAAGCGTGATGCTTTTTTTACGGTATTGCTTCCATTTTGAAATACGATTGAATCCGAAATTGTTTGAATTGGTCTGGCACATCAGATGAAAACCATCGGTAATATTGAGATTATCGCAATAGCCGTGACCAAAATCAGCAACAATAACTACATCATAATCGGCAGTGTTTACATCAATTCTGCCGAAAGAGGATCTATCAAATTTATTGATTTCAACGTGCTTCTTTTTATCAAACGCATCCATGTAACGTGTCTTCACAATCTCGTCGCCGGGATTTGAAATGAGCGTTACTTCTTTCACAAAGTCGGTAAGATGTCCTGCAATGGCTGCAGCGCCGCCTTTCTGCACGAGTGGTTCTTTTGAAGCATCGAGCTTAAATACCGGACAAAACGATTTCATCGAATGTCCTTCATAAGTGACTTCAATAAACTGGTCGATGATGGTTTCACCCACTACCGCCACGCGAAGGTTTTTCGCCTGCTCAATAAATGCGTTTACTTTATCTGTAAGTTCCATCAGGGCTTACCGGTACAGATGAATACAAAGTGATAATGATTCTCCGCATAAAATGTGGAGATGATCTGATCGATTTGTCCGAATGTATAAACATTGCTGAACCGGTCGGCACAGAATTTATGCAACTCATCGAACGTAAGTTCGCGGATGTGTGATTCTAAGCGGTTTTGGGTTGGCGGCGGATCCATCTTGCGCACTGTAGAGATAAACAATGTGCCGTTTGGTTTCAGCAATTTGCGCATGGTGTCCATCATCTGATGTTGTGCAGCTTCATCCATGTGCTCAATAACTTCAAAGCACGTAATCACATCAAACGATGCAGCTTCAAATTGAGTAATGTCCTGAATAACATCAATGCCTTCAGGCGCATAACCATCAGGATAAACATCGTGCGAAACAACGTTTGTAAAT
>JBKDHA010000040.1:0-33182 GCA_046335555.1 Bacteroidota bacterium
TGAGGCAGAAGTAATGAAAGTTACTTCTGCTCACCTAAGCAATATATCGCTGTGCAAAATGCCTGAAAAAACTCAACACAACGGGGTAAATGACCTAAACTCCGGGCTCAAATCTCTACAACTTATAGGGGGCTAAGACAGCATCGACTCTCGTTGGCTTAAGGTGTTGTGAGCAATCATTACGAAGATACAATCTGAAAGCAAATCACAACTGCGGGAATGTTTTACACTGTAGAGCCTTTGTTGTGAGCAATCATTACGAAGATACAATCTGAAAGCAAATCACAACTTGATAACGAAAACAAACTTCAAAAAAATAGTTGTGAGCAATCATTACGAAGATACAATCTGAAAGCAAATCACAACTGCAACGGCCGACATCTGAACAGTCTTTTTGTTGTGAGCAATCATTACGAAGATACAATCTGAAAGCAAATCACAACTGCATCTCACATTAACCGTACCGCACACACGTTGTGAGCAATCATTACGAAGATACAATCTGAAAGCAAATCACAACCCGCCCGAAGGGCGGAATAATTACATGAGGGTTGTGAGCAATCATTACGAAGATACAATCTGAAAGCAAATCACAACGTTGCGCCTAAATGCCAAGCCATCGACAACGTTGTGAGCAATCATTACGAAGATACAATCTGAAAGCAAATCACAACGAGTAGCCACTTGTAGAGTTGTACGGGTTTGTTGTGAGCAATCATTACGAAGATACAATCTGAAAGCAAATCACAACGGCAATTCGTCGCTTGTTTTTGTCCAGTGGTTGTGAGCAATCATTACGAAGATACAATCTGAAAGCAAATCACAACAGTAAGACCGATTACTATGTACGTGTTAAGGTTGTGAGCAATCATTACGAAGATACAATCTGAAAGCAAATCACAACCAGATTGTCTCCGTATAAAACACACCACTGGTTGTGAGCAATCATTACGAAGATACAATCTGAAAGCAAATCACAACTATCTGCGTATGCGTCTGCAATAGCTTTTGTTGTGAGCAATCATTACGAAGATACAATCTGAAAGCAAATCACAACTGTAAGTGTGTAGGGTTGTTTGCAGTAAAGGTTGTGAGCAATCATTACGAAGATACAATCTGAAAGCAAATCACAACTAATTACAAATGTTTTTTGCTCAGCCGTTTGTTGTGAGCAATCATTACGAAGATACAATCTGAAAGCAAATCACAACAAGCTGCTCCTTAGTGAATCTTACTCCCATGTTGTGAGCAATCATTACGAAGATACAATCTGAAAGCAAATCACAACGCGGCTGATTGGTTGATCGTGAGTGCGCGGGTTGTGAGCAATCATTACGAAGATACAATCTGAAAGCAAATCACAACGGTTATAGGGTGAAATTTCATACTTTAGGGTTGTGAGCAATCATTACGAAAATACAATCTAAAAACCATTCACACTCAAACGCGCTACTACATAAAAATCCGTGATAACGAAGACACATAATATTCTTTTTATAAGAATCCGTAAACGCAACAAATCCCTACACCCATGCACGTTCTGAAAAAAGCAGCGAAATACACCGGGCTTTTGCTTATGCTCGTGTTGTTGGTGTATTCCATTTTCTTTTCGCGCCGATATCAGCCGCATTTGGTGTGGCATATCAATACGGTTGGCTATATACAAGATTCGCTTGATGGTGTTTACATCTATAACAACGGTATTCGTTATGATGAATCGCACGGCAAAAATTTTAGCAGTGACAGCAATTATTATTTCGGCAAAAAATGGCAGTGCGTGGAGTTTGTGAAACGGTATTATTTTATGCATTACCAGTTCCGGTTTACGGATGGGATGGGGCATGCCAAATCATTTTTTGATCCAGCTGTAAAACACGGCACAATAAATAAACAGCGAGGACTGATTCAGTTTACTAATGGCGGAGAAGAAAAGCCGCGTCCCGGCGATTTGCTGATATTTGACGGGAAGTTCGGGCATGTGGCAATTGTTTCTGCGGTTTTTGAAAATGAACTTGAAGTGGTACAACAGAATATTTTGCTTACACCGCGCGAACGAATACCGCTGTTTAAAAACGGGAGTCGGTTTACGATCGGTGATTCGAAAAAGCCGCTGGGGTGGTTGCGGATGCGTTGACAGCTTATATAAGTAACACTATGGCAAAACTCAATGCCGCACAGTTACAAAATCGAATTTTAACTATTTCGAAAACTTAGTCTCGCTTACTTTATTCCGATCTTAATAGTGAATTTGTAATTGGGTATGAAATAGAATTATTCAAAAACCCATTTTATTTTAGCCCTGCGAAGTTCCTTTTCAAGTAAATAACGAAATGACTTTGAAGGATGTTTTTGTTTCATAGAAAGCATTTTCCAATAAGCAGCAAAACAGACATCAATTTGTTTGCGACCGGCTATTTGTCCTGATCCGCCATAGTTTTTTTCCTGTCCAACTGTGAAGTAAAAATTTAAACACTTCCCCGGTTTGTTTAATAATACGTAGATGTAGGCCAACAATAAATAGTTTTGCTCCCGTTCCGAACACCGAGCATAAAAGCCGGCATACATCGTTGTTTCTTCGCAGGGATGAACCAAGGTATCATCCGGAATAACAAAGCCGTTTTTCCGCAGTGTGATATGCATATAATTATATTGATATAATCGAAAACAACGTTGCAAGAAAACAACTGTATCTGCAATTTCAACTGGGGTATAAAAATCGTGTAGAATTGTATTCATTTTTGATCTGAAAACGCTGTCTGGCGTTGTTTCAATTTGTGCCGAAAGTCGCGATACCGTTAATACCACTAATAGCAGTACAGAAATAATTGACAGACTTCTTCTCATAGTATTCAGATAGTTATATAAGCACCTTGATCACCAACATAACATCGAACTGATCGAGGTTTCCTTTCTAGTTTTTATGTCTTTTCGAGAACAGTTATGCTCTTGAATTGGATTTGCTGAAATGAATTTCAAAACTTCTTTCAATTGCATGTATTTAACTTTTGTGTGTGTTCGTGCAGCGCATCAGGTATTTTCTCGTTTGCAGCTTTTATCAACGCTTCGCAAAATAGTTGTATTTGATCATTACGAAGATACAATCTGAAAGTACAATAGCTCTCGCAGAAAATATGATTATTACTGAGGAAAGCATGTCCATTTCCGCCCGAAAACTAATCGTTTATTTCCAAAGCATGAGCATTTTTGTCTGAAGGCTCACCGCTTTCGTCCAAAGCGGGATCATTTCTTTCCGAAGATTCATCGTTTCTTTCCAAAGCATGAGCATTTTTGTCTGAAGGCTCACCGCTTTCGTCCAAAGCGGGATCATTTCTTTCCGAAGACTCATCGTTTCTTTTCAAAGCTTGACCATTTCTGTCGGAAAGCTCATCGTTCCCGTCCAAAGCACGTCCATTTCCATCGGAAAGCTCATCGTTTCTTTCCGAAGCGCGACCATTTCTTTCCGAAGCCTCATCATTCCCGTCCAAAGCACGTCCATTTCCTTCCGAAAGCTCATCGTTTCTTTCCGAAGCATGACCATTTCTTTCCGAAGTCTTATCGTTCCCGTCCAAAGCACGTCCATTTCTTTCCGAAAGCTCATCGTTTCTTTCCGAAGCATGACCATTTCTTTCCAAAGCCTCAACATTCCCGTCCAAAGCACGTCCATTTCCTTCCGAAAGCTCATCGTTTCTTTCCGAAGCGCGACCATTTCTTTCCAAAGCCTCAACATTCCCGTCCAAAGCACGTCCATTTCCATCCGAAGGCTCATCGTTTCTTTCCGAAGCGCGACCATCTCTTTCCGAAGTAGGGTCGTTCCCGAGGAAAGCACGATCAATCCCGCAGTAAGCACGACCGCTCACGCGGGAAGGTGACACATAGTTGAAGATGTCAAGTAAAAAAGTGTAAAGTCAGATCAAAAAAGAAATCGTGAAAAGCCGAAAGGATTATTTTGAGATCAGTTCTAAAAAACCCTGACCACAATCAACACTCAAAAAAACTCAACACCACAAAAACCAAATACCTTTACAAAAACCACTACCCAAAATATGCTCACCACCCTCGTCCCCTCCGATCTCGAAATCGCCCAAGCAGCAAAACTGCAACACATCAATACCATTGCCGAAAAAATTGGTATCGACACCAACGAACTTGAGCATTACGGAAAATACAAAGCCAAACTTCCGCTTTCACTCATCAACCCTGATAAGGTTGCGAACAGCAAACTCATTTTGGTTACTGCCATCAATCCTACTCCAGCAGGTGAAGGAAAAACAACCGTATCAATAGGGCTTACAGAAGGCATGAACAAAATTGGCCGCAAAACAATTGCTGTGCTTCGCGAACCCTCGCTGGGACCGGTGTTTGGCATGAAGGGCGGCGCGGCGGGCGGCGGTTACTCGCAGGTGATTCCGATGGAAGATATTAACCTGCATTTTACCGGCGATTTTAATGCGATTGAAAAAGCAAACAATTTGCTTGCAGCACTCATTGACAATAACCTTCAAAGCAAAACGCGAAGCCTGAATATTGATCCGCGCACTGTTGTATGGAAACGTGTGATGGACATGAATGACCGTGCGCTGCGCAATATTGTGATCGGGCTGGGCGGCACTGCAAACGGTATTCCGCGCGAAGACGGTTTTAACATTACTCCGGCCTCGGAAGTGATGGCAATTCTGTGTTTGTCGGAAAATTTTGAAGACCTGAAAAATAAATTAGGCAATATTTTTATTGGCTTCACATTCGACAAAAAGCCGGTGTTTGCGCGCGATTTAAAAGCTGAAGGTGCAATGGCTATTTTGCTGAAAGATGCGGTGAAACCTAATTTGGTTCAAACTCTCGAAGGCAATGCAGCTATTTTGCACGGTGGTCCGTTTGCAAATATTGCTCAGGGCACAAACAGTATTATTGCCACAAAAATGGGCTTGTCGCTGGGCGATTATGTAGTGACTGAAGCCGGTTTTGGTGCTGATCTTGGTGCCGAAAAGTTTATGAATATTAAGTGCGGTTACGGAAATCTTGCACCGGCTGCAATTGTGCTTGTCGCTACCATCCGCGCACTTCGTCACCACGGTGGAGCTAAAAAAGAGGAATACAATACTGCCAGCGTTGAGCGCGTTTCAAAAGGATTTGAGAATTTAGAAAAGCATATTGAGAACTGTCAAAAGTTTGGAATTACACCTGTTGTAGCCATCAACCGTTTCAGCAGCGACAGCGACGAAGAAACAAACTATGTAATTGAACAATGCGCAGCCAAAGGTATTAAAGCAGTTGTTTGCGAATGCTGGGCAAAAGGCGGTGAAGGCACTACGCAACTCGCACAAGCTGTAACCGAAAGCATTGAATCGGGCAGTAATAAATTTAAACCGCTTTACAACTGGAATCTTTCCACCGAAGAAAAAATCAACACTATTGCTACCGAAATATATGGTGCTGATGAAGTAGAATACACAGCACAGGCACGCGCCGGACTAAAAACAATAAAAGAACTTGGGTTCGATAAATTTCCGGTGTGCATGGCGAAAACACAAAAATCATTCTCCGACAATGAAACAAAAATTGGCCGTCCGCGAAATTTCAGCGTCACTGTTCGTGAATTTGAGTTTGCAGCGGGTGCAGGTTTTGTAATTCCGATTCTGGGAGAAATGATGCGAATGCCCGGATTACCTGCCGTTCCGGCATCAGAAGGAATGGATATTGAGGCGGCAGGAAAGATTACAGGACTTTCGTAGATAAAACAACACAACCAATTCGCTCTTCGTCAGATTTTTGTTTAGCATTACCTTACAGTAATTATTATACTGATTGATTATTCATGCAGCACATAAATATCCACTACTTCAAAACACCAGTCGGCGAACTCATTCTCGGCTCTTATAATAATTCGCTTTGCCTTGCCGACTGGCGTTTCAGGAAAATGCGAACAGCTATTGACGAACGTATTCAAAAAAAGTTGAATGCTGGATATACTGAAGGAGAAGATGAAGTGCTCGCCGAAACACGAAATCAGCTCGATCAATATTTTACCGGCGAACGAAAAGCATTTGAGCTTCCGCTGCTCTTTGCAGGAACCGATTTTCAGAAAACAGTTTGGAATGCGTTGCTCGAAGTTGAATACGGCACAACATCAACCTATCTGCGCCTTTCAGAAAAACTGAACAATAAAGATGCTATACGTGCTGTTGCATCGGCAAACGGTGCCAATGCAATTTCAATTATTGTGCCTTGTCACCGTATCATTGGCAGCGACGGCGAATTAGTGGGGTATGCCGGCGGACTTCCGGCCAAACAAAAACTGCTGGAACTGGAGAACAGCGATATTATGAAAGCTAAGGCGGCACAAACTGCACTTGAGTTGTGAAGCTGATGTGTGATCTGCAAAACAGATTGCAAAATTGTGATCTCACACATTTCGTATTTTTGCAGATATGAATGAGCAGCTTCAACTACTCTACACACAGCTAAGTACTGCAGAACGCAATGAACTGCGCCGAAGATTGAGTGAATCCCCCAAGAGCATCCTGCTGCTGGATATACTTCAGCAAAAAGGCAGTAATGCACTGAATACTGCTGAGGCCGTTGACTTGCTTTACAACGATAATGAAGTGCCGTTTGCAACCCGGCGTAATCGTTTTTTTAAGCTTCGAACCGAATTGATGAAGCTGATGCAAAGTCATACTCCGGGCTCAGTATCCGCATTGCTGCCACTTGAAGAACAGCTCATCAACTGCCGGCAATTAGTTACTGTTAAGCAATTCGGTTTGGCATCTGTAGATTTGCGAAAACTGATTGAAATATGTACGCACAACAATATTTTTGAGTTACTCCCCGAAGCTTATTTATTGCTTATTCAGTGTACGCAGTCTATTAATCTTTTGCATGAAACCCCTGAATTAGTCGCAAAACTTAAACAGATCAGCAGTGTGCTTGACTCATTCAGGCAAATGCAGGGTTTGGGGCGAATTGCGTATTACCATTCGTTACAGAATAATGCAAAAAAAGTTACTGATGCTGTTGAACAAATGCGCAGCATAATGCAAAACAATAACAACTGGCCCAGGTTCAAATTGTTTTATCATTTCAGTGCTTTTAACTACCGCGTTGCACACGCTGATTCCGATACGCGCAGCGTAATGCATCATTTGCAGCAAGTAAGAAAATTTGCCGCCGCGAATCCCGACATGCCTTGTCAGAATTACGAAAAACATGGAGCAATACAGCTTGAGCAATATCTCATAAACGGCGAAGCAACATTTCTGTTTCAGCGCGGAAAACATAAAGCCAGTTATCAGAAATTTTGCGATCTCTGGGCTATACAGGAAAAAATTCCGGAACTCCGAACTGCCCGTACCGACAGTTATTTCAACAACAGAATTACAATTGAAATGGCTTGCGGAAAAATGCGTGATGCACTCAAAACGGCTGAGAGCTATATCAATTTTCTGAACAAACAAAATAACGAAGCGAGACGATTTATGGGCTATACAGTACTCGCTAATCTGTACACCTACTCTTGGCCGAAACACCCGGCTCCGGATTCTGATTTTTTGATTCGCGAACTCGGCACATATATCCGTTTGCTGCAAAAAACAAAAACTGCTGATCCGACAAATATTCAGGCTACACAAGCCATTTTTGCTTTTCAGAATAAAAAATGGAGCCTTGCCCGAAAAATAATTTTGCAGGAAAGTGTTCAGCAATTTATGCAGCAATCCGGGCTCGGGATATACAATCGTATATTGTTACTCAACCCTTCTTCTCCGCCTCAGTTAATTCAAAAACTGATTGCAGAATTAGAGCGCGAAAAAAACAAATCACATATTCCTCAGATTGCTTTTGCCAATGAACGTGCGCTGCAAATGCTGCTTATGATTCGCAATTCCTGATTTTTATCAGTTAACTGTGTGACAGCCCTCATAAGCTACAGTTATGATTCCCGGTACTTTTATACTGAAATCAATACACAAGTAAACACATAGGGTATCACACAAATAAATGACTGTAAAATGGCTACTATGACACAAAAATCGCTTTATGAATTGCATGCCGAGCATCGCGAATGGTTAAATAAACTTGCTTTCTATTCCGATGAAATAAAATATATGACCGGCCGACTGTCTGAAGTAACAGTAAAAAATACTGCACAAGAGGTTTTGGCACAATCTGAGCATTTCCAAAATCAGTTTATCATTCAGAATAATCATATCGACAATCTGCGTCATGAAATTAAGACGCAGGAAAAATTGATTACAGTAAACATCAACAGCAATCCGGTTGCCGTTGATCACCGCAAAATGAACGATCATGTTGATGAACGTAATGCGGTTGAACAATTTGAGAAAATATTCAATGAGTTACGCAGAGAGTTTCTGGTGTGGCTCGGAAAAGTAATGTAACGTACAGTTGAATAGTTGAAACTGTAGTGTGTCTCGGGAAGCCAGCCTGCTTCCCTAAATTAAAAACGTTTGTGAGCGGGTCTTCTCACAAACGTTTTTTTATTTATTTATTTTGATTCGGAACCTGCGTAGCTACTCGTTTGGAGATCTGAAAACCCAAACCGGCAGCAAATCTTAACTCATTAAACTTCACAGCAGGCCGCTGTTCTGCAAAATGTTTTCCTATAGCATAATGCGCTTCGGCAAAAAAGTAAAACCATTGTTCGGCATAAAAGCGGCAACCCAGATGCGGCATTACCAATGGATTCAACGAGTTACCAGATGGCATACCGATAAAACCTGGCTTTAGCCGGGAGTAGCTGAAACCAACTCCCAGACCGATATACGGATCAGCAACATCACCATGCAAAATATGCAATGATGGTCCGGCAGAAAACGTATGATGCATCTCAAAAATCTGATCTGCATTATTCGACCTGAGCGATACAAACGCATCGCCACGCAACGAAACTAACCTGTCGATAAATACAAAAGCATGACCGTGCAGATAGTAATTTGCACTTTTTTGTCCGCTCATAAAACCCGGAGCAAAAGTTGCTGATGTCCCGAATTGCGGAAAATACCGGTAAGGTTTGTCGTTTATTTTCGGAGGTTTTAGTCCCGGCTTCTTAAAAAAAGGCGGCTGTGCATTTGTAATAACAGGCACAAGAGTAAACAGTAATATAAGAAGTTGCTTTACCATAAATCTGCAATTCTGAAGTTACAACTCAATGTAAGCAGCAAATGCCCTTCGGCACTGAAACCCTGATGTTCTTCGATGTGCAGGTATCTTATCCAATTTACTTCTTCAATATGTGCATGCACATCATCGCCGAGGTGCATCATGTATTGCGCACTCAGCGAAAGATCGGTAACACGGCCAATATTGAGGTGAACACCTGCACCTGCCTGAACAGCCGAACTCCAGCGTTTAACTTCGTTATACGCAAACGTATTTGTTGTTCTTATCCAGGTATAATCAAAGCAATGCCCGGCAAGCAGATAAGGTGTAAGGCGGCGGAAATAACTCGGTTTTTTTACATCAATATTTCCGCCGGGAGATGGAGCAAACACTTCGGGTTCGCGCAGGTAAAACATCACCGACCAGCCGATATGCCCATCGGTACGATGCCCGAGACCACCGATATCGGTATTGATGTAATCGGCAAACCATTCGGTATTTATGCGTCTGCTGAGCCGGATGCGAAACTGTCCACCAACACCCAGACCCGGATCTCCGGCTTGAGTAAACAAACTGCTGGTGCTTCGGATACCGAGCATGAATCTGCCGCCGTATTTTATCGGCGTTGTATTTTGTGCCTGTGTGAACAGACTACAAAACAAAACTGCTGTTGTTGCAAGAAGTTTAAGTCGCATTGTCCGGTTAAATATTGAATAATGACAAGTTTTGTGAAATTACAAAAAAGTAATCTAACTATGTCTGACTTACAAAGTCTAAACGATTCTTACATAAAGACGAATTGAGATTTGAGTGGTTGCCTGTTTACAAACGCTGAAGTTCTTTGATTATTCTACCAAAGCAACATTAATAAAAACGCCTTTCTCGGCTTTCGAAATTTCAATGTTCGTAATCATACTAAAAGGGATAATTTTCACAAACTGCACGGTTCCGTCTTTTTCAAATGTAATTTTCAGTCCGTTATCGGTCAGTGAAAATTTATTTACTCCGCCACCCGATACTGTTCTATTATATTTTTCATAGGTATGTTTGTTCGTTCCGTCGCTGTAAAAAACTATAGTATTCGCTATATATATTTCCACAACATCATCCATAGTGATATTCATTTCCTTGAGTGATGTTTCGACCTGAGCTTTTGTTACCTGAGCTTCAGCAGTTAGTGAAAAACAAGTAACCAATCCGAATATGAGTGCTAATTTTTTCATGATTTTTTTATTAGTTATTACCGAATGTATCGATTTAATTTGAGTTAATCTTTTAGATTTTATCTTTATTTCACCTGTATGATTTTTATCAATACATAAATTGATGTACCTTAAACATCTAATTATTAGCCTTTAAAAATGGCCAAACGCAAGCAATACCATTACTTCATTGGTGGCCGTAAAGGTCAAAAAATTCAGGTTACGGAAAGTGAGCAGCATTTAATTGTGGGCGGGCATTGTGACACCCTTGAAGCTTGTGTGCAAGGCCGCGAATCAAAAAAACTGCTGAAATCATTTTACCTTGTTGATGCACTACCCGAATCAAACATTTTTATACTTCGTGTACGCAGCGCATTGCCCGAAAAAGCAATTAAGATACGTGATAAAGCGCGTGAGCTTTTCAAAACTGAAGAAGGTAATCAAATCCGCTTTGCCGGGCGTTTATATACCGACAGTCTTTCGAACCGGCCTGCTGTTTACACACAAGCTTTTTTTGTAAAATTTCATCATGCAGTTAGCCCTGAGCGTTGCCGCAGCATACTGAAACGCCTCGAACTGAAAGCCCGTCACACCTTCCGTTTCGCGCATAATGCATTCTACGTCAAAGCAGCATCGGGCAAGCCCAACAGGGCTTCGTGGATTTTTGCAAAGGCAGTACAGTTGCTTGCGCTTGCAGAAGTAGAATTTGCGCATCCCGAAATTATCCGTGTAAAAGGCTGGCGTTCGCGTATAAACCGCAACTGGCATCTTAAACCCGTAACAATAGGCAAACGGAAAGTTGAAGCACACGTTTCAGCAGCAGAAGTTCATAAAGCCGGAATTACCGGAAAAGGTGTAACGATTGCCATTATTGATGATGGTGTTGATATACATCATCCCGAGTTGCGCGGCAAAATTGTTTCTCCGCATAATGTAATGGACAAATCGGCCAATGTAATTCCGGAAGATTTATCGCTCGGTCACGGCACCTGCTGCGCCGGTGTGGCATTAGCTTCAGGCAAATACAAAGCCACCGGTGTAGCTCCAGGCGCAATGCTTATGCCTATCAGGTGCGAAGCTAACCTCGGTTCTATTGAGGAAGTAATGGCCATAGAATGGGCTGTGAAAAAAGGAGCTGATATTATTTCCTGCAGCTGGGGTGCCGAAGACGGACGCTGGTATTCGACCGAAGATCCGCTGCACAACGAGATAACCCTGCTGCCTGATATGATGCGCTTAGTGATACAGTATGCAGTGCTGAAAGGCCGAAAGGGAAAAGGCTGCATCATAACCTGGGCGGCAGGAAACGGAAACGAATCGGCCGACAACGACGGATATGCCGCAAACGAAAATGTGATTACCGTTGCTGCCTGCAACGACCGCAGCACCCGAAGCATTTACAGCGATTACGGAAAAAGTATCTGGTGCTGTTTCCCCAGCAGCGATTTCGGAAATCGTTTGCTCGAACATCCGAACCCGCATACAACAGGCATCTGGACAATAGATCGCCTCGGAAAAGCAGGCGATAATAAGCGCGGTGATTATACCGCATCATTCGGCGGAACATCCAGTGCAGCACCCGGTGTAGCCGGACTCTGCGCACTGATTCTTGAAGCCAATCCACGCCTCACACAACAGGAAGTAAAAGACATCCTGCGCATCACCGCCGATAAAATAGACACCGATCACGGCCACTACGACCGCAACGGACACAGCCATTGGTACGGCTACGGGCGCGTGAATGCCGCCAAAGCGGTAAAACTTGCGAAGCAAAAAACTTTTCCGGCTTCGCCGGAGTGATGAGTGTTGAGTGATGAGTGGTTCTGGGTGGTTTCGACAGGCTCAACCACCCAGTGGCATTATTTGCTGCTGGGTGCGTTTACCGCTGGTTGAGCTTGTCGAAACCAGCTGCCAAAACTTTTTCAACATGTTCTGAAAGAACGTTGCCTTACTTACCTTTACAGTAATGATTACCCGTGCAATACATACAGCTTATAAAACTGCACGGGAGCGCAAGTGGACGCGTATATACTGGGCAGTTGATATTCACGGAACCATGATGCCGCATACACACCGCGGAACTGATTTGCCGAAAACATTTTATGCGCATGCCAGAGAAGTGCTTCAGATCGCTTCTTCACGCAATGAAATTTGTTTGATTCTCTACACCTGCTCACACAAAAGTGAAATCGAAAACTACCTTGATTTTTTTAAAACAAATGGTATACATTTCGACTACGTAAACGAAAATCCTGAAGCAGAAAATACCGAATATGGCGATTATAAACACAAGCCCTATTTCAATGTTTTGTTTGAAGATAAGGCTGGTTTTGATCCTGAAAACGATTGGGAACAGGTTTTCGTTTTGCTGAATGATGCTGATACGTTAAAATTATAGCGATATATTATTGTGGAATCGCGATGCATCGCGATTCCACAATAATATACGGTTTGTCAACAGAATATAAATTTAAACAGATTACTATTGACTTTGGCTTTCTGGTGTTGTATATTTAGCTTTAAATAACCCTGATAACCCCGTTCATCAGGTTCTATGAATGTTATTGCCCCTGCAATTGCAGGCGGGCTGTGGTACGGTAATCGTATTGCACCGGATTTTTTACAATTCGTGTTTTAATTTGTTCTGATTGATGAAAAATAACCTCCTCGCTGCAAATGCAGTTGCTGCATTAAATCTGGAATTAAACTGGCTTGCTGATGTAATTTCCTGCCGAACCGCCACAGAAAAAAACAATGCAGTAACAGTATTGCCGCCGCCGCCCGATTTGCAATTTAATGAAAGTCATTACACAAAATTTGTAACTGAACATAAGTTAACAGCTCACGAAAGATTGGTGCTTATACTCGGCTGCTGTATATATCTGCGCCCCGAAATATTGCATCCGCTGGGCCAGGATACAGATATACGCCGGTTGTCGATGATTGATGCCGGGCAGCAGAAATTAGCACTTTCGCCAACCATCGAAACTGCACTTTTTCTTGCCGCGCACACTAATCTTGAAGAACGGGTTCGGGTAATACAGATTTTTGAACCGGGGCATATTTTTTACCGTCTCAGCGTAATTGACACATCAGCAGCCGAACCGGGCGCATCAGACTTTGCTGCAGTCTATCAAACATCAGCCTCCTGGCGCGATTTATTTTTGTACGGCACCTGGCGTGCGCCCCGGTTTAGTCCGCACTTCCCGGCGCATCTTATTGAAACTACGCTCGGCTGGGACGATTTAATTGTTATGCCGTCAACACGCGAAAAGATTGCTGAAGCGCGTGAATCTATTCAGACACAGCCCGCATTAAAGCAAAGCTGGAAACTCGGCGGCATTATTCCTGAAGGCTTCCGGCTATTGCTGCATGGCGATTCGGGACAGGGCAAAACACTTACTGCGGCATTGTTCGGGCAACTGCTCAATCGTCCGGTTTACCGCATTGATGTTTCGGCGGTTGCCAGCAAATGGATTGGTGAAACCATGCAGCGCCTAGATGCCCTTTTCCGCACCGCTGAAAACAAAGACTGGATTTTGTTTTTCGACGAGGGTGATGCACTTCTGCAGCAGCGAAGCACAGAAGGCGGCAGCGAATCATCGCGCTATTCAAACATGGATGCTGCATTTCTTCTCCAGCGCATCGAAGGATTCAACGGAATAATAATCGTGGCTACTAACCTGATGCAGAACATTGACCGCGGCTTTGTGCGTCGTTTTCAAAGCATCATTCCGTTCAAAGCACTCGACAGCGAACATCAGGCTTTGGTGTGGCAGCGTTTCTGGCCGCACCAGCAATTGGCATTCCCCGCGCTGGCCAATGCCGCAAATCTCTACCTCAACTACCCGCTTTCGCCTGCTGCCATCTGCAATGTAATCAGAAGAGCCGCAACGCATTCGGTAACGCAAAACATTTCCGCTTTCCCGTCCGATTTGTTTGAACGTTATGTAAAAGACGAAAACTTTAAGTTCAAATCATCAAACATGCCGGGTTTCGGCCGTTAATAACCCCGATTATGACTTATTACGGAGATTACAGCAACCGCCGCCGCCGCACCAACACCTATCGCGGCTGGGAAAAGAAAGGCAACTGGGAAGCACCTTGGGAAGAACCGGCTTGGCCTGATATGTGGGCGAATCCGTGGGAGGAGGATGTAGTAATGGAGCATTGGCCTGTAAAACAAACTCCAGTAGTTGCCGATGAAAATGCAGAGCAACTGACCAATGTATTTCATCCCGATCATATTGCTCACCTCATGCTTGTGATACGGCAACGTGCGGCCACATACACACAAAGCGAAGAGGAAAAACAAATTACCGCAATCATGCTCGGCGAATTTGAGCAAAAAGCCTCAGCCTTGCCTGCGGGGACGTACACGTTTTCCGAATCGTACCTTGTGGGTTATGCCATTTCGGTAAGCGAAGAACCCGAAACCGGCCGCTGCACATTGGTATTGCTGATTGGCTCGAACAAGTATTCTGAAACATTTATAGTATATGTAAACAAACCGGAAACCGAAGCTGCCGAAGGCGAATCCGCAAACACAGCAACAGCCCCTGAAGCAGAAAACCAGGAAGTAATTGTAGAACAGCCTGCCGCCGCCGAAAGCACCGTTTCCGAAAGTACACCCGCACCAATTGTTGACCCCAAAGCAATCATCTGGACCATTGGCCCCAAAGACCGTTGGAACAACACGGGCTACACCTTTCAGCGCAACGACGGCAGCTATTTAGACATGACGCAGGTGTATGAGTTTATTCAGCGAGAATCGGTAACCAATCAGCAGCTTGCCGCCGATTTTCCGTTTATTGTTACTCCCGCAGGGCAGCCCGCACCACCGCGTACCGCTTCTTTTGCACTAGAAAGTAAAGGCAAAACAAGCAGCTATAAATACGTATTCAGTCCCGACTACAAAAAACGCTGGGGACTTGAGCCGCCAACTGGCGATGTTTATGAAGGCGCGCCCACAAAGCTTCCGGCTATTGTAGTTGCGCCCGGTGGTATTCGCTTGCACACCACACCAAATACAGCCGATAGCGATTACAACAACAAAACAGGCAAAGCAGCAACTGTTTATCCGAGCAATAGCAAGCTTACAATTATCGCTTACGCCAAGCCCGGAAATCCGGGCTGGGTAAAAGTGCGAATGGCAAACGGCAGCGAAGGTTGGATTGAAGAACGCTACGTAAGCGTTCGCCAACCCGGCTTTACCTACTACACCGTACAAGCTGGCGACACGATAGAAAACATCATAAAAACACATCCGCTTTACAAAAATGCACCTTATACAACCGGCTTCGACCGGCGCAATATTGCCGAAGCTATCGCGCTGCTGAACCGCACCAATCCGGGCATTTACCGCGAAGGCGAATCGGATCACTGGTTTTTAGATTCTCAGGATCCATATTTCAAAAATACGCGCTACAACTATGACACCCTGCGTGTAAAAGAAGGCACAACACTGATCCTGCCAACTGTGGATCAAGTAAAGGCTTTGCAAAACTCATCACTCATTGGCAGTCGTCCGGAATCGATGAACTGGATGATTGGTATTGAAAAGGGCATCTGGGGTTTTATTGAAGGAATAGGAATCGGCTTCGCCGAAGCCGCGGTAGATATGGTAACCGGCATCTGGGAAATGATTTCTGGCATTGTAACCGGGAAGCTGTTTACCGATATGATTGATATGGTAAGCGATTTGTGGGACAAAGGCTGGGAAGGTGTTTGGGATATGGTGAAGGGAATGTGGACGCAAGGAGTAGAAAGTTTTGAGAACGCATGGAACAACCCGAATCCGGAGGAGAAGTGGAAGTTTTTTGGGAAGATTGTGGGGATGATTTTGTTTGAAGTGGTGCTGGCTATTTTAACTATGGGTGTTGGTGCTGCGGTTAATGCTGCGGCTAAGACTTCGGTGCTGGTGACAAAGCTTCCGAAGTTGGTGAAGGTAATTGATGCGTTAACGCCGGAAGTGAGTAAGTATAAGGTGCCGGAGGTGGATAAGGATAGGTTGGCGAAGAAGGCGGATGCCGGTGATAATAAATTAGTAAAATCGGTTGGAGATAAAACGCCGGATATAAATGAGAAGGGGCCTAATTACTCGAAGAACCCGGATGCAAATACGAAAGCAAATGCTGATTTAGATGCTGAGAAAACAATAGATAAAAACGATAAAGACTTTGCCTCTAAAGTAGCTGCCTTGGCGCAAGCCATAATTATTACAAATGCTGCTGATAAAATAGATGTGGCACCTGCTCAATTAGTACTTGATCTTGCCTACCTGAGAGTATTTAAAGGAGTAAGAGGTTTTGATTATGACCCTAAAGGTGCTGGACTGTATAAGTTTGTTATGCTCGGGAGTGAGTATAATATTAAAGGGAATTATACGGTATCAAAAACACCAGTTGGTAATATTGATGCAAAAGCTAAGGCGGAAATTGAAAAGCAAGAGAAAAAAGCAAAGGACAAGGGTGTTGATACAAATAGTGCAGGCTATAAAAAGAGAAAACAAAAATTGGAAGCCGCTGTTGAGAATTTCCCAACCCAACATGTCAGAATAGGTATGGGAAGCTATAAAATTGACCAGGAATTGATGGCTCATATTTTAGGGCGGCATCATCCAAAGTATTATATTTCAACAGATACTGCAAGGCAATCGTTTTTTCCTGAGTCATTCACTGTTGATGACATAATGGGGATATTCAGGAAAATTGAACAACGATCATTAAGTGACCCTTCTATCAAAGCTCTGATTGAATCTATTCCAGCTTCGGGTAAGAGGGGACCGGGTATTTTCAAATCTGGTGGGAATTATTATCAAATAGGATTTAATGAACGAACTCACGATATTGGTAATTTCTTTATGTTTGATCCTAAAACTATGACACCAGACGAGTTATCTAAAGCCATAAATATAGACTGAATATGAATATATATATAAACACATACATATCAAAGTATTCATTTAAGTCAGAATACAAAAATCAATTAGACACATTTAATATGTACTCCTCCATTACTGACGATAGTGTAATGAGCAAAATGGTTGATTGGAGGTTACGTTGGTTAGACGGCATGCTTCTTATTATTATTGATGATACTATATTTATGAATGAGCTGGATGCTGATAACATTCCAGACTCTTGGGGTTGTTTCTTAAACGTTATTGTAGGTGTAATGGAAAGAGGCTCCGACTCAGAAACAGCTATGGATCAAGGCTTTACATTATCAATTAAAAAAATAAACGACTCGACGATTGAATTTTGTAATCATAGAGGTGGTGACTTAGCTCCGATATATGTTTATGGAAATCCGAATGAATTACTTCCGCCAATATTTAATGCGATACATGAATGTTGTGAAATTATGAGTAAGTATATAAAAATGGACAATCTGAAACAGCAGTTACAAATTGTAAAAAACAAAGCCGACGATTGGATGAAAAGCTTTAACTAACTACAACCTAAAGAAGACTCTTTAATGAATTGAACGGATTGAATAACTAGCCCTGGGCGAACGGAAAGCCCGGAAGTATAGAAAGTTTTTTTACTAAAAGTTACTGAGGACTTGGAGTGAGCACAGGAGCCAAGCGGTGTTTTATTGCACCTTATGATTCGCTCCAATACTTTTTTATATTTAAAAGCTACTTAGATTGAAGAACGTTACGTAAGTGTTCGTCAACCCGGCTTCGCCGAAGCCGCGGTTGACATGGTAACGGGCATCTGGGACATGATCTCAGGCATTGTAACCGGGAAGCTATTTACCGATATGATTGATATGGTGAGTGACTTGTGGGATAAAGGCTTGGATGGTGTTTGGGATTTGGTAAAGGGAATGTGGACGCAGGGGGTAGAAAGTTTTGAGAACGCATGGAACAACCCGAACCCGGAGTGTCTTAGCCCCCTATAAGTTGTAGAGATTTGAGCCCGGAGTTTAGGTCATTTACCCCGTTGTGTTGAGTTTTTTCAGGCATTTTGCACAGCGATATATTGCTTAGGTGAGCAGAAGTAACTTTCATTACTTCTGCCTCATTATCACCGTGCATCGGACTATTCCTGACAGGTTGCTCTCCAGCAGAGCCCATTTCCGCTTTGTCCGACGATGCTAAAGTAGTCAATCGGTGCTGTTTCTGCTTTTCATACAACTCCCATTTCTGTTGCGGGGTGATTTTCTTCAAGCTACCATGCTTACGTGCGTAGTTGTACCATTCCCTGTGCGCATCAAAAGTCAATCGCGCATCCTCGTAGCTGCTGAACTCGAAGCGCTGTATCACTTCACGGTCAATGATGCTGTGGAATGCCTCGATGTAAGAATTTTCCTGCGGTGTGGCAATGTGCGTAAACTCTTGTCGCACCTGTTCGCTTTGTAAAAACAACCTGACCGAGTTGGCGATGAATTGCGAACCATTATCATTGCGCACCGTTATCCCTTTCAGCCCGTACAGACTATTGATTCTGCGGAACGCATTCAATACATCCACCTGTTTAATGCTGCGCTGAAAAATCTGATCGATGGCCTTACGCGAGAATACGTCGAGCAGGGTAAGCAAATAATAATTCCTATGTTCTCCCCCCACCCACACGTACTTGATGTCTAAGCACACATATTCCATCGGATATGCAGCCGTGATCTTGCGGAACCTGACAAACTCGCGCTTGCCGCTGGTGCGGATCACTTTACCGAGCAGCAGGTTTTCCTGGGCCATCAGGCGATATACCTTCTTGTGGTTAATAATGTAACCCGCATCCTTCAGCTCGCTGGTCATGGTGTGATAGCCGTAACAACAAAACTCCCGGCTTAGGCTCTGGCGGATATGCTCCACAACCTGTTCATTACTCACCCGTGAACCGTCGCGGCACAGGGTCTCCGTACTGGGTTTGATGCCTCGATGGCCAGTATCATGAGGCTGATAATACCAGGTGCTGGTGGGCAGATTGAGCCAGGTGCAAAGCGACGATACGCTGGCTTGCCCGCGGTAGTGGCTTACAAACATCATTTTTTCCCGGTGTAGTAAGCCGTTTTTTTTAGAGCCTCAGTTTTTACTTCCAACTCCAACGCCTGACGGGCGATGATGCGTTTGAGACGCTCGTTTTCTTCTTCCAACTCACGCACCTGAGGGTCTATTTTGCGATGCTGGTTCTTCAGACCGTCAACCCCGCCCAACAAATACTTCTTTCGCCAGCGATCATAGAGCGAAGAGGCGATGTTATACTTGCGCAAGGTCGCTGCCCGGCCTTCCCGTTCGCCTTCCTGAACGATCTTCAGGCGTTCTTCGGGGGTAAATGTTCGTTTGCTTTTCATCGTAATACTGGTTAAAGATACTGACCTAATTTATTTTAGGCTTTTTCTCCAACTTATTACGGGGCTAAGACAACGTGGAGCTATCCAAAAGTTGCTTTGTAAAGCTTGCGGTAAACATCAACAAGCCGACTACGTAAATCACAGTTATACAGAACAACATGAAGAAAACGTGCGCAAGCATCATAATTAAGGCTTAGGCGTTCGTTCAATAGGCCGCAACTTGGTATTCCCACAACCAGTGTACAAATGCTCATGGAGCGTAAAGCAGCGAAGCTGAATTTACCCAAACCCACAAAAGAAAACCGCATCTATCTTGTAGATGAATTGCAGACGTTCGTAAGTCAAAACACAGAATCACACCGACGATATGTAATTAGTGCGATGGACAAACGCACCGGTGAGATAGTGGCAGTAACTGCAGGAAGAAGAAACCAGAAAGTAATCCGTGAAGTAACAGATCAACTCTGTGCATCTACTCCAAAACGTATCGTTACCGACGGATGGAACGGTTACGCCGCTTTGATACCAAAAACAATTCATAAAATAACAGAGTTCGGAATTAATCGGTTGGAGCGACTGCATCTTAATCTTCGGCAGCGATTGAAGCGGTTGAGCCGTAAGACGATGTCGTGGAATAAGAGTGAACGAATGTTAGCCATAAGCGTTCGACTTTATTTAGGATACTGAATTTTTTAAAGGTATTTTGAAACGCCGAACGGAGTGAATCAATAGCCCCGGCTGTAGTGGAAACCCCGCAGGTGCAGGTAGCTTTAGCTATTTACAAACTCACGAGGAGTTGTAACGGAAGACGGGAGCGAACGGTAATTAGATGAACACTACTTTCGCTCCTTTACGTTTTTACTTTAGAAAAAAGCAAAAACAAAAACACAGCTACAATTACAATTTCAACTCCAGAAAACTATAATCAACCGGAGTTCGGTTAACGAGCAGCAAACCGGTTGTAGTGCGTTTACAAAAAAAGACGGCAAAGTGCTAACCCCTTAACACTTTGCCGCCAACAAAACCGGGTGAATCTAACCCCTTAAATTCGACCCGGAATGAGCTACGGGTGTAGCTATTATTTAATCAAACAACAACTATGCCGCCCGTTTGTTCTGCCAATATGGCAAGTTTACTGAAACGATGAACTTAACTGGAACATGGGTAAATACATGGCTACCAGAATAAGCGCAACGGCGAGGCCGAGGAAAATAATCATTACCGGTTCAATTACACTGCCGAGCACACCGGTGTCGTGATCAATTTCTTCGGTGTATTGTTTGGAGAGCCGGTCGAACATTTGCTCCAATTGGTTTACTTCTTCGGCAACGCGGATGAGTGAGATAAAACGCTTGGTGAACACCGGAAATTTTGCAAGACTCTCATGCAGGGGCATGCCGCGCATTACGTCTTGCTGTACTATGCCCAGCGCATGCTCTACCGGATAAAAACCAACCATTTTTTGCACCAGTTCAAGTGCATTAACTAAGGGTGTTTTTGCGGTAAGCAGCAGGTGCATGGCGTGTGCAAAACGTTCGAGATATACTTTGCGGGCAATGTTGCCGATGTAGGGCAAACGTAGTAGCAGCGCACTGCTTGCCCGGCGGTACCAGAGTTGTTTGCGCTGTGTGTAAACAAAAATTAACGCGGTAATAAGTACCAGTAAAATGTACGGGCCGTAGGTGCCAATTGCGTTAGATAACGAAATAATGCCCTTGGTAAGCGCCGGCAAATCGGTATTGAAGCGGCGCAGCATATCGGTAAACATGGGCACTACAAAGTGCAGCATAAACCAAACGGCACCAACAGCCACACTTACTACTACCGAAGGATAGGTGAGGGCACTGCGCACGCGGCGGCGCTGGCGGATTTTTTTGGTGTAGTAATCGGCAAGGTCGCGGAGCACGGCGGTCATGCGTCCGCTTTCTTCGCCGATGCGCATGCTGAAAAATTCGTAATCCGAAAACTTGCCGGTTGCTTTTACAGCATCAGGCAGGGTGCTGCCGCTGATTACAGCATTGCGGATTTTAGCAAAGAGTTCGCGCTCGTCTTTTTTCTCGGCTTCGTTTTCGAGCAGTTCGAGTGCGGTGCGGATGTCAACTCCGGCGGTGAGCAAAGTTTGCAGCTCGCTGTAGAAACGTTCTTTCTGCCGGTCGCCGAAACGGTTGCCGGTGAGCGAAATATCGCGGCTGAGTAGTTCCTGCAAACTGCTTTTGCTTTTTGCCTCACCGCTGTTGGGCGCATTGTTGCTGAGCTGACGGAGATCAATAGCCATTGCCGGAGGTTTCGGAGTTCATAATTTGCTGCAGTTGTTCGGCAGCCGAACGTTGCCGTGTAAGCAGCAGCGGCAGCGGTGTGTTGTTTACGCTGAGTTCGAGCTGCACACTTGCCGTGCCCGAAGAATCGGCAAGGCCGGTGGTGTATGTCCAGCGGTTCACCATCACAAAAAACGTATCGGTTTGCAAGCCATTGTTGCGGAGCACTACCGGAGGCGCATTTTTGTAGGTAAGTGCTTGAGTACCGATTTGCAGCGTAAGTACATCGCTATTTCCGCTGTACACATCAGCCCGCGAAAAATCGCGGCGCAAGGTGCTGCAAAAGAATGATGCTTCTGTGCTTGCATCGTGGCGGCTGCGGTAAAGTTCGTGCTGCCGTCCTATGATGTTCCAGGCTGAAAATGCTGCGGCAAGTACAATGCTGCTGATAATCATGCCGACTAATAATTCGAGGAGGGTGAAGGCGGCTACACCTTTGGAGTTTCTGCTGACACCTTCAAGGTTTTTGAAATCTACACCTTCGGTTTTACTGCTGACACCTTCAAGGTTTTTGAAACCTACACCTTCGGGGTTTCTGCTAACACCTTCGGGGTTACTGCCAACACCTTCAAGGTTTTTGAAACCTTGAAGGTGTGGTTTCAAACTACGAAGGTGTGGATTCAAACCCCGAAGGTGTAGCGTTTTTATTTTATATTTCAACAGAAGTTTCTTCACGGCTTACGTATTAATTGGCGGTGAATGGCTAATGTGCGGCCTTCTTTATCGGTAGCGGTGAGTTGGAGAAGATATACATCAGATGAACCTTTGTACGGCTCAACAGTTTTTGAAATGTTCAGCACATCGGTAGTGAACGATTCGGCGATGAGTCTGTTTTCTATATGCGCTTTACGTGCTTCCTGTTCGAGCACTAATCTTGCCTGAAGCTGCAAGCGGCCGCGCATTCCGGTTATTACATTGTTGTAAATCATGGCAGCAACGCCAAAACAGGTCATAACAATAACCATTGCCAGAATAGATTCGAGCAAAATATAGCCGCGTAGTTTTTGCTTCAGTACAGCCATTGCGCAACTTGTTTTTGTTCGCCGGCCATTTGGATGAGGGCGGGTAATACAATAGCATCGGGACGTTTGCTGCGATCTATTTCGCCGTCGAGTAATTGATTATCGTAAACAGCTGAGTTGGTTTTTAGTCTGAACAATTTGCAGCCCACATCGCCAAATACTTTTCCGCGAAGGTCAAGCAAGTCGTTGCTCCAAACCTGTCCGGTGATTTCTGTTTTTGTGCTGATGGAAATGAGTAATGTGCGCGTAAAATCGGGCACAGTTTGAATGCCGAAGATGAGTCCGGCTATTTTATTTTCTTCGCCGATCAGGAGTATTGTTTGCGGCGGACTTTGTTTGGTGGTGATGATGCCGAGCACCGACGGATACGTGAGTTCCGTTTTTTTTCCGGTGCGCAAACTGTCGCGTGCGAAAGCTTGAAAATTTCCGCGCACTTCATCGGCAATTTCAATGTAAGGCGCAACCAGCATTACATCGTGAAGTTCGGCAGTTGATTCAACACGAATGGCTACGGGCGAGTAGAAACAAAAATTTCCGCTGATGTGCTGATTGCTGAGTACAAGTTTGCCGCTGCTTTTTACCACTACCGGAGTTGCAAAAAACGAATGGCGGATGCTATCGGCATCACCCAGTTCGGCGGGCAGCACAATGCTGTCGGTTGATTGGGATTTTCCGGCCAGCAGTGAGTCGATGCGGCTGATGAGCGCTTTGTTAGCTTCGGGCAACATGCGCTGTGCTTTTTTCTCAAGCCCGTAAACATCGCGGTCGCGCAGGTAGTTTTGACCTTCAACATAAGTGCGTTTTATTCCGCCGGTAGGCAAGTAGCAATCGCCGCGGAGCAGGGTGTTTCCGCATATTGCCAGCGGGCGTTCGAGATCGGCCATATACAGGGCCGTATTGTTGCCGGGCTGTGGCTGCCAGCCGGTGAGCGCAGCGGATCTGTGCGAAAGGGCGCGATTGTGCGCTTCGGAAAGAGCAATTTCGAAAACGCCCCAGCGGCGGAGTGTAAGTTTTACGGAGTCGCGGTTTTCGTCAAACAAATCAATTTCGGTTGGCGCATCGTAGCGCACTAAACTTTGCTCGCCGAGTAAAAGCTGAAGACCGGAAGCTGCATTGCGGATAACTGCATCCGAGCGCTGATCGTGCAGCAGGCGAAGGCGTTCGAAATGTGCAGTAAGCAGCAGCCCGCCGCTCATGAGCGCAAGCACAACAGCAATGCCAAGTGCATAGAAGAGAGTGCCGCCCCTGAGCATCATTAAAGTGAATTAAAACCGGAAGATGGCTTTGGCGGCTCAGCTTCGGTCTTTTTTCGGAACAACGGTTTACGGGGCTTTTTCTCAGGAGCCGGTTGCTGCGCGGGTTGTGTTTTGTCTTTTTGTTTTTTGCTGCCAAATAATTTTTTCTTTGGCGCAGTAGAATCGGCTGATGCTTTTTCGGGTTTCGATTTTACAGTTGCAGCCGAATCTTTCGGGACTTTTTTTGCTTTAGGTTCAATTAAATTCCCGCGTTTATAAAACGTCACCACTTTTTTATCAGCTTCAAAAATGGTGAATGTACCGTGCAGTTTTCCGTTTCTGTAATGTGCCGTCTGAATCAGTTTTCCTTCTGCCGAATATAGCTTGGAATCGCCGTGTTTTCGGCCTTTGGCGTAGGTTGTTTCTTCCGAAAGTTTTCCGTTCGGGTGCCATGATTTCCAGAGACCGGTTTTGAGTCCGTTTGCAAATTCACCGGCTTCTTTCAGTGCATTGTCGAGGTAAAATGCTTTGTACTCGCCGTGCAGAAGTTTTCCGTCGAAACCGTTTTCGGTTTGCTGTATGGCATTGGAGGCAAACCAGTAATAGGTAAATCCTTCACGCGGTTTTATTTTTCCGTTGCTGTGCAGCACCGATGCGCGCACCGAGTAGGAGGGGAAGTTGAGATAAACGGTATATGTTTTATCCTGAAAATCTTTATCGCGCCCTTGAACGGTAAACACCGAACACAGCATCAGCAAAAGAAAAAAGATTCGCAACTGCATGAGTTTATTTTTTTGAGGCATTATTTTTTAATTATCCTTCGTTCTTTGCCGCGCATTACCTGAACAGAATCGCGCCAGAGTTGAACAATGGTAATATTTTGTATAGTTTGTCCGCGTGTAACAATTTCGCTGCTGCCGTTTATAATCAGAAATCCCGCACCATTTTCTTGTCCCGATTTTTTTACAAAGCCACCGTATCTGATTTCGGGCCATGTATTTGTTGCAGGTTCTGGTTTTGTGATAGTTGTTTTTTCTGTTGGCGTTGTGCGAACAGCAGGAGTTGAAACAGCAGGAGCAGAAACACTTGTTTTGCCGAGAAATGGATCGCGGTAATTGGCAATTAATTCAAAACTATCCGATAACTGATTTTTCTTTTTGCTTTGCACAACACGTTCGGCCGGCATTGCCGAGTCGTCATTACCCTGCAATCCTTTCCACACCTTCCAGCCGATAAGGCCCCAGATGCCGGCTACAACAGCCATGAGCAGATATGTTGTGCGTTTGCTTTTCATCAGTTAACACGAAAACGAAAACGTGTGCTGTAGGTTCCGAAATTCCCGGCAGCATCATAGCTGCGTACACGCCAGTAGTAATATCCGCTGCCGGTGTTTTGCGCGCCTGTCCATGTGTAGGGCAACGGTGCTGGTGTGTTGAACCCGAAAACAGTTTGCGTTGCAAAAGTTGAATCAGTTGAAATAAATAAACTGTCGCGCACGGCATCGGTTGCGCTTGTCCAGTTCAATTGCACTGCTGTAGGCAGAAAAATAGTTGTGCTGTTTGTCGGCGCTGTAAGTGTTGGAGCAGCGGGGCCGTTTTGATCAATGGTAAAGTTGCGCGTGCTGTAGGGCGTTACTTCGCTCGTTACCGAATTTTCGGCTCGTATTTTTAACTGATAGCTTCCGTCGGCCAAACCTGTTTTTGTCCATGCGGTTGCTGTAGTCGTAATGTTGTCGAGAATAGCTTGAGTTGCTGTATTGCGTAATTCGATGCGATACAAATCAGCTTGTGCAAGTGCGTTCCAGGTAAATGTAACTGTACCGCTTTGCAGTGATGCATTAACAGCGGGATTAGTAATTACAACTGTTTGCTGCGAAAGGCTAATAGTGCTGTCGATACGAATTAAGCGTGTAACCCAGTCGCCTTCGGTAGCACCGTTTTCAGGACGGATGCGCCAGGTGTAGCTGCGTCCGGCAGAAAGCACCGGATTAAATCGGTCGCCGCTTACGAGTGTATCATAGACCAATTGCTGCGGAGCAGTGAAGTTTGGAAATGCAATCTGAATACGGTAGCCGGTAGCATCATTAATTTCAGACCACCAAAACAGGGGAGAAGTTGTTGTAGCCGTGCTGCTATCGGCAGGAGCCAGAATGTTTACACGCTTGCCCGTTAGGTCGCCAACAATATAATCGTTGGTGCAGGCTGCAAACGCAAAAACTAAAAAGATAACGATCAGCTTTTTCATGATTTGCTGTTTCGGATGGTTTGAATGTAAATAACGAGAGTGAGCGAAAGCTCCTGTGTTTTATTGTCGCGGCGCGAACGGTATTCGGTGCTGATAACATTTCCGCCGGGCTGTTTTTCTAAGTGATGCACAAGGCGCAGGAGTTCTGCAAATGTTCCTTCAACGGTGACCGGATGATTATCAATATGCCAGTCTTGCTGCGGAAAACTTACAGCGGGAGAAAAATCGCGAAGCAGGAGATGGTGTTGCTCGCAATAGTTGGTAACAATTCCCAGCAAGCGTTCGTGTTCTGCTGTTGATGAATCGCTTGCTCCGGTAATATTTTTAAAACCTTCCATTTGAAGTTCAAGCGCAGCAAGCTGTTCGGGAGCAGAAGCAGCACTGTCGATCCGCAGTTGCAATTTTTGGCAATCGTTTTTTGCATTCAGTGTGTTGGAAACGGCATAGTTGTATACAATCCACAGCAAAGCCACTGCCCCTGCAAGGAGCAATTGGTTTTTCCGTTTCCAGCTTAGCTTACGCATTATTCACTGAGTTGAATTTCTACTTCAAATTGTCCTGTTTTGCGGTTGCCGGGCTGCACATAATTCAGCAGCGATGCTTTTGCAATCCAGTTTTCGGTATTGAGTTTTGTGATCCAGTCGTTGAGTAAAACACTTTGCGCGCATTCGCCTTCAAGTAAAATAACTGCCGGACGAAATGCTATTGTGTCCTCGCGCTGCAATCGCTCGCGCGGGGCAATGGCAAGGCGGGTAAGCAGCAGAGCATCGGGTAAATCTGCCGCAAGACGATCAGCGAAAAACGAATGCTTTCCGGCTTGTTTGAGTCCGGTTTGGTTCAGGAAGTTGCGGCGCATTTCGGCCTGTTTGCTCATTTCGCGCACACGTTCAAGCATATTACCGTTGAGCTGAAGTTCTTCTTCGAGCGTTGCTTTCTTTTCCCAGTAATGCGAAAAAATGAGATAGTTGCCGATGAGTATGCTGAGTGTAACAGCAAGCAGTGTGAGCCCACCAAGTTTGAACAAACGCCGCTGCGCAAAATCTGCCGCTGCAATTTGCAAATCATCGGCAGCAACTTTTGCATTTCCGTTGCCGGTGAGCAATTGCACGGCTGCGGCAAATGCAGGAACGGCAGTAAGTTTTAGTGATGTGCCGTTCAGGTCAATGCTTTTATCGCCTGTATTGCTTTCGCTGTTTTCCAATGCAGCAGGCTGCGAATTTTCCCAAGTAATGCTGTGCGTTCCGAATTGCATTACCGGGTTGTGATCGGGCAGGAGCAGAGGAATTAATTCTGCAACCGCCGCCGCGCCAAGCGAACAGGCCACTACCGAAATTCCGGCTGCGCGCAGTTGTTCCAGAAGTTCATCAGCCGCACTTCGCCGCATTACCGAAACCAGTTGCTGTGTGTTTGCAGCCGGAATATGCTGCACGGCAAAATCGGCAGCAGCAGCATTGGGGAGAACTTTGTGCAGCAGCGTGGCAATGTCTGTTGATGATGATTGCACAACACGATGCAGCACACCTTTTCCGCTGAGCACGGCAACAACCGGAATGCCCTGCGGAATTTTTTTCTTCAGCACTTCAACATCTGTAATGTTCAGCTCTTGAAGCTCTACATCCAATTGCTGCCGGCGGCGGCGAACAATAACCAGATGCGCACAAAAACTTTCGCCGGCTGCCAGTTCAATGGCAGCGGCACGCGGTGAGGCAGAAAGTTTTTGCAGCAACGGATGCATGGTGGATTTAGTAAATTACAGTTGGACGTACCAGCACACTTAGTTTGGTGCGCGATTTTGTTTTGCTGCGCGAACCAAACAACCATTTCAGTCCCGGAATACGCGAAAGGAAAGGCGTACCGGATGCAGCTTCGTTGATGTTGCTTTCTTCCAAACCGCCAAGCAAAACCATTTCTTCGTTGCGCACACGCACCACCGATTCAAAGCTGCGTTGTGTTGTGCCCGGAGGGCCGGTTTCGGAAACACGCTGCGTAAACGACGATTGTTTTACAGAGATGGCCAATGTAACCTGCTCATCGCCCGAAACCATTGGTGTAATTGAAAGCGAGAAATCGGCCGTAATCGGTTTAAACACATTGGTTGAAATAAACTGCGGCGTTTGTCCGGTTACTAAGTTGTTTGTTTGCTCCAAATAATATTCGGTACGGCCAATGCTCATCTTTGCTTCGGAGCCGTTGAGTGTGGCAAGTTTTGGTGTAGAGCGGATTTTAAGCATGCCCTGTGTTTCGAGCGCTGTTAATCGTGCATAAAAATTTGGTGCTACAAAACCTAAATTGAGTACTCCAAAACCATTGATACCGCTGATGAGTGCATTGATAGCATCCGAATTAAGTGTAACATCAACACCGGGTGTAATGCTGCCCTGATTGGCCGGCGGACGGCCAACACCGGTTTGAATGCCCGCAGCTACGGTATTGGTATTACTCACATCCATAATAATTACTTCCACCAGCACCATCGGTACAACGCGGTCGATTTCGCGCAGGAACGATTCTATTTCCTGAATGCGCGGCTCGGAACCGGAGAGAATAATTCCATTCAAATCAGGAAATGCTTTTGCATCAACACCTTTTTTCAAATCGGCAGGAATGTAGTCAACCACTTTTTCAACGGTGCGGTATTTCATTTGTACCAATTTGGTAATGCGCAAACCTTCAATGTTTCTGTCGCCAATGAAATACACACCATCTTTTTTGCGGTAGGTATAATCGGTTGCATTGAGCACGTTTGAAAGGAACTGTTCAAATGTGGCATCGCGCAAACTCACGGTAGTTGTGCCTTTCAGGTCGCTAAACAAAAAGTATTGGAGTTTGAGCGCTGCTGAAACGGCGTGTACCAGTTCACCAATTGGTGCGGCATTAGCATCAACAGAAATCAAACCGTTATCGGTATTCAGAATAGTGTTTGCGGGTAAACTGTTGTTGCGGTTTTTATTGCCGTTCTGTGTTTGCTGCGAATTGCTTTTATCGCCTCGTTCAATCATGTAATAATTATCGCCTGATGGCGTAATTTTAAGTTCATTGGCAAAAGCAATTTTCTCCAATGCTGCAGCCAGCGGCTGATCGGTAAAATATCCGTTCAGCATTTTTCCTGTGAGATCAGGTGCAAAAACTACATTACTTCCGGTAATGCGTGTAAGCTCACGCGCAACAAGTGAAAGACTATCGTTTTTAAGATCGAGATTCAGATTTTTGTTTACCGGATTTATCGTGATAATCGGCATCCGGCGCGTTACCGTTTGCACAACGGGCGGTGGTGTATATTTTACAAAAACAATAATGTTGCCGATAAATTTGATGTCGAGTTCGTAGCGGCTGCACAGGAAAATAAATACATCGGTAACCGTTACGCCCGAAAAGTTATCGTAGAGTTTAGTGTCGAGCGATGGCTCCACACTTACGTTGAGATTATTGGCAACAGCTAAACCGCGCACAAATTCCTGAATGCTCACACCGTTAACCGCAAGATCAACTTTGTTGCTCAGTCCGGGAACCTGTGCCGTAAGTGCTTTGAGTTTATCTTCAAGCGCTTTAAACCGATCTTCGGGCGGATCGGGCGTAAAACTGGCTATTACCGGAATAAGCAGGATGAGCGGAATCCAGTAAATGAATCGTCGCCAAAGAAATTTTACAGGCATATTTTTTTTCAGTAGGAGCATCGGTGTGCAGGGTTAGGCGTAACTGTTGAACAGAATGGAATAGATTTCTTCGATAGATGTATCGCCGTTTTCGAAAAGGCGAAATGCATTATCGGCAAGCGTGGTTATATTTCTTTCGCGAAGCAAATCGTTTACTTCGGGCGAATTTTTTCGGATGCGGTCGGCTAATTCGTGATCAACCGGAATGACTTCATAAATCGCTTTTCGTCCGCGGTAGCCGGTGAAATGACACGAAGCACATCCGGCAGGACGTTTGTGTTGTGCAACAGTTCGCGGTGCTTTGTAGTTGCGCGGATAATATTTTGCATCAAAGTTTTCGGTTGTGCTGCAATGCGGACAAAGCAAACGTACAAGGCGCTGTGCAACGCTGGTGTTGAGCGTTCCGGCAATCAGAAACGGAGGCAAGCCCATATCTGTTAATCGCGAAACTGTTCCCCAGGCCGAGTTGGTGTGAATGGTTGACAATACCAGATGCCCCGTGAGAGCGGCACGTACAGCCATCTGCGCTGTTTCTCCATCGCGAATCTCACCAAGCATAATGATGTCGGGATCCTGCCGAAGAAAAGTGCGCAGTGCACTGGCAAATGTTAGTCCGATACTTTCTTTGAGTTGTACCTGATTGATGCCTTCGAGCGTGTATTCAATCGGGTCTTCAACAGTAAGTATGTTTGTTGTGGTTTTGTTGAGTTGCTTGAGTGTAGCGTAAAGCGTTGTAGTTTTTCCCGAGCCGGTTGGGCCGCTGATGAGCAGCATACCGTGCGGACTTTTCACGCCTTCGAGATAATCGTGCAGTTGCTGTTGGGTGAAGCCGAGTGTGGTGATGTCGATTCCGGTGGCATCATTACTGAGCAAGCGCAGTACTACTTTTTCGCCGTGCAGGGTAGGTAAAACAGACACGCGAATATCAAAGCGCATACCTTCTTGCTGAAAGAAGATGCGGCCATCCTGCGGCAAACGTTTTTCAGCAATATCGAGGTTGGCGCGGATTTTTATTTTGTTGATCAGCGGCGGATAATCGTTGCGGCCAATGGTGTAGCGCTCAACCAGCAAGCCATCGATTCGGATGCGCACGCGGCAGCGTTCTTCATACACTTCAATGTGTATATCGCTGCTGCCGAGTTGTCGTGCTTCTGAAATTAATGCCGGCAGAAAATCATCGGTGCGCTGTGCGGTGAGTTGTGTGGCTGCGGCGCGCTGTGCACCGGGGGCAGAAGTGTTGCGGAGGTAAAAGCGACTCAGTGTTTCGCGCACTTCCGAAGATGCCGCACTGTGCAGCACAATGCGTTTACCGAGCAGGAGTTCGAGTTCTTCGGCCAGTCCTGCTGTGCTGCGGGTTTCATCAACAAACAGTTCGAGTGTGCCGTTGTGCGCGGCTTTCGGAACAACAGCATAGTGCCAAGCCTGCTCGGTAGTGAGCAGTTGCAGGAGTTCCGGGGTTAGTGTTTCGCTGTTCATCTCAGTAAGCAGATTCGGTTAGCGAAAGCATCCAGCTATCGTTGTGCAGGTTGATATCAAACAGCGGAACGGCTGCAACGCACAAGGCCATTGGCACAGCCAGCAAAGCCGCCAGCGGAATCAGTGGCGATGCTTTGCGGTTAATGCTGCGGTAAACAAGTACAATGCACAGCGAAAAAATTAATCCGCCCACAACAAACAGTATAAAGTTGGCCGGCGAAAAAGCGGCTGCTAAACAGGTCAGCAATAAAATATCGCCTAAGCCAATGTGAGTATCAATGAGCTTTATCCATTTTCGTTCGCGCAACGAAAACCATAGAAATAATAGCAAAAGTTGAATGCCGATGAAACCGAAGTTGATAAGCAACGAAGGCCAGAGTTCCTGAAACGTAACCTGCTGCAAACTCAGCACCAGTAAGGCCGCAAGCAACAGCGGCAGCAGCCACCACACAAAAGCGCGGTGACGAACATCTTGTACAGCAATACCTGTAAGCACTGCCACACTTCCGATTACAGCCATGAGTTGCATCAGTCGGGGGTTACTTCTTTAAGATTCTTTTGCTGGTCTATTTCCCAGACATTAATAGTGCCGTCGTTATCGAAATCGGTTTTGGCGGTAGCACGGGCTTTGTAGCCTGTATTTCCGGCCGAAACAATTTCGTAGGTGTATTGTGCGCTCTCGGCATCTTCGAGTTCAAACCCGATAACATTGAGTTCGGCGCTGTATTTTGAGTTTTCGAGATAGTAGGCTTTTTGCAGACTGTGCAGGTAAGCCAGATTTTGTTTGGCTTCTGAACTTCTGGCTTTTGAAATGAGCGGCATGAGGTTAGGTAAAGCCAGCAATACGAGAATACCGATAATAGCCAGCACAACCAGCAATTCGGTTAATGTAAAAGCGCGGAGGTTAGACCCGGTAATCTTCTTTGTCATTTGGGGTGGTGTATAGCAGCAAATATAATGGGATGCTAATGGTTTACCACAGTATGGCAGAAAAAAAATAACTAAAGCCTGAATTCGCAGATAAACTACACTTAACACTCATTTATGTGTACCATGAATAATAGCTTTGCTATTTGGTCATGATTACTAAACAGCATTTCAATACCCAACTAAAAGTTTAGTGCGCCTTTTGTATCAAATTAATGTTTCTACACGAAAAAATAGCAGGGTAATAATCATGCAGTTAGCAAAAATCTACTTGTTTTCTACGGCTTCCTCTTGACTTTTAAATCTCTGTTGTAGTATAATTGCAAACAATTACCCCAATAACCCACTTATGACCCCAAACACCCCAAAATCGATGAAACGTACTGGTTTATCAGGTCTTATCCTGTTTGCAATGCTGTTTTTGGCGCGTCCGGCGGCTGGGCAGGATTTTAATTATTCGGTGCAGCATGATTCTGTTGTTTGGCAGGAGTTGAATAACCAGACGTTGTGTAATACTGTGAATGTGGCATGGGAGTCTTCGTACACCATAGCCATTGGTTTTCCATTTACTTATTTGGGGCAAAGTTTCGACAGTGTGCGTATAGAAACCAACGGCTATCTGTGTTTCGGTGGCAATCATCAGTACAGCTTTATGGCATTTACTGGTTTTGGTGATCAGATTGATAGTTCTGGG
>JBKDHA010000041.1:0-4345 GCA_046335555.1 Bacteroidota bacterium
ATCAGACTGGATTGCTTTTTTAAGCGTGCATAGGTTAACTTCATGGCTTGAAGCTATTAACCAAAAAGACACGTAAATGATTGGAGAATTTATTGTTTCAACAGAACGGTCTTAAAATCTTATTCGGTATAGTGTCTAATACCCGAAATTTTTCGTGTAAGGATAAGTTGTACCGGCAACTTGTTCTGCTTTCGCAACGAATCAGCCATAGTACTTATTTGATTTATCATACAGCCTTTGCAGCCCGTTTGCGGCACAAGCAAATATAACTGCGGTGTTACAGGTATGCTGTCGTTAAATGCTGTGCGGAGATAGTAGTTGAATATACGTGTAGTTTTATCGGGCTGTTCAGAAACAGAATCAGACGTGCAAGCAGCCAAAAAGAAAAAAGCGATGTACAAATAGTTTGTCATGACCCTGAGTTAAGCTGAAACAATACAAATTCTGTTTGATCGGCGGTAAGCGTTCCTGATAGCTTTCGTTTTCTTACCAACCAACCTTCTTTTACAGGAATTATACCCGGTAAATATAACTTGGGATCAAATGCAATTTCATGAATCGCCTCTAAGTTTTCATTAAATACCGCAACCGACCAGGGTTTATCAAACCAATGTTTTACTGTTACACTGTCTGCATTGCGGTAAGGAGTACTGTGGTGAACTACACGGCAACAGTAATTGCGGTGAGCATCATACAGGAAAGCAAAAAAACGCGACTCCGTAATATCGTACTCTTCGAGATAATCGAAATGACCTAATTTTTCATCAGGATAAGAATGAACAGACGAAAGTGAAGGTGTTGCGGTTTTGTGGTACTGCAGTTGACTATCAGAGCTGCGTTCAAAAACGAAATCCGTTCCGGCAAAACCTACATATTGTTTTCCTTTTGGGAGGAGTATGCGTTGCGGAAAGTAGTCGCGTGTGTGTAACCCTTTTTTATAAGCTTCAGGCCATACGCCATTCAATACGACTGCGGGTTCTCCATTGAGAGGAATTCGTAATTCTGGATATACTGTATAATACTGTTTTCTGGCCTCTGGTGTTCGCAAAACCAGATCTAGCCGGGTTGTTGATACATAAAGAGCATTTCCGTCGCACAGCAGTTTCGAATCAAATGTAGCAACCATGCAATAATCTGTAATACCCTGAATGGCAATATCGGTATGATACTTTTTGATAATGTTTCCCTTGTCGTTAAGCAAACATATTGTTCGTGTTTCGGGAATAAGCACAAATATTGAATCTGTTGATCGGGCACAGATTCCAAAATCCTTATTATTCGGAGAAAGACTGTCTAACTGATGCAGCGAAACGCTTGTAAAAGGCTTGCCTCCGGCTACATCAAAAAAAAGTACCTGAGATGAATCGCGGTGCAGTGCGTAAAGTATTTCTTTTCCGTTTTGGTTGCACACATCCCAACCTTTCAGCATACTGCCCGGCGGAGCAAGCATTACCGGCTCCAACGAACGTTCTGCTTTTAAAACAGAATGTTCACTGCACGAAATAAGTGCAGTGAACATTAAGAAGATAAGCGCAAGAAAAAAAAGCCTCATTTCTGGCTGTTTTCTAGCATTGAAGTATAAATGGCCACCCCATCAGAAGCACGGGCAACAATGTAAAACAAATCGCCGTTGCTATTGGTTTCGCGCAGGAGCGTATAACTTCCGTCTTGTAAATGGCTAATTAATTGAGGTTGTGCAGCGAGATAAGGGAAATCGGTTTGCCAATCCGGAGAGTTAAAAAAGTCTTGTACACTTCCTGTTGAAATGGCATTATCAACTGAGGCTGCAATTCCGTTTTCAGGTCTTATTTTACTGCAATCTACCTTAGGTGAAGGACATGAGTATTCTCCATTTGCATCCTTCCTTAGTTCATAATTAAAATCAACCGTAAGCCGGGCATTGTCTGTTGGGTTGGTTTCAATACAAGTTTCCGAAACCGCAGTTTCCGTTTTTGCACAACCGGCAAGGGCTGCAACACTGAGAATGATAAATAATCTTTTCATAGTGTGTGTCTTTGATGTCAGTCGCAATTATACAGCTTATGTGAAATAATTGTTAATTGAAAATGAATGTACTTTTCAACAGATGTAGCTGTTTTCGTTTTAGCATAATTTAATTAAGGTGAAATAGCATGAGCTTTTTATCGCAATTTCAGGACAGCTGTTTCCCTTTCTGCAGTTAATCAACAATCTGCTCTTGATAATTTTTTGACACGCTGAAAGCCTTGTTGTTATTGATTTAAGCACATACAAATTGGGTACAGGTATTTTGTAATGATGTCCCGGCACCAGTGTTTCGTATATTAGGATGTAATTGCTGAATACATAGCGGCAATACAACCGCATCATGAAAACAAAAAACCACGACGATTTTTTTTACATGGTGTATGAGGTAGTTCGCCTCGTTCCGTTTGGCCGTGTTACTTCTTACGGAGCTATAGCCAATTACCTCGGTGTTAAAGGTTCTTCACGCATGGTTGGCTGGGCCATGAACAGCTCGCACAGTCATCACTCGCCCGTTCCTGCGCATCGAGTTGTAAACAGACAAGGAATGCTTACCGGAAAACATCATTTCGGACATCCCGATATTATGCAGCAGCTCCTCGAAAAAGAAGGTGTACAAGTTGTGAATGATCAGATCGTAAATTTTAAAATCCTCTTCTGGGATCCTTCTCAGGAACTCAAACTTTAAATTTCTATGGCAACATCATATTGCGATTTCGTTCAAACTCTTGATCCGAAATCTGATAATCCGCATATTCATTATCATAATCACGAATATGGTTTTCCGCTGCCTGATGATGATGCTCTTTTCGGAAGATTGATTCTCGAAATTAATCAGGCGGGTTTATCGTGGACAACTATTCTCAACAAGAAATCCAATTTTGCAAAAGCTTATCATAATTTTTCTGTTGTACGCATAGCAAAATATGGCGAGAAAGACCGGCAACGTTTGCTCAACGACGCAGGAATTATCCGTAACCGCCTGAAGATTGATGCCGCAATTCACAATGCCAATGTTGTTTTGCAACTTCAAAAAGAACACGGCTCATTTAAATCGTGGATCGAACTTCATCACCCCAAAACAAAGGAAGAATGGGTGAAACTATTTAAGAAGACATTCCGTTTCACCGGCGGCGAAATTGTGAATGAGTTTTTAATGAGCACGGGCTATCTGCCGGGCGCGCATGTACCTGAATGCAGCGTGTATAAAAAACTGACTAAGCAAAAACCGGCGTGGATGAAAAAAGCTTAATGAGCGGCTTTCAAATCCAGTTCTTCAAATACAATGCGCATCACTTCATCGTTCCAGAGCATGCGGTAATGCCCGACATCCTGCAGCGGAATCAGTTTTAACATTGGCCATGCATCCGAAACTTTCAGGGCATTTGCAAAAGGAATTTGTGAATCGTTGCGGTCGTGAAGCAATACAGCTTGCTCAACATTCGTCCGCGAAGCATCTCTGCTCACCTGAAGTTCACTTGCTTTATAGCCAAAATTAGCTTCAAAGAATTTATAAATACGTTCCTGCTGTTTGGGCTTCAGTTTAAGTAAGGCATAAAACTCATTAAAAGCATCAATCAGGTTATCGGGCGTACTCAACAAAACAAGTTGTTTAACTGAATGTTCTTTACGCGCCAGTGTATAAACAGAAGCAGCGCTGCCGAACGAATGTGAAACGAGAATGCGAATTGAAGGATGTTGAGCGAAAATTTCGGCCATAACATCGGCATAGGCAAACAGTGTAGAACGTTTGCCTTCGCTTTCACCATGTGCCGGAGCATCAAAAGCAAGGCTCGAAATTCCGCGTTTTTCAAATTCTAATGCAAAACCAGCCATGTTTCCCGCACGGCCTTCCCAGCCATGAACCAGCAATACTTCAGGTGCATCTTTTCCCCAACAGTAAGTGCGGATACGTTTTCCGTTAACTGAAATATCCTTGGCTGTTGCTTTTGCCAATGCTTCAATTTCTCGCTCGCGTGATTTGCGGATGCGAGGTGTTGCAAATAACATAAGTACACGCCAGGCGGCTTTGTCTGGTGCAATAAAAAACAAAAACTGAATCCAGATGCGGTAGAAGGAAAGTAAGGTGCCTGACATAGTGCAAAATTAGCATAATGCTGTCAGAATACTATGCATTCATAGTTTAATAATATACATCCATCCTAAACCAAGCCGCAAATTGCATAGGCACACCATATTCGCAATGGTATTCTTCGCGCGGACGAAGTTTTGATGTTTTACTGCCAAAGCCCGGAGGCGGGGCAAGCAAGTTGTAACGATCTGTATAACCGAAATGCCTGATGATTTGCCAGCGGTTATTTACTTTTTTGAAAAATGCATA
>JBKDHA010000042.1:0-9279 GCA_046335555.1 Bacteroidota bacterium
AGACAGTCATAACCCGCAGCATGAAATGATCCCGCCACAGCGCCTGCACTTGCACCTGCAACGATATCAGGCTTTATGCCCAACTCTGCCAGCGCTTTAAGCGCACCGAAATGCGCAAAGCCACGCGGGCCGCCGCCGCTAAGTACAAGACCTGTTTTATATTGCTCTTTCATTTTGCTGCAAAGTTAGCATCTTGCTTAAAAAACAACGATCAGCCGTAGCTGATCGTTGACAGATTATTTGCCCGGTTTCTTTGCTGCTTTTATTTTTTCCAGCAATTCCTTCGTTGCATCCGTTCCTTCTCCTTCTTTTTTGCCCTGTGCAATAGCGCGTTTGGCCTGTATTTCGGCTTCGTCATAGTTACCAACTTTATACAGCAGCGATGCGTAAGTATCAATAATTGCATAGCTCGGCTCTTTATCCGATGCGTCCTTCATCCATGCTACAGCTTTTGTCAGTATTGCTTTGTCGTCACATTCTTCAAACAATGTCCAGCAAATCGAATTGGTTATTGCCGGTGCAATTCCGCCTTTTGCAAAATCTTCATAAGCTGCGGTATATTTTGTCCAGTCTTTTGTTTTGCTGTAATAAGTTAACTTGAACTCAAAAGCAAGTCCTGTATTTTCGGGATATGCTTTCAGCGCATCTGCATATACTTTATTAAAAGCAGTTTCATCTTTTGCATCAGCCGCTTGTTCTACACGGCCAAGTAAAACTTGCTGTATTTTATTGTCAACATTGTATGCTCCGTATAAGTTGATGTATGCAGTTCGGTTGGCAATCAAATAATCAGCATGCTTATCGTTCAGCGGAAAGCGCCACATTACACTCCAGGCTACTTCCGACATAAGATCTTTCTGATTGTCGAGAAAGGTGTTGATCTCTTCTTCCTTTGCCGGTGTTCGTTCTTTTGAAGGGCCAAAAGAATTCTTGTAAAACTCAGGATACCCCGGATTCAGCGCAGCACTTAATCCCGGACGTTTTTCATGTTTTGCCGGGTTCATAGCATTGTTGAGTTCGGCAATAAAATCAGCAGGTTCACGAAATCCTACAATTGTATAAACCAATTCACCCTGAGGGGAAAAAACAAGATATGTCGGGAAACCGGAAACATGGTATTTCATGCTCAGTTGCTTGCCCTCTCCGCGTTCCATATCACGTTTTACCGAAATAAATTTTGTGTTCAGCAACTCGGCAACTGCTTTGTCGGGGAACGTTTTTTTATCCATCACCTTGCACCAGTAGCACCAATCGGTGAAGCCATCAAGAAAGATGTATTTGTTTTCGTTTTTTGCAGTAGCGCGGATCGCATCCCAAGTTCCGTCGGCAAAGTGAATACCTTCTCCGGCCGAAACTAATGTGCTGAACAGCACTGCGAAAATGATGGCAATTTTTTTCATTCAAATTGGAATAATGTGGTTAAGCAAAAAATGAATTGAGCGAAAAAGTTTCTTTTAAACGAATTCCTTTTTCTGTTGATTCTACTGTGCAGCATTCGTTATACGCATCATGCTCGAAAAACAGAATGTAATCTTCGGCTGCTGCTTTGGGCAGAAATATTTCTTTTTCCTGAAGTGTTAGCAACGGACGTGTATCGTAAGCCATAATCCACGGCAGCGGAACGTGTGCAACCGAAGGCAAAAGATCAGCCATAAAAACCAGCGTTCTTCCATTCACACGAATGTGCGGCAACATCATATCTCCGGTGTGTCCGTTGGTGAACCAGGCTGTGAAACCGGGAATCAATTCATCACCTTCTTTGAAAAATTTGAGTTGTCCGCTTTCTTCAATCGGCAGAATATTTTCTTTAAGGAAACTGGCTTTTTCGCGGGCGTTCGGTTGTGTAGCCCATTTCCAGTGACTTTCGTTGCTCCAGTAGGTTGCGTTTGGAAATGCGGTAGTAAGCTTCGATTTATCGTTGCTGTATTTAATACTTCCTCCGCAATGATCGAAATGCAGATGAGTTAGAAATACATCTGTAATATCACTGAAATCAAATCCTGCTGCATGCATCGATTTTTCGAGTGTTGCATCACCATGCAAAAAGTAGTGCCCGAAAAACTTAGCATCCTGCTTATCGCCAATGCCGTTGTCGATAAGAATCAGCCGGTTTCCGTCTTCAACCAGCAAACAACGCATGGCCCAGGTGCACATATTGTTTTCGTCGGCCGGATTATGTTTGTTCCACAGACTTTTAGGCACAACGCCGTGCATCGCACCTCCGTCGAGCTTAAAGAATCCGGTATCTATAGTATGCAGTTTCATTGTGCTTGTTAATTTGCCGGCGGTGTATTGGTCGGATTATCGTCGCGTTTCGGAGCCCAGCGGTTTACATCATCAGCAGGAGGTTGCTGCCACGAGGCCGGAGGTGGTGTGTTTTGAACTGGTGGAACTGGCGGCGGTGTTTGCGCTGGCGGCGGAGTCCACTGTTGCTGTTGCTGAGGCGGCGGTGTTTGTGCCGGTGGCTGCCAGGGATAGTTTTGCGGCGGATAACCGGGCTGCTGATAATTCTGCGGCGGCCAGTTACCGTAACCCGGAGGCTGCTGATACTGCTGGCGCTGTTGCTGATTTTGCGGCGGCCAGTTTGCTGCAGTTTGAGGTTGTGCTGCAGTGCTGACTGTTGCTGAAGGAGCTTTGCTGTTAAAAAAAACTATTGAAGTAATGATGCTGAATACCAGAAAGAAAATACCTGAAAACACCATTGCCCAGCCGCTTCCGGTTATTCTGTCGTTCGTTTCATTGTTCAGTTGAAAAAGCGAGTCGGCCGACTCAACACAGTTGCAGTCGATATTCATAGTGTAAATGCCGGTACCCAGTGTAATGAGTCCGAACACAATTCCAAAAACGGATAAAGCTTTCATACCGGTGAATTAGTACAGATGCCGAAAATACGCAAAATGATGCATTTCAGGAAAGCCAATTTGACGAATAAATCGGATAAATATTTCTCAAAACTGATTACTTACTAAATAATCAGTATTTTTGAATTGTGAATTCGCCGCGTACCCGTAAAGATGATATTGTTCAGCTCAGTGATGCACTAATCCGCACGCAGGGCTGCAATGCATTCAGCTATTACGATCTGGCCGAAGCATTGAAATTGCGTCCGGCGGCAATTCATTATCATTTCCCGCATAAAACTGACTTATTGATAGCCGTTGCCCGAGCTGCTGAAACTCATTTTCAATTATCAGTTATGGAAATTGAAGAGGAATTTACCTCACCGGCAGATCTGCTTCAGGCTTTTGTAAAACGCATTTATCAGAAACCTGCTGCCGAAGGCAAACTTTGTATTGTGCTTGCACTCGGCAATGATTTCACATCACTCACACCCGAATGCAGTGAAGCACTTCGCAACACGGCAACTGCAATTTTACACTGGCTTTCAAAATTGCTTACCTACGGAAAATTGCAGGGAGTTTTTAAATTTGAAGGCAGTGCAAGAGTCCGCGCTCAGTTGCTGATGGCTGCACTCAGTGCTTCACTTTCGCTTTCTAGGCTTTACGGAAAGCGGATCATAAACGAAATGCACCAGCAACTGCTGAACGATATAATTGTTAAACCCACGGCCAAACGCCCATCATCACGCAAAAAATGAAACGAGTAGTTGTAACCGGAATTGGCGCATTAACGCCCCTCGGAAATAATGCAGAAACATTTCGTAAAAATCTCTTCGACGGTGTAAGCGGTGCCGTACCGATTACGCATTTTGACGCATCGAAATTTAAAACACGATTTGCTTGCGAACTCAAAGACTTCAACCCTGAAACATTGCTTGACCGTTCGGGCCTGCGCCGCATGGATCCTGTAACATGGTACGCACTGGCATCAGCCGATGAAGCACTTGCGCAAGCCGGAATTCTTGCTGAAGGTGCCGCAAACAAAGACCGTGTAGGCATTATCTGGGCCAGCGGAAATGGTGGTTTTTACACCATTCAGGAACAGGTTTCGGAATTTGCACGGGGCGACGGCACGCCGCGTTTCAATCCGTTCTTTATTCCGAAAGTGTTGATTGATATTACCTCCGGACAGCTTGCCATGCGCTACGGATTCCGCGGAATTAACTACACGGCTGTTTCGGCTTGTGCTTCGGGCAATTCGGCAATTATGGATGCATTCAACTATGTGCGCTGGGGCAAGGCCGATATTATTCTTGCCGGCGGTTCCGAAGCTCCGATTTGCGAAGCAGGTGTTGGCGGTTTCAATGCTATGAAAGCTATGAGCACCCGCAACGATGATCCGAAATCAGCTTCGCGTCCGTATGATAAAGACCGCGATGGTTTTGTGATGGGCGAAGGCTCGGCGGCATTGGTGCTCGAATCGCTGGAGCATGCGCAGGCACGCGGAGCAACTATTCTCGCCGAAATCGTAGGCGCGGGCATGTCGGCCGATGCATATCACCTTACTTCTGTGCATCCCGAAGGCTTGGGTGCAAAATTAGCCATGCACATGGCGCTCGATGATGCCGGTATTACACCCGAGTCCATTGACTACATCAACACACACGGAACATCAACACCAAACGGCGATGTGGCCGAACTCAAAGCCGTTGCAGCTGTGTTTGGTGAGCATATAAAAAATGTAAACCTCAGTTCTACAAAATCAATGACCGGCCACCTGCTTGGTGCAGCCGGAGCTGTTGAAGCATTGGCCTGTATTTTTGCTTTGCAGGACGACCGGATTCCACCAACAATCAATTTGCAAAATCCTGATCCTGAAATTCCTGAAGGCTTCAATCTCACACCCAATAAGGCTGTGAGCCGTAAAGTGAATTATGCGATGAGCAACACATTTGGTTTTGGCGGACACAATGCCATAACTATTTTCAAAAAGTTTGAAGCATAATCAGCATGAGCATTACCGATATTATTTCGGCATCAGGAGTAACGTTTATTCTTGCCGCATTTTTTCTCAGCACGTTTAAATTTATTTCGTCTGAATCACGCTTTTATTTTCTGCTCAATTTCATTGGCGGAACTTTGGCGTGTTGGGGCAGTATGCTTATTCCGTCGTTGCCGTTTACAATTCTCGAAGGTGTTTGGGCTGTTGTAGCTGCAGCGGGTTTGATCAAAACATTTATGCTTAAACCACAAAGCTAACGCCGCACTGTTCAAAACACATTGCTGATTTTTGTTTGCGCTGCGTGGATTTCTGCTAAGTTGCACACATGCGTATTCACCTCATTGCCATTGGCGGCAGCGCAATGCACAACATGGCGCTGGCATTGCACGAAAAAGGATATAATGTTACCGGTTCCGATGATGAAATCCGCGAACCTTCGCGAAGCCGTTTGGCCGCTAAAGGTTTGATGCCGGATTATGAAGGCTGGAATCCGGAAATCATTACATCTGATATTGAAGCTGTAATTCTTGGCATGCACGCCCGGGCCGATAATCCTGAACTTATTCGCGCACAGGAACTCGGACTTACGGTTTTTTCGTATCCCGAATATTTGTACGAGCAAAGTCGCGATAAAACGCGCATTGTTATCGGTGGCAGTCACGGCAAAACATCTATTACGGCAATGGTGCTGCATGTGTTCAAACACTGCGGCATTGACACCGATTTTATGGTAGGCGCGCAGCTCGATGGTTTTGACACGATGGTGCGCATGACCCGCGATGCAAAATTTATTGTGCTTGAAGGCGATGAATACTTAGCATCTCCGGTTGACCGTCGCCCTAAATTTCATCTTTATCATCCGCATATTGCATTGCTCAGCGGCATTGCCTGGGATCACATCAATGTTTTTCCGACGTTTGATAATTATGTAGATCAGTTTCGGATTTTTATTGAAAAAATTGAACCGGAAGGCACGCTTATTTATTGCGGAAACGATGATGTGCTGAAGAAAACGGCAGAAGAAACTCAAGGCCGCAACATCGGTAAAAAACAATACGGCATTCCCACCCACGAAATTGCAAACGGCACAACTACATTGCTGCGTGATGACGGAAGCCGTGTACCGCTTTTAGTTTTCGGCGATCACAACCTGATGAACCTCGAAGGTGCGCGCATGATTTGTGAGAAAGCAGGTATTACACAGCAACAATTTGATGCAGCAATACAATCGTTTAAAGGAGCTGCACGACGACTTGAGTTAGTGCGGCGCTCAGAAACATTTAATTGCTACAAAGATTTTGCGCATTCGCCCTCGAAACTCAAAGCCACAACAGCAGCCGTAAAAAAGCAATTCTCGAATCGGAAATTAATTGCCTGTATGGAACTGCACACATTCAGCAGCCTCACTGCCGATTTTTTGAATGAATACAAAGGAGCAATGGATACGGCTGATGTTGCTTACGTCTATTTCAACCCGCACACCATAGCGCACAAGAAATTACCGCCGATTACAGAAGAACAAGTAAAAGCTGCATTTGCCCGAACAGATATTAAAGTGTCAACAGATTCAGCGGCTCTAGTTGCCGAGCTCAAACAAAGCAGCTGGAACAACAGTGTGCTGTTGTTGATGACTTCAGGCAATTTCGACGGAGTAGATTTTGCAGAATTAGCTGCTGCGGTTGATCCCGCATAAATAAATACTGATAATGCTGCTTTAATGTGATTTGAGTTGCAGGAATGGATTTCTGATAGGTTTGTCTTAAAATAGATTGCCAATAGAATTTATATATTATAATAGTAATAGCTTGTGTATTATTAAACATTAGTATAACCCGGATATGATTTTTGATGATTGCTTATACTTCTGTATTTGCAAAAAGTGCAACTATTTTATCATTAATTAAATTAGTATAAACAAATAACTACAACATTCACAAAAAGATTCTCTGTGAAAAAACGCGTCTTTTTTTAACGTTAAAATTCTACTTATCAGCAATCTGAGTTTTTTTACCCCCCGAGATAGTCTGTGAAAACTGCCCGAATTTTTCCTTGATTTCGGCTTTTTGCTGCCGGAACTTGTAAAGTGCTGTACTACTTGTTTCGGGTGACTAGCTGAGATAAAAGTAGTTGGGAATTAATGTAAAGCACAACCCGTTTGTTGATAAAGCATAACCTCTATGTCGTATAACCTATTTGCGCACGAAGAAGATGATGAAAATCATTATGGTTTTCGGAAGAACCCTCAGCAGGAAGCTCAGAAGCTTGAAGAAGAAGAATTTGAAGACTCAAGAATCAATTTTGAGCTTTACACCTGGCCGCGTATTTTAAAAAAACATGAAGGTCGGTAAAGCCGTGAACGCTTACGATGCGTATGATGCGCGGATGTATGGGAGTTATAAGCAGAAGCAGGAAGTTGATGTTTACAGGAAGGCGTTTTCGGCGGCAAAGACCGAAGATGCTTCAATGACGGAGGAGGATAAAAATAGCGAAAGTTCTGTTGTTGTTGTGAGTGATGTTTTGGTTGCAGAAGAAACTGCAAAGCCGGAAAATAATAAAGCAGTACCTGTTGAAGAAAAAGGAATTGCAAAAGAAAACTCAGCTTCAGCATTTCAAGCTCCGCTTAATCCTGATTACACAGCACCGGCACCAATTCCGCTTTCACAAAGCAATTATGCAGTAATTGAAGACGACGATGTTATTGAACCGATTGAAGAAGTAACTCAGCCCGAACCTCAGTTACCGCCATCAACTGAACGCGGCGATCTTCCGCTTGGTCTTAACGCTGTGCTTTCTGCGGAGCAGCAGGAACGCTATCACTGGAAAAAAGTGAAAACCGTATTTGCGCAAACCAGCACACCCGGACAACGCGGATTAACGCAGGAACGGTTTGAACAATGGGTAAGACTGAATTTAAGCAGAGGCTGGAATTTTGGCGAAAAAGCACCAAGCATTTTTGAAGTAAAATCAGCAGGATTTGTAAACGGATTTCCGGTAATTGAAGCCTACCTTTTCAGAGATGCTTACAAAGCCGCCGGAACGCTTGCCAATCTTGTTCCCGATACCGGTCAACATTTTTACTGGAAAAAGAAAATCTCGGGAGAACTGCACATCTCGGGATACGGAACCAAGGCCGAAAAAGAAGTTGGTGAAGCAGAACGAAAAGATGCTGTTGCTTTTAACCAGAAAAATGTAATCTGGTCGGCTCAACTTGTAAGTTCGCTGTACGCCGTTTCTCTTGATTTGCGAACATATAACAAAGCAATAAGTACCAAACAAATTGACACACACTTTACTGATCTTGTGATTGCTGCACAGCGCGTGCTGTATGCCGATACGCCCGAAGAAATAAGCGGAAAGTTAACGGAGGCTGTTCAATTAAAACTAAACGAATGGACTTCACTCACGCCCCGGCAGCAGGATGTAAAGCGGGTGTATGCTTATTTTCTGATTCAGCGAAACGGTAAAGCGGATAGTTGGGAATTACTTTGCCCGTTTGAGGAAGAAAAGCCGGTTGTTTCATCGCCCTATTCATATACATGGACACCATCAACACAAGTGCAACCGGTTCCCAATATAACACAAGCTGTTCATACATATGCAAGTGTTACGCTGGTTTATCAGCCTGTTTCTGATGATGTTTTAGTAGATAATTTGAAACACGATGATCATAATAGAATTACAACATTAGCCCGCAATTATGCGCCATCAGTTAAACCGGCTTTGGTAAATGGTCAATACGGATATTTTGAATTTACCAATGACGTTTATTTACTGTTTACATCAGCACAGCGGGCATCAGAAAGCGCTGCGGTAAAGAAAACGCTGCATCCGCAACAATCTATCGAAACCGATATTACCAATATGTATCGGGAAGAACTGATGATGATGACGGAGGCTGCAACTTATTTGGATAACCCGATAGGCGATGCATTCAGAGTATGGAGCAGGTTAAGAACAGCACTATTCATTTCCGATAAGTATCCGGGTGTTCCATTACCTTCCGATTTTGATCTTCAGGTAAGTGAGTTTAGTATCGGCATTTTGTTTGATGCAAAGAATTATAATTATTATAATAGATTCAGGCAAAATACAGAGCGAATTAATCACCCGAAATCTGATGCACAATTATTTGGTGCTGAAGTAACGGATAAACAAAACGCCCGGGCAACTCAAGAGTCGAGAGACAGCCTTGCAAAAGGCGCATGGATATTGGGCGACATAATGCTGGCTGAGATGCTTGAACGGCAAAAAGAATCGGCTCAGATTCATGATCTCTCCAGCCGCTGGTTTGATATACGGTATTACCGAAACGAAGTAGAAAAACTAAAATCAGGCAAAGACGAAAAGCATCCAGACGTTAATTACAAAAAACTGATTTGCTGGTATGTGCCCGAAGAACGTGATACGAAATTTGAAAACGCCAAAACCAACGATCCG
>JBKDHA010000043.1:0-9206 GCA_046335555.1 Bacteroidota bacterium
AGCTTATTTTTTTAAAGTCTATACGGGCGGAGGCTGGGATCCGAAAATTAAGCAGCGCGGCATTACCGCAGGCGGATTTACTTACAATCCGGAATATTATATTTCAGAGGAAAAACCAATAGTAATGACTTCCGAAACAAAGGTTCTTCCCAATATCAAAGACACGCTTTCGGTGCAGCCTGAGCATCATCAGTTCAGGAAAGTATCGGCACAGGAGTTTTTGGAAAAAGAGCCAATTAAAAACCCTCAGCGTTAAGAGATAATTGCTACATCGTAAAGACTTCGTATTTTTGCACACATGTACCCAAAAGGAAAGCTCGTAATTATTGGGGGGGCAGTTGACAAAGGGAGTTTCACGGAGAAAAACTTCGATAAGCAGGTTGAAAAGAACCTGAACTTTTTTGAAACCGGTATCCTGAAACGGATCATTACTGAGTCGCTGCAGGGGGAAAAGTCCCGTATCGAAATCATTACTACGGCATCAAAGATTCCGCGTGAAGTTGGTCCCGAATATGCGAAAGCATTTCGTTTCCTCGGCGCTGAGAATGTTGATGTCATGCACATTGAACGGCGGGAACAAGCTACAGAACCCGAAAACCTTAAGCGCATCAAAGAGGCCGATGTGGTTATGTTTACCGGCGGCGATCAGTTGCGTCTGACCTCTATTTTGGGAGGTACAGCTTTGCATGATTTGCTGCAGGAAAAATACATTCACGAGCCATTTATTTATGCCGGTACATCGGCAGGCGCGGCAGCGGCTTCCGACAGCATGATCTATCAAGGCTCAAGCCATGAGGCTTTGCTGAAAGGTGAAGTAAAAATCACCAGCGGCCTCGGCTTTATTGATGATGTTGTAATTGATACACACTTCGTACAGCGCGGGCGCATCGGACGTTTGTTTCAGGCTGTGGTGGGTAATCCGAAAGTGCTGGGCATTGGACTGGGTGAAGACACCGGACTGCTGATTACTGATGGCCGCCACATGGAGGCAATTGGCTCGGGGCTGGTGATTCTGGTTGATGGCCGGCACATACAAGATACCAACCTTACAGCAGTTGAACTCGGCCAGCCGATTTCAATAAAAAATCTTGTAGTGCATGTAATGAGTATGTTTGATCGCTATGATATACATACGCATCGCATGACGCTGCACACTACACAGCATGCCTGATTTTCAGCATCTATGAAACTCATCATTCACGGCGGTTTTTTCAGCGAATCATCAACCAGTGCAGAAACCAAATTAGCCAAACAAAATGCGCTGCGCCGCATTGCGGCTTCGTCGTATGAGTTTCTGAAAACACATACCGCACTCGAAACTGTGATTTATGCTGTTGAGCAGCTCGAAGACGATGAGTTGTTTAACGCCGGCATTGGCTCACAAATTCAAAGCGATGGTGTGATCCGCATGAGTGCTTCCATTATGGATGGCCGCACACAAAAATTCAGCGGTGTTATCAATATTGAAAATGTAAAAAATCCGGTGCGCGTTGCCGAGCGCTTAATGCGTTTTGATGATCGCGTGCTGGGCGGTGAGGGTGCAATTCGTTTTGCACGGCAACAAGGCTTTGCCGAGTTCAGCACCGAAATTCCGCAGCGCCGCAGCGAGTACGAAGCAAAACTAGCGGCTTCCGGAACCGGCACAGTAGGCTGCGTAGCGCTGGATGCAAATGGAAACATTGCCGCAGCTACTTCTACAGGCGGAAAAGGCTTTGAAATTCCCGGCCGCATTTCAGACTCGGCCACAACTGCCGGAAATTATGCCAACGAATATTGCGGAGTAAGCTGCACCGGTGTTGGCGAAGACATTGTAAGCGCCGCCGTAGCTACAAAAATTGTTACCCGCGTAACCGACGGTCAAACCATTGCAGATGCGTTCGGCAAAACATTTAACGAGCTGAAGCCTTACGACGGTTTTGCCGGTGCTATTGCCATTGATAAAAACGGAAATGTGTTTCATCAGGACTCGCACCCGAGCATGGTGTTTGCGAGCTATGATGGTGAAGTGTTTGAGATTTTTGGCTGATATTAGCAGAACCGCATCGTGTTGCGCGGTCGAAATGCTTTATCAATGCTTCTCCGAATCAGTTTATTTTTATTGCTCCTGCTTTCAGCATGCGGAAAGGTTCCGACACCCGAACCCGATCAGCCTGTTCTACATTTTACCGGCGATTTTGAAACGGGAAACCTGAGTGGTTTTCACTTACTGGTTGTTGATTCATCTGTCAGTACAGCCATCATCACACAACCCGTAAGAAAAGGCAGTTACGCATTGCAGAATTATTTACGTACCGATGATTTTATTTTCAACGGCTACCGAAGTGAACTGGCGATTTACAATTGCGCGAAATATAAAACTGAAGTCTTCTATGGTTTCAGTTTTATGATTGATACGGGCTACAGCGATAACAGCTACAATCTTCTTTGCCAGTGGCAGGATTTACCCAATTATATACAGGGCGAAAACTGGGAGCCGCTGCCCTACCTTAATGCTTCACCGCCGCCAATAGCGCTGGTGTATGTAAACGGAAATCTGGAACTGAAAATGAATGATGATCCGGGTTTAAACGCTTCGCCTTTTCTTGTGGGTAATGCCCGGCCAATTGCAAAAGGGCAATGGTATGATGTTGTTGCGCGAATGTACTGGTGTGATGATAATACAGCATACACCGAAATCTGGCTCAACGGAACACAAATTACTCCGTTTAACGGCAGCGATTTTCGTTTTTACAAACGTAATCTGTACACCCGCTCTGGCAACTATTTCAAATTTGGTCAGTATCGCGGACGCTCGCAGCCAACCGCCAATTGCAAAGTGTATTTTGATGAAGTAAAAACCGGTTCATCTTATGCGGAGGTTGCGCCATGAAAAAGTTGCTGTTCGTTGTTATGCTGAATTTGGTGCTGACTCCGCTTGCGGCGCAGGAAACAAACGCATTTGAGCAACACACACTGAGCTTTGATTTGGGAACTCTTCGCAACCGCTACATTTATCCAACCACAAATTTGAACTACACTTCACCGCTGTTGCAAAAATTCCCGGTGCGCTTTTCGTTGCGACTGCGTTCGTATGGAACATGGTTGATTTTCAGTCGCAGCGCATACGATGCAACACCGCTGGCCGAATATATTTTCAGCCGCAATGCGCAGCGGTTCAGCTTCGGTGCCGGAATCGGACTGGATGCACGGCTGCGTTTTGTTAACGACGAGCGAAGCGATGCAGCAAGCAGTGCTGAACCGCTGATCAGCCTTGCCGCTTACGGAAATTTTAACCGCTTTTCGTTCAAATTACCACTCTGGACACGCTTTTATTCGAACGGAATTGCATTAACCGTACTTCCGGAAGTGGCGTGGAAAGCAGGCAAACGCACAGCCGTTTTTTTTCGCTGGGAAGAAAGTTTGCTGCGCATCTATAACAACCGTTCGCAAGAATGGCGCAACGATTGTTTTTTGGGTGCGGCGTTTATGTTTTAAAGCACTGGAAGAAGAGCGGCATCGCTTTTTCAGAAACTATAAAACAGCGCCCCCGTGAGGCTCTACTCTCAACAGGGGCGCGAGTTCAACAGAGGGGCCTCTGTAGTTCCGGTTCAATCATTCTCTTCAAATCCTTCTTCAAAAAACTCGTTCAGGCTCATGTTAAAAGCGCGTACAATGCGCAGCAACGTGCTGAACTGCAAATCACGGCCATGTTCGTAAGCAAGATACTGTGCCCGCGCAAATCCATGCTCCCAGGCAAATGCTTCGTGGCTGGTGTATCCGGCTGCTTTACGTAAAGAACGTATCCGCTTCCCGAGTAAAACAACCGAAGTATCCGGTGTTTTTGGTTTTGGACGGGGGCCGCGTTTTTTCATAATCCGAAACAAATAAACGCGTGTATTTTATCAAATGCAACTCCAACTATTAGCCCCTGCTTACAAAAGGTCAAATAAAATTTACATTTTTAACCTTTTGTAAAGATGTAAATATTCGCTTTTTAACGCTGGTTCTCGTTTGTCTGGTTTAATGAATGTCAATAACATAGCTGAAAAATCAATCTTACTTGCCCGACACTTTTTACTGCACGAACAATTCTTAAACAGCTAATTAAAGATTGTCAGGATATTGTTACTTTTAATGAGACACGCAATCTATGTTTGACCTTCTCAAAACAAAAATCACCTCTTATATTTCGCTTGAGCCGGATGAGTTTGATTTGCTCGATGGATACTTTGAGCATCGTGTGCTGAAGCGTAAAGAAATGCTTCTTGGAGAAGGTGATGTTTGCAAATTCATTGCGTTTATCGACTCGGGAACAATCAGGCATTATCACACAAAAAACGGAAACGAAAAAACCTGTGATATTTCCTTTGCCGGTTCCTGGGTTACCGATTTTCAGAGTTTCAATTCGGGTGCGTCGGGTATTATGAATTTGCAGGCTATGGAAACTACTGAAGTATCTGTAATCAGCAATAAAAAACTGAGTGAGTTGTATGCCCGGTGCCCGAAATACGAAACCTACGGGCGAATTATGGCAGAGCAGGTTGCTCAGCGGGCCACAGACATTGCCATGTCGCTTTCATCTGAAAAGCCGGAGGAGCGTTTTGTGAATCTGCTGCACACCAAACCCGATATTTTTCAGCGCGTCTCGCAGCGCTACATTGCCAATTTTCTGGGAATTAGTCCCGAAAGCCTCAGCCGCATTCGCGCGCGGGTCATGAAGAAGGAGAAATCTTAACAAGAGTCAACAATTTCTGCAAAGCGGTTGCCGGAGATTTGTTTCATCAAAAAAACAAAACGATGAAACTATTTATCCTTGGCATTTTTATGCTCACAGCATCAACCATCGCCGCAGAAAATCTGACGCGAAACAGCGTAGCCCTGGCCGGCACTCAATTAGAAGATGTGATGGAAATTATTGACACAACCGGTTTGCGTGATCGCGTTTCGGCAGCAGAAAAAATTGCGTCAGAATCGGCCACACTTGTTTCGCGCATCCGGCTTGGTATTTTGTATCACGAGGCTGCGCTCAACTTTTCGTTCATCTCAACAAAAAAAGAAAAAGGCTGGGCGGCCAAAAGCTTTTTGCTGCTCGACAGTATTTATAACGCTGATACAAGTTCTGCCTTTCGCCCTTATACTGCAGCATACAGAGCATCTGCGTATGCTTTGCTGGCCGGAGAAAGCGGAAGTCTAAAGCAACTTACTGAAGCATTTTCACTATTTGAAATTGCCGTGAAGCAGTATGCTGATGTTTGTGCGTTGCCCGAATTTCTGCGCGGCAGCGTAGCCGAAAATCTACCCGGCTGGATGTACAGAAAACACCGGTTTGCAAAAATTGATTTTGAAAGTATAATCAGCAAATACGAGGCTGATAAAATGTATGCAACACCGGCGCTGATGAGCTTCTCGTATTGGGCCTGGGCTAATCAGCATCAGAAGAAAAAGCATCGTGCAAAAGCTGTGCAGTATCTGAATCTCGCCATTGAACTTGATGCTGCCGGGAAAGCAGGAAAGAAGCGCGCATCCAAATTAAAAGCAAAACTGGAAAAGAAGTAGTCTCACTTCTTCAGCCAGTGTACAGTTCCAACTGCTTTCGGATCAAAAATGCGGGGATCTAACGGTTCGTTGGCTTTGCAATTGCTGTAAAATTCTTCCTGCAAAAGCTTTCCGTCCATGTAAAAAATAACTTCGGTTTCGCACCAGGCGCCGCCGAGACGAATATGTTTTCCGGAACGGATGTCTTCCTGATGTCCGTTCCGTTTTCGCAGAATACGAATGATATAATGATGCTCGGAATCAAACCAGATCTGCGGCGAAACGGTATCGCCGTATGCAGCTCCAACAACATAAATCGGGCGGGAGTTGTGCTTTTTGCGATGGGATTTGCTGAGATCGAAACCCATGCTTCGCATGCGGCTGATTACGGTGTCTTCGGGCAAAAAGTACATGCCGCCGTAGAGAAAAAGTAATTCGTTCATTTCGGGTGTTGCGCGCATGAGCTGGCCTTTGCGGAACAGATAAGCTGAGTCATTTCGCGAAATGTAAACATTGCCCGAATCGGGACTTCCGAAATCAATGCGGAAGAGATTCGGATAAATTCCGGCTTCGTACCAGGTTTGTTCTCCGGCCAAAACACCATTCTGATAAAACTTAGTGTTTTGCTCAAACGTGAGTGTTTTGTACCATTTCCCGGCATGTGCGCGATGAATTTTCCGCACAACGCTTTCACCTGTTTTATCTGTTTTGGCAGCAATGAGCGAAAACAATACAAGAACCGAAGCAAGAAATACAAAATGTTTCATGCTGCAAAATACCTCGTTTTTGCATTTCATAACCGTAATTGTGAAGAATGCAATTTTGTTAGGTTGCGCGGTTTCTGATTGATTCGGGCGGACGATTATTATTTTTTGATACAACACTTTTTAACATACGGTTGCGTTACCTTTGAATCATAAGCTAACCCTGATGACATACTCTTCCGAGCATTATCTTGAGCACGGCGATTATCTACTTGCTTTGCGCAGGCTGATGGATATTTCGCTTGATTCCGGCAATCCGGCGCATATAAAAAAAGCTGTTGAACTAAGCCGGCGCTACCGCAAAGCATTGCACACAACTGCGGAAAACGTTGCAGCCGGATTTAAGGCAGATGCACAACGCATACTGGCCGAATTTCCGGAACAATCTGCTTCTGCCGAACAATCTGTTCTGGTAAAGGCTGATAAAATTTCCAAAGTATATCGCCGCGGAAATTTCAGCTTGAAACCAATAAGCATTGAACTGGCCGCCGGAGAAATTACAGGCGTTGTAGGCGAAAATGGCAACGGAAAAACAACACTCATGCGCTGCATTGCCGGACAACTGGCCATCGACGGCGGTTCGCTGGAGTATGCGGGAATAAATGCAAACGATCATTACCAGATAAAATCAACTGTAGCATTTATTCCGCAACGCATTCCGCGCTGGTTCGGGAGGCTGCGCGATAATTTGCATTTCTCGGCAGCACTTTCGGGCATTACCGGCGAAGAAAACGAACTGCTGGTTGATTTTATGCTTGAGCGTTTTGGTCTTGCTGAGTATGCCGAACTGAACTGGAACCAGATCAGCAGCGGCTACCGCACCCGGTTTGAAATTGCGCGTGTGCTGCTCATGCGCCCGCAGGTAATGATTCTCGACGAACCGTTGGCTAACCTCGACATTAACGCGCAGCAAACTCTGCTTACCGATCTCGGCTTTCTTGCCAAATCGCCCACACGGCCGCTGGCGGTTTTACTTACTTCTCAGCAACTGCATGAAGTAGAAAAAGTGGCTAACCGCGTGCTGCTGATCCGCAACGGCGAGTGCATTTTCGGCAGCGCGGCTAACGATGTTCACGCACTTGGTTTTGCACTTGAGGTAGAAACACCGTCGCCCCGCGAAAGCGTGCAGGCTGCTCTGGCAGGAACTGATGCACAGATACAATTCAACGGCGGGTTTTTTACACTGATCTCGCATACGCACACAGCACAGCAACTGCTGAAACTGCTGGTTGATACCGGAATCAACATAACCTACTGCCGCGATATTTCTAACTCCACAAAACGTTTGTTCTGATGAGCCGCCTGTTTTCAACCGCCAACGGCCGCCGCCCGCTTGCACCGGCATTCATCAGCCGCATCGATAAATGGCTGCTGCTTAATTATCCCACCATCTGGGCCACGCGCATTCATCTTTTTCTTTGGTATGCGCTGATTGGTTATGTTATTATCATCGGTACATTCTACATTTTACCAGATGATCCTCGTGAATCATCAAATGTGGAAATGAGAACCGCAATAACAGCACTATTAGCAGCAATGGGAATTATTCTTTGGATGATTTTCCTGCTCAGGTTCAACACATTTAAGCGATTCGGTAAACAAGGCGTTTTTACAATGGGGGTTCAGCTATTGATCTTCTTTGTCATTTTCGCGGTTGCTGCATTTACATTACTTATCCCTCCTGTTATAGAAAAAATTAAAGCCGACAATGCTTTTCCCAATAATCAATTAATTGACGCTGTAAACCAATTAAACTACGGTGTTAATGTACTTGAAAAGGATACTAATCCTATTGCACTTATTAACGATACCGTGCTTTTCCGAGCAACAGAAGATGACGCTTCTTATTATAACACACATCTTAATACATATACCGTAATCACGAACTACGATACTGTAAAAACTAGTGGTAAAGTTGATACTACTTATACCCAAATATACCCTTGGTATTATTCGCGCGATATCCGCTGGGAAGATATTTCACGCAAATCAATATTGATTAGCACTCACGATTCTGTTTCTATGCTTGGAGATACAGGCATCGTTATTCATAAAATTGAAAACTTCCCCGGTATTTATACATTAAATATTGTAACTGAGCTTAACGAAAAGCAACATTCACCATTTGAAATTTGGAAGTTGGTTTATACCAAAAAAACCGTTTCATTGAGTAAGGCTTATACATCAACAGATAGTGTCATTAAGTATTTAACCGGAATGGATCTAAACACGCTGAAAATCCATAGAACTGATTTCGAATTTGATTATAATTCTGGTTACGGTATCAATGCAGATCATTCTACTACCGTTGCGAAATTCAAACTTGGGTATATTGCTAAATGTGTCAAAAATATTGAGCAGCGTAAATGCCGCTTTTCACGTTATAATTTTTTGAGAGATAATCTCATCGCCGTGTTTTATTTGAGCCTCGTCTCGTCAATTTTGCTCACAATATTCAGATATACTCCACTTATTACGTTCGCTGTTAGTGTATTGTCTGGCATTGTTTTAAGCATTGTTGTGGGCGTCGCTTTATCCTTAAGCAACATGAGTGAATATTTGGCATTTTTGAATGTTAGCTTGTTAATCGGAACGTTGTGCATTGCCAGTATATCTGTCATCAATTCACGAAAGCGTTCACTAGCACTGGGCGTTATTCTTCGATTGTCATTAGTAAGTATTAGTTTTCTTCCAATGATAATAACGGCACTTCATTATTCATATCTCAATCACTACTATCCAAGACACATGGAGATATATTACTTTTATTACGAAAAAGAATTCTTTTATTAGACACTATACCGAATAAGATTTTAAGACCGTTCTGTTGAAACAATAAATTCTCCAATCATTTACGTGTCTTTTTGGTTAATAGCTTCAAGCCATGAAGTTAACCTATGCACGCTTAAAAAAGCAATCCAGTCTGAT
>JBKDHA010000044.1:0-3706 GCA_046335555.1 Bacteroidota bacterium
GAGCTGGTCGTATAAGACTTACCCGGCACAAAGGTAAGCAAGTTTTTGGTTTTGCAAATTCTAGCGCTGTTTTCTTTGTTTTTCAATCTCCAAAAGATGTGAAAAACACTGCTGGCAAAGGGTTTTAGTTATCTTTGGAGCTTAAATAATATACTATGAGCTCTCCTGTACAAGGTAAACTGCCGCATCTCTTGCAATATGCTCTTGCAGCAGTGGTTTCGGCGATTATTCTCGGATTGGCAATCTACATGCTGGAATTGCAGGATTGGTTTAGTTATTTCACTTATGCGTTTTACATAACATTTCTTGTACTTGCTCTTCGCAGCTGGGGAGAACGACGCGGAGTGTTAGGAATGAGTTACGGACAGGCTTTCGGCTACGCAACTCAAATGGCTTTAATTTACTCAGTTATTATTGCAATCTGGTCAGTGGTCTTTGTAAAAGTTATCGCGCCGGGATACGTTGAAGCTCAGCAGGAAATACAGTACGATAAAATGCGGGATCAGGGAATGGCGGAATCACAAATTGAAATGGCAGCCGAATGGGGGCAAAAATTTTCTACAACACCGATGATTTTGCTTTTTGCGCTTTTCGGCAATATGTTTATGCTTACCCTTGTCAACCTTGTTGTGTGTGCTTTTATGAAAAAAAATGCCGCAGGATCACCTCTCGGTCCGCACAACTTTCCGCCCAAGTCATCTGATTATTCACCGCTTCAGTAAAGAAGAATCGGACTGCCCCGAACAACGCTAAACATTGATATGGACGTTTCCATTGTAGTTCCGCTTTACAACGAAGAAGAATCGCTTCCCGAACTTCATGCGTGGATTGCCCGCGTAATGAAGGAAAACAACTTCACCTACGAAGTCGTGTTTGTTGACGACGGCAGCACCGACCGCTCCTGGGAAGTTGTCACTGATCTTGTTGCAAAATTTCGCGAGGTACGCGGCATTCGTTTCCGCCGTAACTACGGAAAATCGGCAGCGCTCAATACCGGATTTGAAGCAGTACGCGGCAAAGTGGTGATCACCATGGATGCCGATTTGCAGGATAGTCCTGATGAAGTGCCCGAATTGGTAAGCATGATTCGCGATCAAAAATTTGATCTTGTTTCGGGCTGGAAGAAGAAGCGGTACGACAATGCGGTTACTAAAAACCTACCGTCGAAACTCTACAATGCGGCAACCGGCTGGCTCAGCGGGGTAAAGCTGCACGATATGAATTGCGGACTGAAAGCCTATCGCCGCGAAGTAGTAAAAAGCATTGAAGTTTACGGCGAAATGCACCGCTACATTCCGGTGATCGCCAAACGCGCCGGTTTTCATAAAATCGGAGAGAAAGTTGTAGCGCATCAGGCCCGGAAATATGGTGTTTCTAAGTTCGGGCTGGAGCGTTTTGTAAATGGCTTCCTCGATCTGCTTTCCATCACCTTCGTCTCGAAATTCGGAAAGCGGCCGATGCACTTTTTTGGACTTATCGGTTCATTGATGTTTATGCTCGGTTTCTTCTCAGCTGCCTGGCTGGGAGCCGCAAAATTGTATGTGGTGTTCACCGGCGGAATTGCCCCGCGAGTTACAGAAAGTCCGTGGTTTTACATTGCGCTCACCAGCATGATTATCGGCACACAACTTTTTCTGGCCGGCTTCCTCGGTGAGTTGATTGCACGTTCATCATCCGATCGCAACACTTATCTGATAGAAGAGCGAATTGGTGATGGTGATGCTACGGCGTAATCTGCATCAAAAGAAAACCGCTATTCCGCCAAACGTCATCAGAACAAACGAAATCAGCACCAGCCAGATAATCCAGCTATGTGATTTGGGCTGTGCCGGAAATTCATAGTTGCAAATCGGACATTCTTCCGATTTCTTTGGAATTTCCATTGCGCATGAGGGGCATTCTTTTGTTTTCACAAGTGCAAAGATAAACTGATGTTGTATTTGAACAAAAGTCTTTGAACTTCGATGCATCCGGTTTGTAACCGGATGTTTTGATATTGTTGTAAGCTCAATGAAGTTGGATGTACTGTAAATTAAACCGCCTTACTAAAAATTTCGCCCTGCGGATTTGCGCTGTGAAACCGCTCATCAAACGCCATACAGATATTACGCAGAAATGCTTTTCCGGTTTTTGTTACCATAATCTTTCCGATACCAAGTGTTACAAGTTCATCGCGGCGATGTGGTGAGAGGCGGCGGAAAATAGTTTCGTAAAAAGGTGTGTTGTGTTCGCGCACCGGCCAGCGTGTGGCATAGCGGCACATGATATTGAGTATATGCTGCCGCATTTTTACATCTTCGGCATTGAGCAGATGTCCTCTGAAAACAGGCAAGCGGCCTTTATTTACAGCATCCAGATAAGTCTCAACAGTTTTGAAATTCTGTGCATAAGCCAGCCACGAATCGCTTATTGCTGAAACGCCCAGACCAATAAGCAGTCGCGAAGGCGAAGTGGTATAACCCATGAAATTGCGGTGCAGGGTTCCGTTGTTTGCTGCTTCGTTCAGCGAATCGCCGGGAAGTGCAAAGTGATCCATGCCAATTTCAACATATCCGGCTTCTTCAAGCATTCGGCGACCGCAGTCATACAAGGCTAATTTCTGTTCATCGCCGGGCAAATCAGCTTCGGTAAAACTGCGCTGCCCGGGTTTTATCCACGGCACATGCGCATAGCTGTAAAATGCAATGCGGTCGGGACGCAGTTGCTGTGTAAGTCGGAATGTTTCGATTACACTGTGCATGGTTTGTTTGGGCAAACCGTAAATCAAATCGAAATTGACGGAGGTAAAACCAATTTCCCGCGCTTTATCGGTAACGTGTTTTACACTTTCAAAAGTTTGAATGCGGTTAATGGTTTTTTGTACCACAGGATCAAAATCCTGAATGCCCAAACTCAAGCGGCGAAAACCTAGCGCATAAAGTGTAATCAAATGCTCATCGGTAGTATTGCCCGGATGCGCCTCAATGCTTAGTGATGCTTCTTTGTGTTTACGCGCCCGGCCGAAAATGCCGGTAATGAGGCGGTGCAGATTTTCGGGACTGAAAAACGTTGGTGTGCCGCCGCCGAGATGCAGTTCGCGGATTTCGGGCACATCGGTAAAGAGTTTGCAGTACATTTCCCATTCTTTCAGAACGGCATTGATGTAAGGCTCTTCAACAGCATGATTAATAGTAATGCGCGTGTTGCAGCCGCAGTAGGTGCAAAGACTTTCGCAGTAGGGCAGGTGAATGTACAGACTGATTCCTTCGTTCTGCTGCAAATGTGAGAATGCAAATTTTACTTCCTCAGCCCATTCATCTTCTTCGGGCGAATGCTGCCAGCAGGGAACTGTAGGATAGCTGGTATAACGCGGTGCGGCTGTGTTCCAGCGGCGAATTAATTGCACATCAGGTTGCATGGCGAAATGAAATCAATGGCGGCGATGCTTATCGGGCTTGCAGCACGATGCTTCGGTACCTTGTTCGGTGTGTGTAATTTCGGGGCTGATGTATGGAATGCCGAGGTTCATACCGCGAAGTATAAGCATGAGTCCCATTACAACAATAACCACCGGCATTGCCCGGCGAATTTTATTCCGAACCGGAACTGTGATCAGCTGACTGAAAGCCGAAACACCGATCATGAGCGGGAATGTGCCCATGCCAAATGCAGCCATGAATAAAGCACCGTGCAGTGCATTTCCTGTTGCTGCTGCGCCTGCAATACC
>JBKDHA010000045.1:0-9807 GCA_046335555.1 Bacteroidota bacterium
ATTCTTGATAATGTAGTGAAAGTGATGATGGAGAATCCGGAATACAAACTGAGCATAGAAGGCCATACCGATAATCAGGGTGATGATGCCAAGAACCTTGATCTTTCGCAGCGCCGTGCCAATGCAGTAATGAAATATTTGACAGACAAAGGTGTTGATGCCAAACGTTTGCGTGCCACAGGTTACGGAGAAACCAAACCTGTTGATACAAACGACACAGCCCCCGGCCGCGCCAAAAACCGCCGCGTAGAATTTAAAATAGAATTTTAAATTCTACGCCCAAAACAAACAATGCCCTGTTTCGCAAGAAACAGGGCATTGTTTGTTTTGTACCCCAATGCCTCGTTGCGACGCGATGCCCCGGCGCAGCCGTACCAAATACCCATGTGGCGACGCGATGCATCGCGACGCGACTAGAATGCCAGACTAGAAACCCCGGTTGCAGCCGTAACAAATCCCCCTTCAAATCAAACATCGCCCCGAAGTATGTAATTTCGCAGAGATGAAACTATTTACCATTCCCAACCTCTTTACGCTCGGCAATTTGCTGTGCGGCTGTTTGGCCATTGTTTTTGCCCTAGACGGCGATCTGAAATGGAGTGCCTATTTGGTAGGCATAGCCGCCGTGCTCGATTTCTTCGACGGCTTTGTAGCGCGCCTGCTGAATTCGAGTTCGCCTATTGGCAAAGAATTAGATTCGCTGGCCGATTGCGTTACGTTTGGCGTGGTGCCCGGCATTGTGCTGATGCAGCTGATGAATGCTGATTTGCGGAGTAACTTTTATTCTAATGTAATTACAAGTTCTTTGTTTGAGCATGGCGGTAATAATATTCCGCCAATCATTTTTCCAATGGCACTCATCGGATTGGTTGTTTCGCTTTTCTCGGCTTTGCGTTTAGCCAAATTCAACATTGATACCCGTCAATCCGAATCGTTTATTGGTGTGCCCACGCCGGCAATAGGCATGCTGGTGGCTGCCCTGTCGCTGATGATTGATGTAAATCCTGCATTGCTTGGCAATAAGCAATTACTTTTTGAATCATATTCCCTTACAATTTTTGATACGGCCTTTAATTATGTGTTGACGGCCGATAACTGGTTCAGTAATTACTGGTTTCTGGCCGGGTTTTCGGTAGTTGCCTCCTTCCTGCTTATCAGCGAGCTTCCGCTGTTTGCGCTCAAGTTCAAAAAGTTTGGCTGGAAAGGCAATGAAGTGCGTTACAGCTTTTTGGTGGGTTGCGCGGTGATGATTGCTTTTCTGGGCTACGCAGGCATAGCGTTGAGCATTGTAGCTTACATTGTGCTTTCGTTTGTGTTGTGGTTCATGAATCGCGGGAAAGAAAGCACAAATACTGCTCAGTAATTAGAGCGAAAACAGCTACCTTTGCACCGCAAATCTGAATCAATCAGCACCACATGAAATTCAAAGCCGAAATTGACGTAATGCCGCACAAAGCATTGCTCGACCCGCAAGGCAAAGCCGTATCCGGCAGCATGAAAAACCTGAACCTTCCTGAAATTGACAATGTGCGCATTGGAAAGCATATTTCGCTGGAAGTTGAGGCCGACTCAAAAGCAACTGCAGAAGCTAAGGTTGACGAAGCCTGCAAAAAACTCCTCGCCAATCCGATTATGGAGTTTTACGAGTTCAAGGTTACTGAGGCTTAATTCAATATTTATCCGCCGCAAACAAAACAGCAACAGTTCATTCAACAATGCGCTGCTGCTGTTTTATGTTTTTGCGGTATGCAAAACTGAACTGTGATGAAGTGGTATTCGATGCCTGTTGCTGTTGTGGCGTATTCAATGCTGGTGGTGCTGGGCTTTGCGGCGCTGTTTAACTATATAGGCGATTCACCGCTTTCGACATTCTGGTATGTTATCGGAATTATTGCTGCAGCCTTCCTTGTTGCGGCTTTTATTCTCAGCAAGATTAATCTGCACTGGGAAATTACCGTTCTGATACAAGTTGCACTTGTACTTGGCCCGGTGCTGTATTTTGTAAACAACAACGAACCTTACAAAGCTCCGGTTTTTGTATTTGTGGTAAATCCGGGCTATGATGGTCCGCTTGAAATTACCTTCAAAGAAACTGCCGAAACACAGGTTAAGAAACGTGCCGATACACTTTTCTTCCCGTTTGATGTGGAAGGCAAAATTCAATTGCAGGAAGATTACCGCATGGTAAAAGTCGCCATGGAAACCAACTGCTATTTTATGTACACCGACCGCAGCCGCGATCGTATTCCGTTTGTACGAAGCCGCACCATGCTTCCGGCCGACAGCACAAAGAAGGTATTAGTTTCAGGCGAATCGGAAGTACAGGGTTCAAAAATGAAGTTGTTAAAATACGAAGTGAAAAAAGCCAGCGAGGTGAAATTCTAAAAAAAAATCCCCGGTAGCGTCGCGATGCATCGCGACGTGACAAGAATTCCCCCCCGTATCGTCGCGATACATCGTGACGATACCAATAGTTTCCAGTCTTCAAAAACAAAAAATCCCTTTTCCATCAGGAAAAGGGATTTTTGTTTTGATCAAATTAGTCCTGCGGAGGATCAGGAGCAGTAGTATAGTTAGCTTTTTTAGGCTTTAATGTTTTCGGAAAAATTACGTTTACCAGTTCTTCGCTTTGTGTGAGCAGGGTAACGGAAATTCCGTTTACTATTGTGTGCGGAACATCGTATTTGAGTTTGGGCTTGTAAGGCTCGTAGGTGCCGTTGTCGAGCAAACGATACATGGCAATAATTTTTCCGTCTTTTACTTCAACACGGCCATTGTAGCAGCGGGCTTCATCGCCGGTGCGGATGCTGATGATGATGTTATCATGAACACCATCGGCAACTGTTTCGGCACCGCGCTGTTCAAATTTTTCTTCCCAGCGGGTGTAACAGTTGTCTTGCTTGGGCGGTGTTGTGGTTTGTGCGTTTGCCGGTAAAATGCCGAGCGCAATAATCGCCACAAGGCTGGTGAGTATGGTTTTTATCATTCGTGTGGTTTGACTGGTTCTTTTGCTAAAGATAATTATGTATGCCGAATGTTGTTTGCGGATTTCGGTATCTGTAGTAAAAAACGCTGCGGATGACTGGTTTTCAGCCAATGAAAAAGATGAACCTTTAGGTTCATGCGCCGGTTGATAAAAAATAAATTTGGAAAACCATGTTTTTGCAGTTTACATTTGCCCCTGATAAGGTATGATACGTTCACTAGTTTATTCTGGTGACTAAAGTTCGGTTAGTAGTTAATTTTTTGTTTCATTTTATTGATGATTAAAACCAATGACACTCGTAAAAACCTACGGCTGCGCCGTTCAGGGAATTCAAGCCAGTACAGTTACTGTTGAAGTAAACATTGCAACCGGCATCAACTTTTTTATTGTAGGTCTGCCCGACAGTGCCGTGAAAGAAAGTCAGCAGCGCATAGATGCAGCACTGCGCAACAACGGTTTCCGCATTCCCGGCAAAAAGATTACCGTAAACATGGCTCCGGCCGATTTGCGCAAAGAAGGATCGGCCTACGATTTAACCATTGCCGCCGGCATTCTGGCCGCCTCAGAGCAAATGCCGGGGCATGAGGTTGACAAGTATGTGATAATGGGTGAGCTTGCCCTGGATGGCGAACTGCGGCCTATTCGCGGTGTTTTGCCGATAGCTATGCAAGCGGCTGCAGCCGGTTTCAGCGGGCTGATTGTACCCGAAGCCAACGGACGCGAAGCTGCTGTGGTTGACGGCTTACCGGTTTATGCAATGAAGCACCTGAGTGAAGTAATTGCATTTTTCTGCGGCGCAAAACCGGAGCCTCTGCAGCTGGATCTGGCTGCCGAATTTGTAAGCGAGCCGGTAATTACCGATGCTGATCTGTACGAAGTGAAAGGTCAGCCCTTAGTGCGCCGTGCATTGGAAGTAGCAGCATCGGGCGGGCATAATATTTTGATGATCGGACCGCCGGGTGCGGGTAAAACGATGCTTGCCAAACGTTTGCCGGGCATATTGCCGCCTATGAGTTTGCGCGAAGCATTGGAAACCACAAAAATTCATTCGGTTGCTGCGCGCAACGGTGCCGGCAGCGGATTAATAACACGCAGACCATTCAGAGCGCCGCACCACACCATTAGCGATGTGGCATTGGTTGGCGGCGGCGGCATTCCGCAACCGGGCGAAATTTCACTGGCGCACAACGGCGTACTTTTCCTCGACGAGCTTCCCGAGTATAAACGATCAGTGCTGGAGGTGATGCGCCAGCCGCTCGAAGATCGCTTAGTTACCATTTCAAGAGCAAAATTTACGGTCGAATATCCGGCGGGGTTTATGCTTGTGGCATCAATGAATCCATGTCCCTGCGGCTATTTCAGCCACCCAACAAAAAAATGTGTTTGTCCGCCGGGCGCAGTGCAAAATTACATGAACCGCATATCCGGTCCGCTGCTCGACCGCATTGATATGCACGTAGAAGTTTCGCCGGTTGGTTTTAATCAGCTTACCGATGTGAATCCCGGCGAACCCAGTTCGGCAGTGCGCGAACGGGTAGTGCGTGTGCGTGAACTGCAGCTGCAGCGCTTTGCAGGAACAAACGGCATCTATTGCAATGCACAAATGACAACTTCAATGGTGCGCGAATTTTGCCGGCTTGATGAAGAAGGCAGCGCACTGCTGAGAACAGCAATGGAAAAACTCGGATTATCAGCCCGTGCTTTTGATCGATTGCTAAAAGTAGCTCGCACCATTGCCGATATTGCCGGAGATACAGCCATTCGCACAAATCATCTTCGTGAAGCGATCATGTTTCGGAACCTTGACCGCGCCAATTTTTATGCGAATTGATGCACAGCGGTATCCGCATGTTGCAATTGGTTGCAGTAACAATTTACCATACAGGTTGTGAAACCCTTAGTAGCATTGTTGCTTGCATTGTTCAGTGAAATATGCGGTGTCCGATATGCCGGATGCTATGGAAATACATATACCCGAAAAGCAAAAAATAAGTAATGCATTACCCAACATAAATAGTTTACAAAAGTTTTTACGCGAGACGCAATTTGAACTGCTTCCGTCTCAACCCAAACTTTCTTATCCGATGATTACGCGATATGTCAGAAAATTGCTGAATGGTGAAAACCCTCCGCCAATTAAAATTGAAGGACAAGCTATTGTTGACGGACATCATCGCTACATAAGCTGTTGCTTTGTTGGCGTTGAGGTAGAACGACATCCATATTGCAGACCCAAAGCCAATGAAATAACAAACTGGGATTTGGTTGTCGTAGATGAAGAAGATTATTGTAAATGATGTGGGTATTTGAAAAAGGCGATGGGAGGTTGTATATTTGTGGGATGAGAGTATTGCTGGATATTGATGGCGTAATGGTAACCACACCCTCCTGGAAACAGGTTGAGGTGCTGGAAGACCGTTTCTCAGCTTTCAATAAAAGAGCTGCGGCTTGCCTACAAAAAATTCTCTCTGAAACAAACGCATCTTTGGTTCTCACTACATCACACAAATCAAGATTCAATACCTCTGAATGGAAATCCATCTTTAAAAAACGAGGTATTAATGTTTCAAAAATAGAGTGCTTAGAAAAAAACAATTTAAACTTAAACCGCAAAGAAGAAATCCTGAACTGGTTTGATAGCGCATCTCAACAGCAAGATCAACACTTCGTTATCCTTGATGATGACAAATCATTAAATGATTTGCCCGCATCAATCAAAAAGCGCTGTGTAATTACCAGTTCTCTTATTGGTTTAAACGAGGAGGCTGCTCAGCAAGCCATTGGTATCCTTAACTGCAAATCTTAAAAGTAATTATATCAAACAAAAAGCGATAACCATTTTCTGTTATCGCTTTTTGTTTTTTCAGATGGGTTGTTGTAATAGTTCAAACGGCAATGCCGATTACCAGCACATCATCTACCTGAGCGAGATTTCCTTTCCATGTATTGAATTTTTCATCCAGGATTTTTTGTTGTTCAGGCATGGGCAGTTGATGAATTTCGAGTAATAATTCCTGAAAGCGTTTTACCATAAATTTCTTGCCTTTATCGCCTCCGAACTGATCTGCATAGCCATCGGTTGAAAGATAGATTCTGTCGCCGCTTTCCAGTTTGAGCTGATGTGTGTTGAAAAGCAAATCGGTATGTGTTATTTGTCCGGCGATAGATCTTTTTTCGGCTTTTATTTCGCAGAACGTATTGTTTCTGATGTACCAGAGCGAACGATTTGCCCCGGCATAACGCAGTGTGTTTTGTTTCTGATTAATGATGCACAAAGCAATATCCATTCCGTCCTGAGTTTCGCCGCCGGCATCTTGTTTGAGCGCATGTCTCACACCGATATGCAGTTCGTTCAGGATTTGTCCCGGCTCGGTGAGACCTCGTTCGAGAATGAGTTGGTTGAGCAATGTATGACCAATCATACTCATAAATGCGCCGGGAACGCCATGCCCTGTACAATCAACACAGGCAATGCAGAGTTCGCTGTTATTCTCGGCAAACCAGTAGAAATCGCCGCTTACAATATCTTGCGGCTGATAAAAGAGAAGTGCATCAGGAAGATGTTTGCTGATTTCTTCCGGCAAGGGAAGAATTGCCCGCTGAATCCGTTTTGCATACTGAATGCTGTCGCGAATATCTGTATAAGCTGATTCAAGTTCCGATTTCTGGATTTCGAGTTGATGTTTTTGACTTCTGACTTCTTCTGTTCTTTTTGTAACAATTGTTTCGAGCCGAATTTTTTGTTTGCGAAGGCGATGTGCGCTGAACAATGCTGTGAGCCATATCAGCGCAGCAAACAGTAATACATAAACTGTATATGCTAAACCAGTTCTGTACCAAGGAGGGCGAATTGTAAATGTAAATGAAGCAGGCTGTGACATTAATCCTGAAATAGTTATTGCACGAACATGAAACGTATAAGTGCCTTCGGGGAGGTTTGTATATTGCTTAAAGGTGAGTTTATTGTTATCAAGCCAGGATGTATCAAAACCTTCGAGCTTGCATTCAAAAAAAATGGAACGATTAAAGTCGATATAAGGTGCCGAAAAATGAAATGTTATATCACGATAATTATAGTCTAACAATTGCGATAACGTGAAGTTGATTTCTGAAGCATCTTCGTACAGCATTGAATCTTTGCCTGTAATTACTTTTCTGATCAATGCCTGAAATGAAGATCGCTCCTCTTTAAGCATTGTTTTTCTGTTGATCGTTAATATTCGGGTATTGGATACAGCCCAGATAAAATTGGGTGTAAGGAGTGTTTGATTGGCAAGTGATAAGTCGGGCATTCCGCTGTATCTTACTTTTATGTAGCGGGCTTTGCCGTTTTCTTCGCCAAAGAAAATACCGGGTTCTTGGCCAAAACCATAAAGCACCAGACCGGGATCTAAGGGCAGACGCAGGTCAACAGCCTTGTCGTTATAAAACATATTTCGAATATCGCCTGCTTTACTGAAGCAAACCGATGTGTTTGTTTTATCGAGTTCGGGTCGGTAACGCAAAGCATTTCCGTCGCTCAGGAAATAGGTGCTGTCTCCAATCTCAAGAGGATAAAAGTTATCGGTTTCCCAGCCATTACGTGTAGTGTACTTTTTGGTTTTAAGGTATGTTGCAGAGATTCCCAGTTCAATATAAATAGCTTCTTTGAAACGGGTGGTACACCAAATAGCATAGCGATCAGTATTTGCTCCGATTTGTTTTATTTGTCCGCAGCGTACTACTTCTTCGCTGCCTAAGTCATATTGTTTTTTGATTACATAATTACCTTCTGATGTGCGGCTGATAACTGATACAACACCTTTTCCGAGTGCCAAAAAAGTATTGTTATTGCCGGGCAAGAACCTTACACAGTTATTGTATTGTCCGGTTATTTCCGTAACCTCATTATTTCTCAGCAGCAATAATCCTGCGGTTGAACTCAGTAATACATCAGTACCTGATTTAGTGATTTCCCATATTTCTGTTTGAAGCCCGGCAATTTTATGAAGAGAGAAGGGGGTATTGAGCAGGGTTTGATTTTCGGAACAAGTGTAAAGACCATCAGTAGTTGCGAAATACATTACTGTGTCAATGCAAACAATAGAAATTAAGCTTCCGCCAAAACCGGCACGCTCATCATAAACTTTTGTTGCCGAATTAAATGTAATCCGGCTGATACCATAATTGTTGGTTGCCCAGATATTTCGGTTACGGTCGAGAAACAACGAAGGTATGGTCTCATCACTTAGCCCGGTAGCTTTGTTTATTACCGAGATTAGCTTTCCCTGTAGGGTGTAAAAACCAATTCCGGCTCTGCTGTTTATTCCGATTACACTGTCGTTTACGTTGATACATCCGAGTACACCAGATTGCCGGAGGTAGTTATCGGAAATTACATGAGTTGTATCAATCAGCGATTTTCCGGGTGCTGCATTTTTATACATTCTCACAAAACCCTGATCTCCGGTAAGCAGAAGTGTATTTCCGTTTTTTTCTTCGAGCATGCCCAGTAACCTTACTGTTGCAAAAGGCTCTCCTCCCGGAACCGGAATAAGTTTTGTTCCGGTAATTTGCATCAGTCCAACATTTCGCTGGCGGACATAAAGTTTACCGTGAGCCGTAAAAGAAAGTGCGAAGCTTTTTCCTTCTTCAGCTTCTATAATGCCTGTTACTTTTTTGTCTGAAACAATAAAAATGCGTTCGCCAGCCTGAAAGTAGAGTTTCCCTTCATGCTTGTTGATTTTCCAGACATCAGAAATTTTTTTTTGCTTTTCGTTAAGTGAACCCGCTAAAGAAATGTAGATAAGTTTACCGTTTGGCATTTTTGACAGATAACCAAAATCGCCCACGTTAGCTACATAAACAATATCCTGCTCTTCATCATAATACAGGTGCCGGTTGGCAGCGCCGGGTCTAACAGGTATAGTTACCCAGTTTTGGCCGTCGTAACAAAATACTGCAGACGTTCCTCCAAAATACAGCAAACCGTTTTTATCCTGAACAGTATGCCAGACCTGATCAAACCCCTGATATTCGGACGGCAAGTGGTTTTCGATCAGGTAACCTAATTGCTGTGCCTGTAATGAAAATGAGGGCTGCAGGAACAGCAAAAGCAGAGCAAATCGAAAAGTAAGTTGAGCAGTTGTTGTTGCTTTCACTTGTGTAAGATACCAGTTTTTACAGAATGTAAAAGCCTGCTTTTAGTTCATTTTTTGGCTTTGTTTTGACACATTTTTTGTCAACAGGCCTCTGAGGCAAAATGAAAGCATCGCAAATCTCAAAATGAATTTTAACAGGCAACGATCAAATCTCTGAGTCTCAAATCTGCTTTTCCGGGAAGGTGATTTTAGCAAGTGAAATTTTGCCGATAACTAAATCTGTTAATAATTATTCAGCTAATATTTTTATCCTCTTTTATAGTAATATATAATTGAGTTAAATAATTTCAACTGCTTACAATTAATTAAAAATGTAATTTGAGAGATCTATAAAATCAATTTCAGTGTGTATCTATTCAAATTTATATATTTATAAATGACTGTAAAACAAAATATTAGAACAGTGTGTAAATATTAATACTATATATATTCAAATAATTTATGTTGTACGTTATATTGTTTTGAATGTGGCAACATAAATATGGTTATGCACTTAAAAAAAATTAGTCGATAACTAAAACTGTTTATTAAATCACTTACAAACACATCTGTCCAAAATAGCTAAATAAAAAAGAGAGGATGGTGTACCTAAAATAGGTACATTGTTTTTACGACAAAACAACCCCCATCCTCATGGTAAATTTAACACTCTTTTCCCAACTACTCCAACTCCTACCGCGC
>JBKDHA010000046.1:0-15333 GCA_046335555.1 Bacteroidota bacterium
GTTGTACCTGTAACACCGCCCGGGCCAGTAGCACCAGTAGCACCCGCAACGCCTGTAGCTCCGGTAGCACCGGCAGGGCCTGCAGCACCAACTGCACCAGCAGCTCCAGTAGCACCAGCAGGGCCAGCAGCTCCAACGGCACCGGTAGCACCAACAGGACCAGCAGCTCCAACAGCACCGGTTGCACCAGTAGCACCGTTAGCACCGGCAGCGCCTGTTGCACCAGTAGCTCCGTTAGCACCGTTAGCGCCAGCAGCACCAGTTGCACCTGTAGCTCCGTTTGCACCAGCAGCGCCAGTTGCACCAGTAGCACCGTTAGCACCAGCAGCGCCAGTTGCACCAGTAGCACCGTTAGCACCGGCAGCGCCAGTTGCACCTGTAGCTCCGTTTGCACCGGCAACACCAGTTGCGCCAGTAGCACCATTAGCTCCATTAGCACCAGCAGCGCCTGTAGCACCAGCCGGGCCTTGCGGACCAGTTGCACCATCAAGTCCTGAGGGACCAGCTACACCTTGCGGGCCGGTTGCTCCGTCGAGACCAGAAGGACCAGCCGGGCCTTGCGGGCCAGTAGCTCCATCAAGTCCAGAAGGGCCTTGCGGACCAGTAGCTCCATCGAGACCAGAAGGACCAACAGGACCAGCAGGGCCTTGCGGACCAACAGGACCGGGTGTGCCTGAAGTTTCGGCATATAAAGCATAAGGAACTGAAAGCAACTGTGAAGTACCAAGGCTGGTAAGACCAGAGCCAAAGTCAACAGATACTTCCATAAACTCGGTACCGGCACCAAATACTGAAGCAGTAAGCGGTGTGATAGAACCGATGTTAATATTGAACAGACCAAACTGGTTGGTTGTTACACCGGCATGAGTTTCAGAGAAAACAACCGGGCCTGTAGCAGAGCCGGAGTGGATGTCAAGTTTAACGGTAATTGTACCGTTTGCAATCGGTGCCCCTGATGCGCTGCGTGCAACACCCTGATATTTCATCTGGGTAGGAGCCTGAGCAATCGCATACTGTACGGAAATCACCGAAAACAGTAGCAGTAATGCTTTTTTCATGGAATTGGTTTAAGGAGTTTTTAAGATACTTTGTTTACTCGGAATGAGGTAGAAGCATTGCTGCCAACTTTGCGTACAGTCACGAAATAAATACCATCCGAATAATCGCGAACGGCAATGTCGTGCCTGAATCCGCCAGCAACTACATTGAGTTGACGGCTACTCATTTGTTGTCCCAGTGCGTTGTAGATTTCAACGGTGTAAAGTCCGCTGCTTTCTGCATCAAACTGGAGAGTTACCTGATCCGAGGCCGGGTTGGGAAACAAACTGAGATTTCCGATCACCTGTTCATCGATACCAACTGGATCGATTCCCGTCTGATGGAATCCCTGTGTCAGAAAGTTGTTCGTATTTCCATACGTTTCTGACATCGGTTCGCCTATTGTCCATTGAATCATACCTTGTGAATTCGCAAAGAAATCACCGGCAGATGCAACAACATCGGGCATAACTGATTGTCCCCGAGCCCAGAAACCCAGAAGGAGCAGGGATCCTGTTAACAAGTGTTTTGTCATGGGCATTATGGGTTTAGGTTTATGTTTTTACTAAAATATGCTAAAAAACATTCCAAAACAATCCAGCATTATCTGTTCGGTACTTAGTTTTCAAAAGGTTGTTTACCTGATTGGCTAATATTCTGATAAACAGGAGTATATGGTAATTGTGAATTATGCCGGTTTGTGATAAAAAAACAGATACATATAAAAAGAGGTATTTCTGCCTGTTGTGTAAAAAACTGTTCATATCGGTTTTTCTGTCATTTGTTTTTGACTGTCAGCTTTGTCGTTCTTTGCAAAAAACTAAGAAATGTCGGCAGGTCTAATTTTAACTTGTGTTGCTCTGTACACCATTCTGTTGTTTGGTGTAACATGGATAACCTCCAGAGGCGCAACCAATGAAACATATTTTGTTGGCAACCGCTCTTCGCGCTGGTATCTTGTTGCTTACGGAATGATCGGAGCTTCGCTCTCCGGAGTTACGTTTATGTCGGTTCCGGGCGAAGTAGATGCCAAACAGTTTTCATATTTCCAGCTTGTTCTCGGTTATCTCTTGGGGTATGCTGTTATTGCATTTGTGCTTTTACCGCTTTACTACAAACGAAATCTCACATCAATATATACGTATCTGCAGCAGCGGTTTGGCAATATGTCATACCGCACCGGTGCTTTTTTCTTTATTGTATCCCGTACAATTGGCGCGGCATTCAGAATGTATATTGTGGTGAATGTATTACAGCTTTTTGTTTTCGATCAGTTGGGCGTTCCGTTTGCCGTTACTGCCGGGCTGTTTGTGTTACTGATCTTACTATATACGTATGAAGGCGGTGTAAAAACGATTGTTTGGACAGACACACTGCAAACTACATTCATGCTGCTTTCTTTAGTGCTGAGTGTAGTGCTGATTGCCAATTTATCGGATTTCAGTTTTAGCGAATTGTTTACCTCAGTTGCCAACGATGCGCGGTCTGAAATTTTTGTGAGCGATTGGCAGCATCCGCGATTCTTTCCGAAAGCTTTCTTTGGCGGTGCTTTCATTGCAATTGCCATGACCGGATTGGATCAGGAAATGATGCAGAAAAATATCAGCTGCAAATCGCTGAAAGAGGCGCAGAAAAATATGATCACTTTCAGCGCTGTGCTTGTGTTTATTAATCTTCTGTTTCTGGGTCTCGGAGTTTTACTTTGGCAGTACGCCAACCAGCATGGAATCGAAATTGCCAAAGGACATTCCGATGATTTATTCCCAACTATTGCCCTCAATCATCTCGGAACAGTTTCGGCAATTTTCTTTATCATCGGCCTTATTTCAGCAGCTTATCCGAGTGCCGACGGAGCTTTAACAGCTTTAACTGCATCGTTCTGTATCGACTTTCTTGGATTCAATAATACAGATGGAAAAAGAACGGAAGCAGAGAAGAAAAAGCTTCGATATATTGTACATATTTCGTTTGCAGTTTTACTGCTGCTTGTTATTGTCGTTTTCAAAGTAATAAACGACGATTCGGTAGTAACAAAACTGTTTACAGTTGCCAACTACACTTACGGCCCGCTGCTCGGCTTATTTATGTTTGGCATTCTAACCAAACGCCGCACAAACGAAAAATTAGTTGTGCCCGTTTGTCTCGCAGCGCCTGTAGTTTGCTACATTCTCAATGCCAACAGTGTTGAATGGTTTGGCGGCTACATGTTCGGGAATGAACTGCTGCTGCTTAATGGATTGCTTACGTTTACAGGCTTGTACACTTTATCACAACCAGCCGAGCTTGAACCAGCTAAAATGTAATGTTGAATTAGGATTGTAACGTCCAATAACATTCAACATTCTTAATTCAACACTCAACATTCATCAACGGGCTATTTGAACCAAACTATCAAGTTCAGCAAAAGTAGTGCTGCGCGGCAAAAAGGTACTGAACGGTTTGCCCGAATGTGCGATAAGTGTTGCCGGTAAATTGCCCTGCCATTTAGCATCAATCTTAGGAATCCATTCGTTGTCGTACACCTCGTTGAGTAGCAGTACTTCACTTTGTAGTTTTCGCTTTTCGATAAACGGAATCAATTTGGTTTGCACTTGATTCTCGAAATCTAGCGAAACGAGCAGCACTTTAACCGGTTTGTTTTTGTACGTGCTGTCTAGCTTTTCAAATTCCGGAAGCTCTTTTACGCAAGGTGCACACCACGTAGCCCAAAAGTTGACAATGTAAGTGGTATCGGCTCCGGCTTTGATGCGGCTCAGAATGCCATCAGCTTTAATGCTTTGGGGGCGGGGAATTTCTTTGCCTGAAGCAAGCAGGAGCAGAGCGGCGAAAATCCAGAGCAAGTGTTTCATGTAGTGTAAAGGTAGGCTGAATGTTCACTATTTGGATGGAACGGTAGTGATTTCGGTTACATAAATCACATATCTGAAACCAACGGTGCAATGCTGCTCGGCCGGATTGAGAAAGGTTTTGGCATTGAAGCCAGCCGGATTTTTCCCATGTACAAAACTGTAACGCTCATCGTACCAATTTCCGCCCATTACTAATTTGCCATTTGCTGTAAGTTTACGGTAATATAGCCGTTCTATATCTCTAACCAGCGAATCCTCTGCAGTCATTAGCGGCCAATAGTAGTTCAGACGTTTTTCCATCAACGGCCGCCAGCTTTCGTTGATGTCGTTCCGCAGCCATTCACTCACATTGCCATCGAGGTGACTAATGCCGTTGCTGTCGAGGTGAATGCGGAAATAGGGATTCACCATAAGTTTTTTATTTTCCTGCTTTATCAATTTCTTATTGGTTCGTGTTGAATACCGATAATCTGAGCGAGGCAGCGAACCAGCAATTACATCGGCAGGTTGCAGGGATCCGTCAACCATTAGATTACCGTAAAATAAAGAATTATGCAGCAGCAATCTCCGCAGTTCAGTAGTCTGTTCGACACGACGATATTCTAGTTTATTAACTGAAGTAAATGTTTTATCTGATACCTGAGCCGAGTCATTATTGGTTAAAGGGTAGTGGTTGTAATGAATCTTGAATCGGTCATAAGTTTCATTTACCCGTAAATCTGTAATCCATGAATTATCAAGCAGATATCCGTAGTGTTGACCAAAAATATAAGGCTTTCCGTTTCTGGTTTCTGCTGTACTTACCATATCCCACTCGGCAGCAGAAGGAAGCATACACGTAATTTTGATGCCCTTTTTTTGAGCTGCAAGTTGTTTATTTAGTTTAATACTCAGCCATTCGAGAAAAGCTAACGCCTGCCAATAACTTATTCCGGCTACCGGATAATTATTGTAAGCCGGATGCCAGAAATACATATTCGTCATTGGTTCATTAAAACTCCAGCTAAAATCATTCACCCAACTGAGCGTATCTGGATAAACAGCAATTGTATCTGCAAAATATCCATCGGGACGATGAACAAAACGATAAATAAGTTTTGAGGCATCAATTTGTTTTCTGTTCCAAAAACGTTCAGAAACAGGCAAAAGGAGGTTGATCTGTTTTTCTGTTAATGTATCGTAATAATTAATTGGTTTCGACCAATCAATAAGACCATTGTTCTGCAAATGGCCTAACCGGGTATGTGCAATCGAGTCTTTAATTCAGTTCACAAATTCGCGGTACTCGGCGTTGGATACTTCTGTTTTTCTGAAATAAAATGGAGTACTGTATTGATTTGCAATTTTTTTTGTGACTGAATCGGCCCAGATTTCGTTATTCATTATAAGATGAGCCGCTGCGGTATCCAGATAAAAACGGATGGATGATGGACAGCTTACATCAAAGTAAGGAACCCGAACACGGAATGAAAAATAGGCTTCTAATCGCTTCATTTGATCTTCAGCCTCTGTTTGTGTTGAGCGTTGGATAAAATGTTTCGGATTAGAATTCAGCGGATCAATATAGCGGCAATTGGGGAACAGATCAGGAGCTGTTACCGGTGTTTTTTGTGTCAAAATCCAAAGCCGTGCAATTGTGTCTTTTTTAAAGTGCATGTAAAAACTATCGCGCCCTGTTTTCGTAAACTCTCCGTCAAATGAACGATCAAAGAAAAGTGTCTGGCCTTTACCAGGAAAAACGAGTAACGTGTCTAATCGGTAGTGTTGAGCGAATGATATATCAGCAGTTAAAAGCAAACAGATTAATACACCAAAAAATGAGCGTAAAAAGTTGTAATGCATGAACATTGAGGTTAAATGACTGTATTAGCCGCAATTATTAATCCCCGAGCCATTTGAAATCGTATTTTTGAGCTGCTCAGTTTGCTAAAGTTACAGATTTCTCAGTCCCGCTATATGTCAGCAGTGTTGTATCCGATTGTGCGTCCGGCCATTAGTTCTGCGGGAGTTTATTTTTTTACTACCGACAGCGGAATAGAATACGAAGTGCGTTTTGGTCGCCGGCAAGACAACATTTTGCATGCTACAATTGTTTTTGGGGTAATTAACGACGAGTTCGACGGTGAGGAATATGTGGAAACCAACCGCGGCGAGGTTTTCCGGGTAATGAGTACAATTTCGGAAGTGGTACGCATTTTTATGCAGGAGCATCCGAAGATTATGTGCTACGAGTTTACCGGAATTCCCAAAGACGGCGAAGATGAGGACAAATCCTCTCAACGCAGTTTGCTTTACCGCCGCTACCTTCCGCAGATTTTTGACCAGAACTGGGAGTTGAATTTCAGCGGCAACACGGCCGTTGTTAACCGAAAACGTTTTTAACGCAGTTCAATTTATGACATCAGGCAAGCAGGAACTGATTGTGTTTTGGTTCCGCCGCGATCTTCGTTTGCGCGACAACGCAGGTTTATATCACGCACTGAAACAGGGGAAACCAGTTCTTCCGCTGTTTATTTTCGACCGGGAAATTCTGGATAAGCTCGAAGATAAAGCAGACCGGCGTTTGGTATTTATTCACCGCGCTTTGCAGGAAATGCTTGATGAACTTGCCGGATTGGGCAGCACATTACTCACCAAATACGGCAATCCCGAGCAGGTTTGGCAGGAACTTTTGCAGACGTATAAAATAACTGCGGTTTACACCAATCACGATTACGAACCTTATGCCCGCAAGCGCGATAAAGCCATCGGTGAGCTGCTTACAGCGCACGGCGTTCAGTTTTTCACCTGCAAGGATCAGGTGATTTTTGAGAAGAATGAAGTCACCAAAGACGACGGCAAGCCTTACACCGTTTTTACACCTTACAAAAACCGCTGGCGGCTTACGGTGAATGATTTTTACCTCAAGCCTTATCCGAACGAAAAGTACTTCAGTAATTTCATAAAGACATCTGCTAAACCGCTTATCACATTGTCCGAAATGGGTTTCAGCGATATGCCGCTTGAGTTTCCCGGTCGCAGCGTTACGGTTGATTTGCTCAAGCATTATTCGGAACGCCGCGATATTCCGGCCATTTCGGCTACTTCGCGGTTAAGTGTGCATCTGCGGTTCGGAACGGTTAGCATTCGGCAATTGGTTAAACATGCTTATCCTCACAGCGAGCATTGGGTAAATGAGCTGATCTGGCGCGAGTTTTACCAGCAAATTCTCTGGCATTTTCCGCATGTTGTGGGCAATGCGTTTAAGAAAGATTACGACCGGGTAGAATGGCGCACCGATGAAGCTGATTTCAAACGCTGGTGCGAAGGCCGAACCGGTTATCCGCTTGTTGATGCCGGCATGCGCGAACTCAATGCAACTGGTTTCATGCACAACCGTGTGCGCATGGTTACGGCCAGCTTTTTAACCCGGCATTTGTTTATCGACTGGCGCTGGGGCGAGGCTTACTTTGCCGCCAAATTGCTTGATTTTGATCTGGCTTCCAACAACGGCGGCTGGCAGTGGGCTTCTGGAACCGGCACCGATGCTGCTCCGTATTTCCGCATCTTCAATCCAACATCGCAGCAAACCCGTTTCGATCCTCAGTTTGCCTATATCAAACACTGGGTTCCCGAATGGGGCACGGCCGCTTATCCGAAACCTATGGTTGACCATGTGTTTGCGCGAAACAGATGCCTCGAAAATTATAAAAAAGCATTAGGCAGAAGCTGATTAGAATTTGCCTGATGTAATTTTATCCGAAACCACATTTTCAACTCAATACGTTCGCTGATTACTTCTTCGGCGCCGGTTTAGGTGCAGGCTGTGGTTTGATTACCGGCTTGGGCAGAAATTCCATTTCGCAAGGCACAACAATCATTTTTTCCTCCACTCTGAGATCGCAATCGGTGGTGCGCATTACTAACACTTTAGTAGTTCCGTCGGGCATCGGAAATTCCATTTCACTTTCGGTTGCTGTTGGCCCGTCGAACGTAAACGGCTCATCAAACTGATCGGCAAGGTCAATGTCTTTGATGTGAATTTTTTTGCCCAAAATTTTGGTGTACAATTCCATTATTGCCGTTTCAATCTTCACGTTAATCACATTCTTCACCCGGTCGTATGTCACAGCCACATTGCCTTTAACCGGAGTTGTATAGTTAAACGGCCCGGCTTTTACGTTCACATTGGTTTCAAAATCGGCTTTTCCGGGATGCAAACGGATCTTCGGATTGATGAGCGTCCAGTAGCAGGTATCTTTCATCAGTAAAGCCGAATACGGTTCTTTTCCGCTTATTGTGCCCAGCGCCGCCAGCATTTTATTGAGCATTTCTTCGTGAATAACAACCCGCATATCGTTTGGCTCCGGTTTTCCGGGAGGCCGGGTAGGCGGAACAGTTGTAGTTGTTGCCGGCGGAGTATAGGTCGAGGCCGATTTACGGTTTTTGCAGGATGCTGTTATGAGCACAAATGCGAAAAGGAGGGCAAAAAAGGATTTCATTGCCAGCAAAAATACGCGGTATGGAATTTGCGTTACATTCGTAACCAAGAAACTTATTCACCAATGAAAGCTATCCTTTTAACAGCCGCATTTATCACCACCTCTTTTTTTGCCGAACCTCCTGTTGGTTCTGTTTTCCCGGATATGAAAGCTGAAAGTCTGAGCGATAAAACCGTGTCGCTTCCGGCTGATGTAAAAGGAAAGTTTACGCTGGTTTGCCTCTCATGGTCAGAGGATGCTGAACCGGATTTGCAAACCTGGTACGAACCGGCTTACGATAAATTTATTGCCAAAACAGGGTTGATGGACGATGCTTTTGATGTGAACCTGTATTTCGTGCCCATGTTTACAGGCACTAAAGCTGCTGCAGCCGATGGCGCCAAAAAGCGCATGAAAAATGAAGTTCAGGCCGATATTCAGCCGCATATTTTGATTTACAAAGGCGAACTTGACAACTACAAAGACAAACTTAAAATGACTGATAAAAAGAAGCCTTACATCTTTTTATTGGATAAAGACGGCAAAATTGTTTACACCACTTCGGGAGCTTACACCGAAGAGAAAATGGATGCAATTGATGAACTGATTGAATAATCGGTTCACCGGTACTTGTTTAGGCAATCAGCTGAGCCTGCGGATAGCGCTCCATCCACATATCAACAGCTTTTTGTGAACGCACAACAATAATTGTTTTGCTGTCAACTCGAAGTTTCATGGTTTGGCCTTCGAATACTTTCTGCATTACCGGTTTACGGGTTTTGGTTTTCATGGTAGTTGGTTTTATAGGTAACACAAGCGGACGCATCATTGTTCATTAGTTTACCAATCAAATAAACAACATAATCAGCTTGATCTCATTTTATTTCTTTTAGATGAACACACTTTCCGATGAATGAACGTAAAAATCGGTTAAGTGGTTTTATCAGTTGAATGCTGAAATTGGCTTTTGCACCGGATTTCAATTGCTATCTTTACCCAATATGTCGCCCGGACGTACCGACCTCTCTTCATTCAGCAATCCGGAATATAATCCCGGAGCTTCATTCATCAAGCGCGGAATCTGGCATTTGGTCAGCGCCTCTTTTTTTCAGTCGCGCTTTCCGGTGAACGGTGTTAAAGTGCAATTGCTTAAACTGTTTGGCGCAAGCATTGCCAAAGGGTTAATCATTAAGCCTTCAGTAAACATAAAATCGCCGTGGCTGCTCAAAACCGGTGCTCACTGCTGGATCGGAGAACACGTTTGGATTGATAACCTTGTGCCCGTTTCACTTGGTGCGAATTGTTGTATTTCTCAGGGAGCAATGCTGCTCACCGGAAATCACAATTACAAAAAATCAACATTCGATTTAATAACCGGTGAAATTCACCTCGAAGACGGCGTGTGGATTGGCGCAAAGGCTGTTGTATGCCCCGGTGTAATTTGCCGTTCGCATTCGCTGCTTACTGTTGGATCGGTAGCTACTTCGTCGCTCGAAGCATACTGCATTTATCAGGGCAATCCGGCTCAGAAAATTCGCGACAGACGTGTTGCTGAAGTAAACCGAAACCCGCAGGCATGAAAATCTCAGTGATTACCGCCTGTTACAACAGCGCCGAAACTATTGCCGACACGCTGAAATCGGTTACAGAGCAATCGTATTCTGATATTGAATATATTCTTATCGACGGAGCATCAACAGACAATACGCTGAGCATTGCGGAACAATACAAAAACCGCATTACCCGTATTGAAAGCGGCAGAGATGGCGGAATCTACTTTGCACTCAACAAAGGCCTTTCACTTGCAACCGGTGATATCATTGCGTTTTTGCATGCCGATGATGTTTACGCACATAAGGATGTACTTGCGCACGTTGCCGCCGAATTCAAGCGCAGCGGAGCCGACAGCCTCTACGGCGATCTGAATTATGTTGACCGTAATGATCTCAGCAAAGTAATTCGCCGCTGGGTTTCAGGATCGTATTCCAAAAATCTGTTCCGTAAAGGCTGGATGCCGCCTCATCCATCGTTTTTCCTGCGCCGGACTTGTTATGAAAAGCATGGGAATTTCAACACCGGATTCAAAACCGCAGCCGACTACGAACTCATGTTGCGCATGCTTCATGTAAAAAAAGTGTCTGTTACTTATTTGCCCGAAGTACTTGTGCTTATGCGCACCGGCGGAGTAAGTAACGCAAGTTTTGGCAATCGTATTCGCGCCAACCGCGAAGACCGGAAAGCCTGGCAGGTTAATGGTATAAAGCCGGCTTTGCTTACGCTTATCCGAAAACCACTTTCCAAACTCAAGCAGTTTTTCTAGCTTGAAACTGCTCACCCATAACTACAAAAAAAGGAGACGTTTTTACGTCTCCTTTTTATATCTAAGCAAAATCTGAAATCAGAATTTGGCGCGCACTTTACGTTTTTTGTATTTCTGACCTTTGAAAACGTGGCTGTATTTCGATTTGTAGATCGCGCTCTTACCGCGATACACATAACTGAATTCAATATTGGTTGTTAAAAATGAATCTTTGTGAGTAGGATCACCGCGTTTCTGTCCGGGAGCATGACTGAAAAAAGCAGCCGGATCAGCATCATTTGATATGGCACGGTTGGCCAATGCAATGGCAAGCGGGCTCGATAAAACTGATTCATCAGCGTAATTGGTGCTGATATCATCAAGGTAATCGGTAGTGGTTGTTCGCCAGCAAAGATTCCAGCCAATGCGATATTGTTTGTTAATGGTAAAATAAAAGCCTGCCGAAGCCGGAATAGTCATTGTAACTGCGGTGTAGCGGCGGCCTTCGGTGGTTAGCGGACGAAGATTTACCCATTCGCCCTGGTAGAACGCTTGCGGATTGTGATACATCACGCCAGCACCTAAGCCAACATACGCTCTGAAATTGTCTTTGTAGCGGTAGGTGCGGCCAAGGTCATTGATTTCAAAGAAAAACCACTGAAACTCTGAATATGCTTCAACCATATTGTTGCGCACACTAAGATTGCGTGTATTGCGGCCGATATTGCTCGAAAGACTGTCGGCACCGCGAACGCAGATATAATTGATGCCTGATTTAATGGAGAATATAGGTGTGAGTTTGTAGCGTACAAACGTGTTTGCCGACTGCCGGGTTTGGTTGAGTTTCATGTCGGCCACAAAATCGCGGCGGGTAAGTTCATCTCCGCCCATTTCGCCAAGCAGGTTGCCGGCGCCAACGCCTCCGCCAAATTCCCAGTAATACTGTGCATGAGCAAACAGAGGAGCACATACAACAGCAGCCAAAAGAATAAGTTTACGCATGATTATCAGTTGATTATTAACAAATCTGAAGTGTAAAGGTAATTTTTTTGCCGCAAACAGTCCATCGGTTTCACTCGGGATATTTACGGGATCCGTACTTTTACGGTTCTTCACACAAAAAAGTTATGGTTAACCGCATTACCTCACTCTTCGGAATTCAATATCCAATTATTCAGGCCGGTATGATTTGGTGCAGCGGCTGGGAACTGGCATCGGCAGTAAGTAATGCGGGCGGATTAGGGCTTCTGGGTTCAGGATCAATGTATCCTGACGTGCTGCGCGAACAGATACGCAAATGCAAGGCTGCAACCGATAAACCTTTTGGTGTGAATGTGCCGCTGCTTTACCCTGATATCGATAAGCATATCCAGATCATCATTGAAGAAGGGGTGAAGATCGTATTTACCTCAGCCGGAAACCCGAAAACCTGGACAGCACATCTGAAACAGCATGGCATTACAGTTGTGCATGTGGTAGCCAACGCCAAATTTGCTCAGAAAGCTGCTAATGCCGGCGTTGATGCTATTGTTGCCGAAGGTTTTGAAGCCGGCGGACATAATGGTCGCGAAGAAACCACAACTTTTGTGCTGATTCCGCTTGCCAAAGCCGCAGTAAGCATTCCGGTAATTGCGGCCGGAGGAATTGCAACAGGCCGGCAAATGCTGGCCGCAATGGCACTCGGTGCCGACGGAGTGCAAATCGGGTCGCGGTTTGTAGCTACTCCCGAATCTTCGGCGCATCAGAATTTTAAGCAAGCTGTAATCACCGCAAACGAAGGCGATACACTGCTTACGCTCAAACAGCTTGTTCCGGTGCGTTTAATCCGCAACAAATTCTGCAAAGAAGTAGAAGCCGCCGAAGCCCGGGGCGCATCAACCGATGAACTTACACAGCTACTCGGCCGCGCCCGTGCAAAAAAAGGAATGTTTGAAGGCGATTTAGAAGAAGGTGAACTCGAAATCGGGCAGGTAAGTGCGCTGATGCGCGAAATAAAACCCGCTGCCGAAGTGGTGAAAGAAATTATGCAGGACTTTGAAGCGGCGCGCAAAGAACTTTAAAGAAATTAAATTATTTCAATACAAGTTCAGCCACTTCTTCACCCACCAAACTGCCCAGCGCAACACCCATTCCGCCCATACGCACTGCGCAGCAAATACGCGGCGAAAGTCGTTTTACAATAGGTTTTTTCTGATCGCCAACGCCCATTGTTCCTGCCCAGCGCATTTCTACTTCGTAATTTACACCGGGTAAAATTACATCGCGCAGCAAATCATCGAGCCGCTGCTGAATTTGCTCTGTAAGCGAATGTTCAGTGGTAGTTTCACCTTCAAAATTCAGGTTTCGTCCGCCGCCAAACAGTACGCGGTTTCCAACATTTCGGAAATAATAGTAACCGCGGTCGTAATGAAATGCACCTTCAAATTTTAACCCTTCAATGGGTTTGGTAATGAGTACTTGAGCCCGTGCGGGATGAACATTGAGTTCCGGCAAAAGTTGTTGCGCAAAACCATTGGTACAAATTACTAATTGTTGTGTTCTAAGTTCATAGCCGTTTTCAGTAAATAACCGTAAAGCATCGGCCTCATCTTCAAAACCGGTAATGTGAAGTCCGGTAATGATTTGAATTCCGGCATTTCGTGCCTTATCCAGCAGGGCTTCCATCATTCGGCCGGTATTAATTTGTCCTTCGGCAGTATTTAAAATCAAATGCTTAACTCCTGAAAATCCGAAGCGGGATATAGCGGAATCTGCATTTACGTAGGTGGATTCAAGTTGGGTAATAGGTTTAAGCAGTTGGTTTAAATGCCGCATATAATCGGCATATTCAGCATAATTTTCATCGGTTTCAAAAAGTTCATAACCACCAAGTGCTTCATAGTGAATTGCCGCATCACTAAGTCTGCGGCGCAGCAGTTCAAGTCCGCGCAGGCGGCGTTCGGCAAGTGCAATAATTTCATTTTCGGCACTATGTTTCATATCGTCGGCCAATTCGGTAACGCTGCCGAAACAGGCAAAGCCGGCATTTTTAGTACTTGCACCGCTTGGCAATGCGCCGCGTTCGGCTACCAGAATGCGTAAACCGGGATGCTTTTCTTTCAAACTGATTGCAGCACTCAGCCCAACAATTCCGCTGCCTGCTATAACAACATCGGCTGGCCCCAGCCAGCGCTCATGTTCCCAAAAACTCACTTGTGTTTGCATGGCATAGTTTTAGCAGAATAGCAGCGTGCGGTTGTAAGACGAATCAGCATTCTGAAGATCAGCGAATAATTAACAAAAATAAAGTTTTACTAACATTTCGGAACTCAGACCGGCACTTTACGTATGTCACCAAAATTCACTGAAAACATAGGTCTGAATAGTGCTTAATTGCTTAATTTAGACGAAATTTGCTGCCTGAGCCAAACCACCTTGATTTCATTATGATTTTGCGAATGCCTGCGCTTTTCCCAAGCCGACTGTTTATTGTTGTTGTATTGTGCTTTTTCAGTACAATATTATCTGCTCAGGAAAACTGGGAGTTCATTTTTGGCGGGCGAGTGACAGAGTTTTCTGAAGAAAAGCAGAAAGATGTTGCGCTGGATATGGCCATGATTACTGTTTACAAAGGCAGTGTAATTGTAAGTACCACCAACACACAAAGCAACGGAAAATTCAAATGCCGCATTCCCGGAAACGGTGATTACACAGTTACCATTACTAAGTCAGGCTATATCACCAAGCGCTTTGCGATAAACACAATGAATGTTTCGCTTGAACGCAGTGCATTTCCGTTCGGGCAGTTTGATGTGGAAGTAGAGCTTTTCAAAATTTTCCCCGGTCTCGATTATTCAGTATTGGATAAACCTATTGCTCGGATTATCTACAACCCGGCTCCCAATATTGATGATTTTGATTACGATAAAGTTTATACCGATAAAATCCGCGCTGAACTAGAAAAGCTGAAAGAGCTTGCCCGTCAGGCCCGCGAGAAAGAACGCCTTTACAACGAAGCAATTCAGCGAGCCGACAAAGCTTTTGATTCCGGCGATTTTTCTACAGCAAAGACAAATTATCAGCAAGCACTGGCAATTAAAACAGCCGAACAATATCCGAAAGACCAGATTGCTGAGTGCGATAAGAAGCTGGCAGGTGCAGCAGCGGCGGCAGCCAAAGAGCAGGAATACAAAAATCTGATTTCACAGGCTGATGCCAAATTCAACACCAAAGATTGGCAGGGAGCAAAATCGCTTTACCAGCAAGCTTCATCAATGAAGCCAGCCGAGCAATATCCGAAAGACCGCATCACGCTTTGCGATAAAAACATTTCTGATTCTGCAATGGCCGCAGCCAATGAGCAGAAATACAAAGACCTTGTAGCTCAGGCCGATCTCAAATTCGGAAGCTCGGACTGGAGCGGTGCAAAAACACTTTATCAGCAAGCATCTTCACTCAGATCCGCCGAGCAATATCCGAAAGATCAGATTGTGAAATGCGATAAAGCTATTGCCGATGCTGCTGCGGCGGCGGCAAAGGAAAAGCAGTTTCAGGATTTGGTCACTCAGGCCAATCTCAAATTCGGTGCGAAAGATTGGGCTGCGGCAAAATCTGTTTATCAGCAAGCACTGGCATTGAAACCCGGTGATGAATTTGTAACCGAACGCATTTCGCAGTGCGATACATTTTTGGCTGATGAACTGGCAAC
>JBKDHA010000047.1:0-14212 GCA_046335555.1 Bacteroidota bacterium
CTTTGAAGTCCATATCACCGAGGTGGTCTTCATCGCCGAGGATGTCAGAAAGTACAGCGTATTTGCCTGCAGCATCGGTAATCAAACCCATTGCAATACCTGCAACCGGCTTTTTCACTTTCACACCGGCATCCATAAGCGCAAGTGTACCGGCGCAAACGGTTGCCATTGATGAAGAGCCGTTTGATTCGAGAATATCCGAAACAATACGAATGGTGTATTGGTTATCGGTCGGAATCATGTTTTTCAGTGCGCGAAGAGCGAGGTTTCCGTGACCAATTTCACGACGACCGGTTCCGCGCATTGGCTTGGCTTCTCCGGTTGAAAACGGCGGGAAGTTGTAATGCAGCAGGAAGTTTACTTCTTCGTGATACATCGGTGTGTCGATGAGCTGTGCATCGAGTTTGGTGCCGAGTGTAACGGTGGTCAGCGACTGAGTTTCGCCGCGGGTGAAAACTGCAGAACCGTGTGCCATAGGCAGGTAATCGGTTTCACTCCAGATCGGACGAATTTCGGTAAGTGTACGGCCATCGAGGCGTTTGCGTGTATCAAGTACAGCGCGGCGTACAGCTTCCCATTCGGTGATGTGGTAATATTTCTTGGCAAGGCCTTTTGCTTCGTCGGTTTGTTCTTCGGGCGAAAGTGATGCCCAGAATTCTTCGAAGATGGCTTTGAAAGCTACTTTGCGCTCTGCTTTGTTCGGATTACCCTGGCTGGCAACAGCAAGTGCTTTATCGTAACAAAAAGCATGAACTTTTTCCTGCAGAGCAGCATCGTTTGTTTCGTGGCTGTAGGTGCGTTTTACTTTTGATTTTTCAACCGCAGCAGCCAGTGCATTAATGGCTCCGATCTGAACACGAATTGCTTCGTGCGCAAATTTGATCGCCTCAAGCATTACAGCTTCTGATACTTCGAGCATCTCGCCTTCTACCATCAGAATGTCTTTCTGGGTAGCGGCAATCATCATATCGACATCAGAAGTTTTCATTTCTTCAATCGTGGGGTTGATCTTGAATTTTCCATCAATACGACCCACACGAACCTCAGAAATAGGTCCGTTAAACGGAATATCTGAAACTGCAATTGCAGCAGCGGCAGCAAGGCCGGCAAAGCAATCGGGCAGAATAGTTTTGTCTGATGAAATCAGATAAATCAGCACCTGTGTATCGGCGTGATAATCTTCGGGGAAAAGCGGACGCAGCGCGCGGTCAACGAGGCGGCTTACGAGTACTTCGCCGTCAGAAGGACGGGCTTCGCGTTTGAAAAAGCCGCCGGGAAAGCGGCCTGTTGACGCAAACATTTCACGGTAATCAACTGTGAGCGGCATAAAATCTACGCCTGCTTTTGCATCAGGGTTAGATACTGCTGTAGCCAGCAGCATCGTGTTACCATACTTCACGACTACCGAACCGTCAGCCTGTTTGGCTAATTTGCCCGTTTCGATGGTCACCATACGGCCGTCGCCCATGTCGAACGTTTGTTGGATTCCTTGTGGTTTCATATTTCTCTATTTATTTCCTGTTGTGTGGCAGCACATCCGTTGTTATCGCAGCTAGTGAATTCTGTTTATGAGGTGAAATGATTTACACAGAGTACATCATTATTCATTCATCATTTTACAGTCATCATTTCACTATGGCGGAAGTGCCGGCAATGCAAAAACCGGATTAATGATCCGGGGCATTAAAAGCCGAAAGCATCCCGCATTGCCCGGGATGCTTTCAGCAGCATTGTTATTTGTGAAACTGGTGCATGAATTACTTGCGGATTTCCAGCTTCTTGATGATAGCGCGGTAGCGCTCGATGTCGATTTTCTTGAGGTAATCAAGCAGTGCTTTGCGCTTGCCTACGAGAAGAATCAGTGAACGTTCTGTGCTCTTGTCTTTTGGCTTTTGCTTGAGGTGTTGTGTCAGGTGCTGAATACGGAATGTAAACAAAGCAATCTGACCTTCTGGCGACCCGGTGTCAGCATCTGACTTGCCGTGCGTGCGAAAGATTTCCTTCTTTTTGTCGGACGTAAGGTACATGATTATTAGTTCATTAGCGAATGGCTACAGTGCCAAACGGCTGCAAAGGTAAGCATTATTCCCGGATTTCAAAGTTTTTCGGGGAAAATCAACCTTTGAAGAGGGTGAGTAATTGTGCAAGTTTTGCTTTGAGTTCGGTGCGGGGAACAATGGCATCGAGGAAGCCATGCTCAAGAACAAACTCAGCGGTTTGAAAGCCTTTGGGTAAATCTTTGCCAATGGTTTCCTTCACCACACGCGGACCTGCAAAACCGATCAGTGCACCGGGTTCAGCAATGTTTAAATCTCCGAGCATGGCATACGATGCTGTAACACCTCCGGTAGTCGGATCGGTGAGCAATGAAATATAAGGAATACCGGCATCATCAAGCTGTGCAAGACGGGCCGAAGTTTTGGCCATCTGCATCAGTGAGTGTGCGGCTTCCATCATTCGCGCTCCGCCTGACTTGGAGATAATCAGCAGCGGAACTTTTTTGGCGAGGCAAAATTCAATAGAACGGGCAATTTTTTCGCCCACAACAGAACCCATAGATCCGCCAATGAAATTGAAATCCATGCAACAAACAACAAGCTCATGCCCTTCTACTTTGCCGTATGCGGAACGAATTGCGTCTTTAAGTTGTGTTTTCTCCTGCGATTCGGCTAATCGGGCCGGATACTTTTTGGTATCGGTAAACTGAAGCGGATCGCCTGAGATAAGGTTGGGGAACAACTCTTCAGCTTCCTGATTATCAAAAAGAATGGTAAAATACTCTTCTGAACCGATACGATCATGGTAACCGCAGTTCGGACATACGTATTGGTTGGCAATATGCTCGTTGGTTGGAATAACCTTCTTGCATGATTTGCACTTATACCAGAGACCCTCGGGGGTTTCCTTTTTTTCTTTGGTGGAAGTTGTAATGCCTTCCTTGATGCGTTTGAACCAGCTCATGAATGCTTCTGTTTGTGAACGACTGAGCCGATGGCCAGTGCTTTAGGCAATGGTCACCTCTTCTGAAAGATAAACATCCTGAATGGCATTCAGCAGTGCAATGCCTTCGTTCATTGGTTTCTGGAATGCTTTACGACCTGAAATAAGTCCCTGACCGCCGGCGCGTTTGTTGATAACGGCTGTGGTAACGGCTTCTGCCAGATCTGAAGCTCCTTTTGATTCTCCGCCTGAGTTAATTAAACCCATGCGGCCCATGTAGCAATTAGCTACCTGATAGCGGCAAAGATCAATCGGGTGATCGCTGGAAAGATCTGTGTAAACTTTGGGGTGCGTTTTACCGTGTCCGGTAGCATTGTAGCCGCCATTGTTCACCGGCAGTTTTTGCTTGATAATATCTGCCTGAATGGTTACGCCGAGGTGATTGGCCTGACTGGTAAGATCCGCAGAGGCATGGTAGTCAATACCATCTTTTTTGAAGCCGGGATTGCGCAGGTAGCACCAGAGAATGGTAGCCATTCCCAGTTCGTGAGCACGCTCGAAAGCGGCTGCAACTTCCTGAATTTGGCGGGCCGATTCTTCGGAACCGAAATAAATTGTAGCCCCAACAGCACAAGCACCCAGTTTCCAGGCTTCTTCTACAGAGCCAAACATCACCTGATCGTATTTGTTGGGATAGCTGAGAAATTCGTTGTGGTTGATTTTTACAACAAACGGAATTTTATGTGCGTATTTGCGAGATACCGAAGCCAGCACGCCGAAGGTTGTAGCTACTGCATTGCAGCCGCCTTCTAGAGCCAGCTTTACAATATTTTCGCCATCGAAATAAATCGGGTTGGGCGCAAATGAAGCTCCGGCAGAATGCTCAATGCCCTGATCGACAGGGAGAATTGACATATAACCGGTATTGGCAAGCCGTCCGGTGCCGTAAAGCGTCTGAAGACTGCGCAATACTTGCGGACTGCGGTTGGTTTGAGCAAAAATGCGGTCAACAAAGTCGCCTCCGGGGAGATGAAGCTGATCGCGTGAAATTTTGCAGGTGTGGTTAAGCAGAGTTTCTGCCTGATTACCAAGGAGTTGCTGAATTTTATCGAGGGCCATTGCCGGTTCTGTTGATCGTTCAGGGAGGCAAAGCTAACAAATCTGTTCGCTTTTGGAGGTATTATTCGCTAAACGATATTACAAAACACTGACAATCAACATATATACATCAAAAACAGGTATCCGGGTCAGAACGGATAACCAATACCGAAATTAAGGTTGCTGCCAAGTTTGCGCTGACCAATCCACCACCTGTCGCCATAAGGCAATGAAGGATCTCTCATTTTGAATGCCCAATCCAAACGCACAATAAAGAAGCTGAGGTCGTAGCGCAATCCGAATCCGGGGCCGAAAGCCAGATCGTTAAAAAACCGCGAGGCATTGAACTCACCTTCCGGACGAGATGCATCAGGGCGCAGCAGCCAGATATTTCCTCCATCAGCAAATACGGCACCGTTCAGAGTGGTTGTAATGCGAAACCGGAGTTCGATATTATATTCAAACTGCATATCGCCGAACTGTGCAAAGCGTTCGTTTGCGGGAACCTGATAAGAACCGGGACCCAAACTGCGGGCCTCCCAGGCACGAATACCGTTAGAGCCGCCTGCAAAAAAGCTTTTTTCGAGCGGCATGGTTGGGAAGTTGTCGAGCGGAACACCAACACCTTGCGCCAAACGAATTACAAGCTGCTGGTGATCGCCAAAACGACGCGAGAAAATATAGGTGCTCGAAACCCTTACATACTGCGAAAACGGAATCCCGAAAACCCTGTATGAACCATTGATGTCGGGCTGGGCATTGGTGCGGTTAAACACAAAGCGCAGGATATTTCCCGAAAATCCCAGATCAGCTTTGAAGTAATGAATGATTTTTGTGCGCTGTGGTGTTTGGGTGTTGTAGGTATATGAAATGCGGCTTTCGTTAATGAAGTGATCAGTAAAACGATAGCGTAAAACCGGATCTCTGTTCGTGTTTAAGAAGTCGCGGAAATCGCCTTTGGGTGTTACACGCACTACGTTAAACTCCTGAAGATACAAGCCCATGCGGCTATACTTACCGGAACGGAATGTATATCCGTAAGAAAGGTTGAAGAGCGTTCGGTCGTAGTCGAGTCGCCGCTGGTAGTTAAATGAGGTCAGGAAATTAGTGCGCCTGCCTTCAGCCATTCCGAATTTAAAAAAGTTGTAGGGGAACATGGCCCGCGGAATATTGAGGGCTATTTCGGCACCGGCTTCAATGGTATTGAGTGTAACCTGTTCTGTTCCGTTTTGCTGGGTTTCAGTAATTGGCTGTTGTGCCTCGGTGCCGCCTTTAATACGGAACTCAAGCATTTCGGCACCGCGAAGCAGGTTGTTGTTTTGAAACAATAATTGTCCGCCGATACCGAGGTTACCTCCGGTGTTTGTGCCTTCAAGTTGCAGCGAGTAGGTTTGCCGCAAAAGCGGGATAAGTACAATTTCACAATCAACCTGATCAGGGCCTACAACTTTTGCATTCACAAATACCTGTTTGAACAAACGCAAACTCACCAGCTGCCGGTAAGTAGCCTGAAATTCTGATTCATTATATAACGCACCATTATGGTCAATCAAAATGCGTGTTGCAAGGACTTCGGGCTTGTAGGGAAATTCGGTTTCACGGCCAATATCGCGCAAAAAAATAATCCGGCGGGCGCTGTCGTGATCGCTGAAATAAATGGTTTCACGTTTTGCGGTATCGGCTTTCAATTGCTGCACCGAGGGTATGGTGCGCACAATAATATTGCGTACATAAAAACGCTTGTGATCGGCTGCTGTCCAGCTGGTATCGCTAACCTGCTGCTGCGGGCGGCGCACCTGAATAATTACATCGACATAATGTCCGCTTGATGATGAATCTATAGCAAAACGGATATAGTCTTTTGTAAATTGGTAATAACCTTTATTCCTCAGATTGCGTGTAATTCGTTCGCGCTCAGCGGTGAAAATATCCATATCATAATTCACCGCTTCATTTTGCTTTCGCGGCAGCAGGTAGCTTGAGTCTTTGTCTTCACTTACCAATAATGCAAGTTGCGGGTCCTGCACATCATAACTCACATTGCGAATCACATACGGTTGTTTGGGATCCACATAATAGAATACAAAGACTTTGTGTTTCTTGCGTATTCCCAGATTGAAAAAGAATTTCTGTCCCTTATTTAGCTGATGCCCAGCCAGTACTTTTTTTAATAATTTTTTTCTGAGAAACATTCTCTTGCTCAACACCGTATCTTTTACAACACCATCAAAATACCCTTTGTTTCGGAGATAAAGTTCAAACTGATTATGTGTGCGTGCAGTAAGTGAACTGTCGTAAACAACGGGAGCCTCGCCAATGCTTTTGAGAAATTGCCCTACCGTTTTGCGAAGTTTGGGTTCTTTTTTCCGCTGCTTTGATTTGTAGAGAATCATTTTCTTTTCATACCGGGCTTTTTTCTTTGCAGCATGAATTGAATCGCGGCGCGGGTTGACGAGGTTGTGAATTTGCAGATACAGCGGAAAAATAACTACGCGGCGGTTGGGCTTTTGCTTCAAATAGCTGTACATATCGCTTTTGTCGGGCTTTGATTCTGTGCTGAGAATTTCGACGCGGCGGAGTAGTTTCTGGCCTTTTTTTCTGTTCAGCCGCCGGGTAGCACAACCCATATCGGGCAATACAAGCAGGGCAATAAGCACCGGCAAAAAAAGATATACTGAACGTTTGAGCACAGAAATGATGAAGCGGTTGGCTATTTTTGCAAATATAGTGCCGATTAACCACTCGCAATGATTTCAAAAAACAGAATTGCCTTTCTGCGCTCGCTGCAGCAAAAGAAAACCCGCCGTGAACTGAACCTGTTTACAGCCGAAGGCACTAAAACCGTGCTGGAACTGCTTAATTCAGGGCTGGTAGCAGAATTGGTGGTTGCCGCTCCCGAATGGCTGCAGCAAAATTCGGCCATTGTTAAAAAAGCACAAACTACCGAAGAGGCCGATGCAAAAGACCTCGAACGCATTTCATCGCTCAGCACTGCGCCTGATGTGCTGGCCGTTTTCCGCATTCCCGAACAAACGCTGAAAGCTGCTGATGCAGTGAGTGGTTACACACTTGCTGCCGACGGTATCCGCGATCCCGGCAATCTGGGAACGCTTATCCGTATTGCCGATTGGTTTGGTATTAAGCGTGTACTTTGCTCGACCGACACCGCCGAAATCTGGAACCCGAAAACCGTTCAGGCCAGCATGGGTTCACTGGCGCGCGTGCAAACTGCCGAAGTAAATCTGCCCGAACTGCTCGGCGAAATAAAAAGCCTCTCCAACAATCAGCTTCCGGTTTTCGGCGCATTTCTCAGCGGCACTTCGGTTTACGAAACCAGCTTTACGCAAAACGGCATTATTATTATCGGCAGCGAATCGCACGGAATAAGTGATGCTGTTAAAGAATTGGTTTCGCATCAGATTACCATTCCATCTTTCAGCACAGGAAAAGGTGCCGAATCATTAAATGCCGGCGTTGCAGCAGGAATTATTTGTGCCGAGATGCGCCGTCAATCGCTCTGAAATCGGGCTTTTTAGATTTTTCTTAAAAAATTTTCGGGTGAGGGTTAAACCCTGCATGCTGTTGTGCAGTCATAACGACAACTAACAGCAAAACGAAAACTTCACCTCATAAACAAATAAACCAATGAATCTCCAGCGTATCATCACCCGCACCCTTCCAGTTCTCGCACTTTCAGCAGTACTTGTAACCGGCTGCCGCCGCGAAGAAGAAGACACCGACACCAACGCCGCATCAGACAATGCACTTGCCGAAGCCGCTTTCAGTGATGTAGCCAACTTTACCGATGAAGCCGGCCGCACCGGCGATCTTACCAACTACCGCGTTGGTGATCTCGAAGGCACACTGAATGCCTGTGCTACAATTTCATTCGATTCACTTATTTCGGCCGACAACGATACACTGACGATTGATTTCGGCACAACCAACTGCACCGGCAACGACGGCCGCAACCGTCGCGGTAAAGTGATTGTAATTTACAACGGTCGTTTCCGCGATGTTGGACATACACATACCGTTACATTCGACAATTATTTTGTGAACGATAATCAGGTACTCGGAACCAAAACAGTAAGCAATCTTGGTCCGAATGCAGCCGGACATACCGTTTATGATGTTGATGTAAACGGACAAATTGTACTTGCCAACAATGGCGGCACAATAACCTGGACTTCACAGCGCCAGCGCGAATGGGTAGCCGGCGAAAGCACTGCCGTTTGGTCTGATGATATTTACTCAATTACCGGTTCTGCAAGCGGAACAAGTGCAAGCGGCGTAAGCTACACCATGAACATCACCAGCCCGCTTATCCGCAACATGGCACTTGGTTGCCGCCGCCACTTCACACAAGGCACATTTGAACTTACACCCTCCAACCGCCCCATGCGCACTGTAGATTTCGGCAGCGGAGCTTGTGATAATATTGCAACAGTAACCATTGGCAACAATACGTACACAATCCAGCTTCGCTAAGACCGCTCGCTGAAGCTGGTATAAAACAACGGCTCTCCGCACTGGGAGCCGTTGTTGTGTTTTTTGACCTCATCAATGTCGCCGGATACTAACAATAACAACTAGTTATAAACAGGGACTCGCATCCGGGGTGTTATACATTATTTTTGTAAAATCAAAGTCAGACCGTATGAAAGCACAAACAAAACTATTTCTTGGAGATTGCAAAGAAAAGTTAATGCTGCTGCCTGATAATTCGGTTGACTTGATTGTTACCTCTCCTCCTTACGCCGATCAGCGAAAAAGTACTTATGGAGGAATTCACCCAGACAACTATGTAGAATGGTTTCTGCCTATCGCTAAAGAACTTTTACGCGTACTAAAACCAACAGGTACATTCATCCTTAATATTAAGGAAAAAGTAGTTGAAGGGGAAAGAAGTACTTATGTGATGGAATTAATTTTAGAAATGAGAAAACAGGGGTGGTTATGGACAGAAGAATTTATCTGGCATAAAAAAAACAGTTACCCTGGTAAATGGCCCAATCGGTTCAGAGATTCTTGGGAACGACTTCTTCAGTTTAATAAAGATAAAAAATTCGCCATGTATCAGGAAGAAGTGATGGTTCCTATGGGCGATTGGGCGAAATCGCGCCTGAAAAATCTTTCTGAAACTGATAAAATCAGAGACAATTCTAAAGTAGGTAGCGGATTTGGCAAGAATATCTCAAATTGGTTAGAAAGAGATAAAGCATACCCCACAAACGTACTACATCTTGCTACAGAATGCAATAATAAGAATCATAGCGCTGCTTTTCCCCAAGAGTTACCCGAATGGTTTATCAAATTATTTTCACAGGAAAATGATACTGTTCTTGATCCGTTTATGGGTTCAGGAACCACAGTAAATGTGGCAAAACGAATGGGCAGAAATGCAATAGGTATTGAAATTATTCCGGAGTATTATGAAATGGTACGGAAAGAGATTGAACCTGTTGAACTATATTTGTTTGATGTGAATCCTCAAACAAATGGCAAAAACAAAAAACAAAAAGTTAAACTTGCTCAGCGTGCAACAGTACGTTGAAAGGAATATTGGCATTTTTCACGAAAAACGAATTGAGAGTTTAAATAAGCTCAAACTAAAAACTATTCTCAAACGAAAGAACCCATATCTCTACAAAACGAAAAATATTCTTACAACTGGCGATATTGTAAAAAGCATTCTTGATGCTCACTTATCATCTCAAGAAGAAACAATTTTTGGTGACTGGCTGGAAGGTTTAGCTATTTTCATTAATAACAAAGTCTTTAATGGGATAAAATCAAGCACTACCGGAATAGATTTAGAATTTGACAATAATGGGATTCGATATATTGTAACAATCAAATCTGGCCCCAATTGGGGAAATAGTAGTCAGATAAGGAAAATGAAGGATAACTTCAAAACAGCAGCCAGAACACTTCGTACAAGTAATTCAAAAATCCACGTCATTGCCGTGAATGGATGCTGTTATGGTAAAGACAAAACAGTAGACAAAGGAGATTATTTTAAATATTGCGGGCAGGAATTCTGGGAATTCATTTCGGGCGATAGTGATCTTTATCTCAAAATAATTGAACCACTAAGTACGAAAGCAAAAGAAAGAAATGATGATTTTCAGAAATCCTACGCTCGGGTAATCAACAAATTCACCATCGAATTTTCTCAGTCATTTTGTAAACCCAATAACGATATTGACTGGGACAAAATTGTAAGATTCAATTCATCAAAAGCATGAGCGAACAATCTATTCTCACCTCAAAAAGCGGAAGTGTTCTCACAATCCGCCTCAACCGTCCTGATAAGTTCAACAGCTTTAACCGTCCGATGGCGCTTGAGTTGCAGGCTGCGCTTGATGCAGCAGCAACCGATGATGAAGTGCGGGCCGTATTGCTTACCGGCGAAGGAAAAGCATTTTGTGCCGGTCAGGATTTATCAGAAGCTATTGATCCGCACGGGCCGGGTATCGAAAAAATTGTTTCGGAGCATTACAATCCGATTATTCTCAAAATCCGGCAGCTCGAAAAGCCTGTGGTTTGCGCTGTAAACGGTGTAGCCGCCGGAGCCGGAGCCAATATTGCGCTGGCCTGTGATATTGTTATTGCAGCAGCTTCTGCAAGTTTTATACAGGCATTCAGCAAAATCGGATTGATTCCCGACAGCGGCGGAACATTTATGCTGCCCCGGCTCACTGGTTTTCAGCGCGCATCTGCATTGATGATGCTGGGCGATAAAGTAAGCGCAGCAGATGCACTGCAAATGGGCATGATCTACAAAATTGCTGATGATGCAGCGCTTCAGGAAACGGCTTTGCAAACTGCAACCTTACTGGCTTCTATGCCCACAAAAGGCATCGGACTTACCAAGCGTTTGCTTAACGAGTCGGCTGCAAATACATTAGAACAGCAACTTGCACGCGAAGGCGAAGAACAAGTTACAGCCGCACAAACGTATGATTACAGCGAAGGTGTGAATGCTTTCCTCGAAAAACGCAAACCCGAATTTAAAGGCCGCTAAGTTTATGTTCAGCACTTCATCAGTAATTGGCGTAATCGGCGCAGGGGCAATGGGTTCGGGAATTGCGCAGGTTGCGGCAACAGCCGGGCACGATGTAATTTTGTTTGATACCAGCAGCGCCCAGCTCGAAAAATCGAAAAGCGATTTGGCTGCAACCTTACAGAAGCTCACCGAAAAGGGAAAGCTTACTGCCGAAGCAGCACAAGACATCCAAAGCCGCATACAATATGCATCGCAATTAGAAGCGTTTGCACCCTGCGCATTAATCATTGAAGCCATTGTGGAACGGCTCGATGTGAAGCAGGAAGTGTTCACCAAACTCGAAAGCATTGTAGCCGAAAACTGTGTGCTGGCAAGCAATACCTCTTCGCTTTCCATTACGCTCATTGCTTCGGCCTGCACAAAGCCGGAACGTGTGCTTGGGATTCACTTTTTCAACCCGGCTCCGCTGATGCCGTTAGTTGAAATTATTCCGGGTGTTGCTACTGACACTGCATTGCTCAATGCCGCGAAAGCAGTTATTGACAGTTGGGGAAAAACTACAGTGCTTGCCAAAGACACACCGGGCTTTATCGTTAACCGCGTTGCGCGCTCGTACTACGGCGAGTCTATCCGCATTTACGAAGAAGGCATTGCCGATTTTGCAACTATAGACCATGCACTCAAAACAGAAGGCGGTTTTAGAATGGGTCCTTTTGAGTTGATGGACTTCATTGGCAACGATATTAATTACAAAGTAACCGAAACAGTTTGGGAGCAATTTTTCTACGAGCCGCGCTTCAAACCTTCATTCACGCAAAAGCGGTTGTTTGAAGCAAAACGTTTCGGGCGTAAATCAGGGCGCGGTTATTACGATTACTCGCCCGGTGCTGTAATGCCCGAGCCGACGCAGGATGCTGCACTTGCCAAACAGATTCTGAATCGCGTACTGGCTATGCTCATTAACGAAGCTGCCGACTCACTTTATCTCGGAGTAGCCACGCGCGAAGATTTGGACACAGCCATGACAAAAGGTGTGAATTATCCGAAAGGTTTGCTAAAATGGGCTGATGAAATTGGCATACCAAACGTGCTGCACACATTGGAAGAACTTTACAGCGAATATGCTGAAGATCGTTACCGTCCGTGTGTGCTGCTGAAACGCATGGCACGAGATAACAAAACCTTCTACTGATATACTACTCAGTGCAGTTTTTCATTACCGTGATGGCGAGAGCTATCACGGTTTGTTTTTTTATCCAGATTCTTCTGTAATGCTTCTGTAAGATCAATGCCGGTTTGATTGGCAATGCAGATGAGCACAAAAAGCACGTCGGCCAGTTCATCAGAAAGCTGTTTGTCTTTGTCGCTGGCTTTGAACGATTGTTCGCCGTATTGCCGCGACATGATGCGGGCCACCTCTCCTACTTCTTCTGTAAGAATTGCCATGTTGGTAAGTTCGCTGAAATAGCGAACACCGTGGGTTTTAATCCAACTATCAACTGTTTCCTGAGCTTGCTGAATGGTCATGTTTGATGCTTTTGAGTGGCGAAGTTCAGGATTTCTGTTCAACGCACAATACATGCGGGTAACTGAAATGCTTTTGCCGTTAAATGCTGCTGTTATTAAACCTTGATTACGCATCACAAAACTCAAAAAGCATCTGTATCGGTTTCAATGAATTTTATCAGCTTGGTATGGCGGAATATCAGTCACTTTTCCATCATATTAGCTTATTATTATTTTCAATTAATAATCATGTATTATGTATTCCATTCTTTGCGTTTTTGACCCTTTGCGTGCTATTTTATTTCGCGCAAAGACGTAAAGGCGCAAAGATTTATTATTAATAAAGTATATATATAATAATATTTTGGGGATGCTGTCTAAGAGCCTGTTAAGTTGCAAATTTTAAAAACAAATGCCGGACTAACTTGCCCGGCGTTTGTTTTTTCTTTCAAGTTGTTTTAATGACTTACAACAATCGGTTTTTGAGCCAGCAAACCATCGCCGTTTACAAGACGAACCATATACATACCATCAGCAAAAGCAGTTACATCAACCACTGCCGATGTTGTGAATGCTGCGATTTGAAGACTTTCTACACGTTCACCAAGCTGATTGTAAATTTCAAGCTGCGTATTTTGCTCAAGCGCAGTAAATGAAAGCTGTACAGTATTGTTTGCCGGATTCGGAAAAGCGTTGAGCAGAGTTGTTTCGGGTGCAGATTGCACACTGGCCAAACCATCTACACAATAATACAACAGTTCAACCCAAGCCGAATCGGCAGGATTATTTACCACGAATGCTGTATAACGAACACGATTTGTATCACAAACACTGGTAGATTGAATAAAATGTGGTCTGAGCATTATTCCGGGCTTTCCGACAAAAGAATAAGTCAAATTCTGAGTAGGACCATAGCAGTTAGAATCAGTATAAAATACAACTTGAGACGAACCAGCAAGCACACCTTGTGATTTACGGATCTTCATCAAAGGAGCTGCTGAATCAGTTGACATCACATCAAAAAAATCATACACTTCCTGCCCGGTCGCAATGTATCGAACAATTGTTTGACCATTTACAAGTCCGTAAACAGGCGAAACTATTCTAACCGTTGATTGTGCCTGCACAACCAGTGAAAAGAACAGAATGAAAAGTAGTAATCCTGATCTTTTCATGGGTTAATGACTTACAACAATCGTTTTTTGAGCCAGCAAACCATCGCCGTTTACAAGACGAACCATATACATACCATCAGCAAAAGCAGTTACATCAACTACTGCCGAAGTACTGAGCGCACCAACTTGCAAAACTTCTACACGTTCGCCAAGCAGGTTGTAAATTTCGAGTTGTGCATTTTGTTCAAGCGCGGCAAATGAAAGCTGTACAGTATTGTTTGCCGGATTCGGAAAAGCGTTGAGCAGAGTTGTTTCGGGTGCAGATTGTACACTGGCCAAACCTCCAACACAATAATAAACAATATCAACCCAGGCCGAATCGTTGGGATTGCTCAGACTGAAAGCAGTGTAGCGAACAATATTCGTATCACAAACAGTAAGGCTTTGCTTGAAATGGGTTTGTAGATATGTTCCGGGAGAACCGTTGAATGAATACGACAATGTAACGAGATCTCCGTAGCAACTCTGTCCTGTACAAAAC
>JBKDHA010000048.1:0-30535 GCA_046335555.1 Bacteroidota bacterium
GCGCGGTAGGAGTTGGAGTAGTTGGGAAAAGAGTGTTAAATTTACCATGAGGATGGGGGTTGTTTTGTCGTAAAAACAATGTACCTATTTTAGGTACACCATCCTCTCTTTTTTATTTAGCTATTTTGGACAGATGTGTTTAATTTTAAAGCCATATTTACAAATAGCTGAAAAATATCCGGCTCAGATTCCGGCATGAGTGCGGAATAGCTTTACCGCAATGGCCAAAAGAATTATGCCGAAAACTTTTCGCAATACAGCAACTCCGCCTACACCCAGTAGTTTTTCGAGACGGCCAATATTGCGCAGCACAACATAAACAATTGCGATATTAATAATAATCGCAATCAGAAGCGTGAGCACCGAATACTCAGCACGAAGCGAAAGCAATGTGGTAAGCGTTCCGGTTCCGGCAATGAGCGGAAAAGCCAAAGGCATAACCGAAGCTGTTGCCGGCATTTCGTCTTTATACAAACGAATGCCGAGAATCATTTCGAGCGAAAGGAAAAACAAAATGAATGAACCCGCAATAGCAAAATCTGAAACACCAATACCGATAAGCCCCAGAATATATTCGCCTACAAACATAAATACAACCATAATTGCCAGCGAAACTAATGAAGCACGGCGCGCATTGAGCTCACCAACTTTTTGTTTCAAACCAATAATTACAGGTATTGAACCCACCACATCAATTACGGCAAACAGCACCATTGTTACTGTTGCTATTGCTTTAAAGTCGATTGCCCAGTTCATTTGTTTGTGAATTTTTGCAAAGGTGATGTTTTCAGGTTGATTAGTAAAAACTAATTCTTCGATTTCAATGAAATCACCGATGAATGAACGATAATCCCAAAACTTAGCTACTTTTCCAGAGTAATTCTACTTTCTGATGTCAGCCATAACACTTCCTCAGCTTATTTCGGTTCTTGGTGATATTCCGGCTGAAAAGGCCGAGCACCTTGCTTCGTTTTTTGAACCCAAAATTTATCCGAAAAATTATTTTCTGCTGCGGGAGAATGAAGTGGCCAACGAATATTGCCTGCTTGGTTCGGGCTTATTCAGAAGTTGGACAGAAAACACTGAAGGAGAAGAAGTCACGCTTTCTTTTTTCACTCCGCAGCAGATAGTTGCCGAGCCCTGGTCGTTTTTTACCCGTGTGCCTTCGCGAGAAAATATTCAGGCAATGACGGATTCCGAGGGCTGGTCAATTTCGTACGAGCAAGTGCAAACTGCTTTTCACGCACTCCCCGAATTTCGTGAATTTGGCCGCCGGCTTTTACTGGGTGCATACTCACGTCTGAAAGAGCGTATGCTGTCGGCCGTGCATCAAACCGCCGAGGAACGCTACAAAAACCTCCTCAAACAAGAGCCCGATATTTTTCAGCACGCGCAACTTCGGCAGGTGGCTTCATTTCTCGGTGTTACCGATTCATCACTGAGCCGTATCCGAAAAGAAATTACGAAGACTTGATATTGGGAAATTCTATATTACGCTTATCATGTCGAGCGGAGCCGAGACAAGACATGCGCTGAAATATTTTGAGTAATAGCTGAACTTGAACACGGAGTGTTTTAACGCGAAATCGTGAAAGTCATTCAACACTCTGCATTCAACATTCATCATTGCAACGAAGTTGCTTTTCTTGCCTTATGACAAGCGATCCATCCGGCAAAGCTCATTTACTTTGCCGGTAAACAGAAATGTATGGAAACGCTCTTACTGCTTCAGATTTTCTTTACAGCAATAACACTTCTTACGGTTTACCTTTTTTATCGCGCTTCCGGCAAGCGAAAATTGGTAGTACTCATCGTCTTGCTTTGGATGTTGGCTCAAGCAGGTTTGGGATTGAGCGGATTTTATTCAGATACCTCCGCTTTTCTGCCGCGTGTATTTTTTCAGGTTATTCCGGCATTTGCAACGATTGTGTTTTTATTTGTAAATCGTAAAACACGCGCCTGGATCGATAATGCAGATGCAGGAATGCTCACACTTTTGCACAGTATCCGCATTGGAGTAGAGCTCGTTATTTACGGCTTGTTTACTGTTAAACTTATGCCCGAAATACTCACTTTTGAAGGCCGTAATTTTGATATTATTGCCGGCCTTACTGCCCCTGTCGTTTATTACTTCGGCTATGTGCGTAAAGTTATTGGCCGTACCGGATTACTGATTTGGAATTTTGGTTGTCTGGTGCTGCTGTTCAATATTGTAATACATGCAGCACTGTCAGTACCTACGCCGTTTCAGCAGTTTGGATTTGAGCAGCCTAATGTTGCAATACTTCAGTTTCCGTTTAACTGGTTGCCATCTGTGGTTGTTCCGCTTGTGCTGTTTTCGCAACTGATTGTAATTCGACGGCTTTTTAGGAAGCAGAATTTAGTTTGAAAGCGCTCAATTCCAAACAGTTTCTTACCTTTCGGTGAAACCTCAGAGTGCACCGTATGCCTTCTTTTTACAGGCTAAAACCAATTTTGCTGCTTGCTGTCATGCTGCTGCTTGGCGGCGCAAAATTATCTGCGCAAGGCGATTTGCGTTTTTTTGGAACAGCTACCAAAGGCTCGCAGGCATTGGCAGGAGCAAACGTCAGTGTTTTTATGGATGGCCGGCCACTGCTCAACTTAACAACCGGACGCAACGGTAAATTCCGCTTCACTGTTGATCTTGGCCATCAGTATCGCCTCGATTTTTCTTCACCGGGTTGCGTGCCGATGTATATGGTAATGGATTTGCGCGTACCCCGCGATAAAGGCTGGATTTATCCTGATTATGTCTGCGAAATACCCTTCTTCGTAGCAGGAGATCCGAAAATACGTACCGAACTTTTTTCGCAGAAACCCTTTGCCAAAGTAATTTTCGATGGTAATAAAGGTTTCTGCGATGATCCGAAATGGAATTTTACCTCCACGCTTTTTAAGAATCCTGAAGAAGAACGCATCCGTCAGCAACAACGCGATGCAGAAGAGCGTGCACGAATTGAAGAAGAAGAACGCAAACGCCTGCAATTACTGGAAGAAGAACGCCGAGTTGAAGAAGAAGAGGAAAAACGAAAGCAGCAGAAAGCCGCAGCTCAGAACGCAACTGTTACTGTAACACCCGGTCAGCCCGCTACTGCCGAAACCGATGCTCAACGTATTGAGCGCGAGCGGCAGGAAAAACTAAGACTTCAGGAAGCCAATCAGCAGGTAAAAAAGCAGTATGAAAACAACCTGCTGAAACTTGCTGCCGAAAGCGAAAGACAAAATAATGTCCAGAAGTTTGATAAGATGAAAGGACAGGCGCGTGGTAATTCTGCCGTACAAGTACTGCGTGTCGAATCGGAAGTAAAAGCACAGGCTGAGTACGTGCGCGAACAGCAGCAACAACAACAGCGGCAGCAACAAGTGAACAAGCAGGTTAAAGATGCACAGGTAAAAAAACTTCAGGAAACCGCTGCAAAAGTTCAGCGAGAAGGTAATGCCGCTCAACTTAAACCTGTTGCCAAAACCGGAACATTTAACTACCAACCCTCGCCAACAATTGTAGTAACTTTTGTTGATGATATTTTTTCGGATGTAAAAACAACATTAGTAAGCTGGCCCGGAGGAAAAAAAGTTGAATACCGTGCTGTCGAATATTGGTGGGGCGCTACGTACTATTATCGCGACGGACTAGAAATAGATGAGAAAACATATAATGGTGATATTACGAAATATAAGCACGGTTAGCTTAATTCTGCTGTTGCTTTTCTCGATGCCGGGACGTGCACAAACGTCGGGGTTTATTGCTTTTGGAGTTGAGCAGGGACTTGCTCAGGCTCAAGTGCAAACCATGGTGCAAGACAATGAAGGCAATCTTTGGGTCGGCACAATGGCCGGGCTTTCCAAATACAACGGACAGTCGTTTACAAATTATACCCGCCGCGATGGTTTAGCTGAAGATTGGGTTACAGCAGCTTTCAAAGACAAACGTGGAGATCTCTGGTTTGGGCATTGGGCTGGCGGTGTAACAAGATTTAATGTGAATCGTCAGAAGTTCGAGAGCATGAATCTCGAAGAATACACGCATTTTCATACTGTAACCGCGATTACAGAAGATAATAAAGGGTTTTTATGGATTGCTACCGAAGGAGCGGGAATATACATTTATGATATTGCAAAAAATCAGATGTATGCGCTCGACAAAAAAGACGGTCTGGCCAGTGCAAATGTTTATGATCTCTGTTTTGATTCAAACGCAAATATGTGGATTGCCACCGATCACGGCATTACAATTTGTGATACAAAGGCAGATATTACATCCCCGGCTGCATATACAGACCTGAATGCGGCGCGTGGCTTTGTGAGTGATTACATAACTTGTTTCGCATTGCTCAATAATGGGAAAGAAATGTGGGCAGGCACGGCCGATAAAGGCGTTGTAGTGATGCAGCTTCCGCCAAATTTTGTATCGCGGAATGCACCTACACTTATTCCAACGCTGCGCCGATTCAGCACACTCGATGGTTTGGGTGCCGATTTTGTGGAAGCCATTTGCAGCGACCGCTCAAATGCTGTTTGGGTGGGTACAGCCGGCGGTGGTGTTACACGAATTACACCGGGTAATTCAAAGGCAAGATTTTCGGCACTTGATAAAGCTGCGGTACGGAATTTCAGTACACGGCAGGGATTGAGTTATTTCAATGTACGCTGTTTGCTGCAGGATCGCGAAGGTGCTGTTTGGATCGGAACTGATGTTGGACTCAATCAATATCGCGGCGAACGGTTTACACTTTTCGACCGGCAGGATGGTTTTCCGAATGATATTGTTTGGGCAACCTGTGCAGACAGGCTCGGGAATATTTGGTTCGGCACAAATACAGGTTTGGTAAAAATGAGTTTTTATACCATGCCCGAAAACGGCGATCAGCGCTTTACAATAAGAACTTTTACTACTGCTGACGGACTTGGCGCTGATGCTGTTCTTTCATTGCACGAAGATGCTGCCGGAACTATTTGGGCTGGTACAAACGGCGGCGGTATTAGTTTTATTGAACCCGGGAGTGAACGATTTGAAACAATAAAAATTTCGGATTCCCTTACTTCTAATATGGTGTATGCTGTAAGCTCTGACCGAAGTGGTAATATTTGGATCGGTACACGAAACGGAGCTTCATGTATTAATTCTTCCGATAAATCCGTTCGCAACTATACTACTGCTGATGGCCTCGGCGGAAATAACGTTTACAGAATTTATTGCGACAGTCGGGGGCAACTTTGGTTCGGTTCGCTTGGTGGTTATCTCTCGGTTTATAACGGCAAAACGTTTACACGATATGATGAAACCAGCGGCATTGTACATCGCTTCATTCTTTGCATCAGCGAAGACAATAATCACAACATTTGGTTTGGTGCTTATGGCGGCGGATTGTATATGTATGACGGACGTACATTCCGGAATTACACACGGAAAAACGGACTCTCAACAGAATCGCCATATGCAATTATTGCCGATAAGATGAACAATATCTGGATCGGTAACAGTCGCGGCCTCGATTGTTTTGTAATGCGCGACAGTACGTTTTCGCATTACGGCCGCAGCGAAGGTTTTCCGGGAACCGAGGTAAATCCGAATGCAGTGTGTACAGATCGCGATGGAAATCTTTGGTTCGGAACTGTTATTGGTGCTGTGCGCTTCAGTCCGAAAGAAAATTATCAGAACACAATTGAACCTGTCGTTTCAATAAGCGGATTGCGAATTTTTATGCGTGATGCTGCTTTCCCCGAAGAAAACAGATTTAGCTACGATCAGAATTATCTCACATTTGTTTTCACCGGAATTAGTTTGACAAGCCCCGAAAAGGTTCGCTATCAGTATAAATTAGAAGGATTTGATAATGAATGGTCGCCGGTCCCAACGCATGTGAATGAAGCTACTTACTCAAATTTACCTCCCGGCGAATACACGTTTTTAGTTCGTGCCTGCAACAACGATGGTGTTTGGAATCGTGAGCCGGTGAAATACAAATTCACAATTAAACCTCCTTACTGGCAAACTGCATTATTTTATGCCGGTATGGTTTTATTTGTTGGTTTCTGCATCTTCGGATTTGATCGTTTCCGAACACGAAGTTTGCAAAAGCAAAAGAAAGCGCTCGAAGATCAGGTAAACTCGCGTACCAACGAACTTGCGCTCCGCAACGATGAACTTGCGCAAAAGAACAAAGAAATTACAGACAGCATTCGTTATGCAAAACGTTTGCAGGATGCCATGCTTATTCCGGCCTGGCATTTGCGCCGTGATTTACCGGATTCGTTTGTGCTGTTTAAACCCAAAGACATTGTAAGCGGCGACTTCTGGTTTTACAGACGAAAAGCAAACAGCATCTTACTTGCAGCTCTCGATTGCACCGGACATGGTGTTCCGGGCGCTTTTATGAGTATTATGGCAAATGATTTGCTGGAACAGGTTGTTGCAGAAAACGAACAAAATAATCCGGCGGAAATCCTGAACAGACTCAATGTGCTGATGAGCGAAAAAATGCGCTATCAAACCGATGAACTGCATGTGCGTGAAGGATTTGATATTGCACTCGTGAAATTTGATCTTGACACAAGAAAGCTTGATTTTGCCGGATCTTACAATCCGCTGCTGCATTTCAGAGGCCGGCAGATGTCTGAACTGCAAGCCGACAAAATTTCGGTCGGAAGCTGGAAGCCTGAAATGCCGGAATACTTTAAAGCACAAACCATTCAACTCGAACCCGGCGATTCATTTTATATTTTCTCCGATGGATTCTCCGATCAGTTTGGAGGTCCACAAGGCAAGAAATTTAAAACAACGCAGTTCAAAGCATTACTGCTGAGTGTTCAGGGGCTTGAAATGGCCGAGCAGGAACGCACGCTAAACCGAACAATTGAAAATTGGAGAGGCGATATTGAACAAATCGATGATATGTTAGTAATCGGGATTAGAATATCGTAATCGGGATTACTTAAAAACTTTAATCGCTGAACCACTGCCATTTTTGGCGTATTAGAGGCATATCGTTCCAGTCAATAACTTCTGCTTTTAATTGTGCAGGAGTATCATTATTCGTTAGGGTTAATGTTTTTCCTGTTACCGAATAACTCCAAATCATTACAGGTTCTTGTTCGTGCCTGATTATGAGTTGATGCGCAGTTGTATCATACACCAATTTATAGTCTTTCATTTCACCGGTTACTGATTGTAAAATCAGATACCCTTTCCGGTGAACGAAAATGCGCTGTATAACTTCCGGATTTGATGTGAATGGCAGAACAAATTGGCCGCTGTCGTTTATTTGTTCTGTTACCGTGTATACTCCGTGAAGTAAAGGCCGTGGTGCTGTATCATCGTTAAATCCGGCATAACGTACAAACCCGTAAAGCGATTCGGTAAGGAAGAGAACAAGAATAGCAGATTTAATGATGTAATAATTTCGCTTCCCCGTTTTCTGCATCAGCAAAGAAGAAGATTCTTCCGGTTGCTGCTCTTTTCTGAAAATGAACAGCCGGATAATTTTCTTTACGCCAGGATAAGCAAGTAATAGGGCAAGCAGCAGCAGAAATCCTGAAAAGAGTTTCACTGAGACATCAAATCCGAAATTGATCAGCGATACATGCAGCAGCACTCCGACAGCAAGCAAGGCACCAAGGCTTCTTGTTCTCTTACTGATGAGAAGCAGTGCAGCAACAACTTCAATCAAGCCTGTAAAAAACGAATAACTCCATGAACTGCCCACTGTGCTCCAGTACAAAAGATCGGGACGAATATCACCGAGTGAAGTATGCAGTGTATTGGGTTCGGGAAGATAAAACTGATGCTTGAATACTTTGTCAAATCCATAGATAAGCAAGATTAACGCCAAATAATAAGCACTCAAACTTCGGAGCCAGCGTATTTCATTGCGCTCCTGTTTTTGTATGAATGTCCAGACTGAAGCAGAAATTATGCTCAGCAATGCAACGAACAAAGCAAGTGCATACATACCTCGGCTGTCGGAATCAAAACGAGCTTCGTAGTTTTCCGGGAGCAACGATACTGCTTTCCCGAAAGCTTCAATAACAGGTGCTGAAACAGGCCGAATAGCAGTTCCTGTATCAGGAAAAAGTGAAAAAGGAAATGGCAGCAGCAGAATAAATAATGCTGCAAAAATCAGTATAGCTCTGATGCTTGTGATGCGCAGCAGATGCATAGTTTAAGCGATTCGGTTGCGGTGCGAAAACCACCATGCTGCTGCAAGTCCTGAAGCCAGTATAATGTAAGGCCAAGCAGTTTTATCGCTGCCAGCGCTCATTTTAAGCATTCCAGATTTGTAAGTTTTTTTCTCAAACCCAACGAGTTTAATTCCGGGATATATTTTCTTCAAACTATCGAGCGAAATTTTCGGGTCGTTGGCTATCGGGTGATTGATTATAACATGATTTCCGAAATTAGTGTATTGCATCACCGTTGTATCATTGATGAAAACGATACTGTCAATTTCAAGAGTAATTTCAGGCGCTCCAAGCGTATGTGCCGAGTTCTTAATGTCTTTATTTCCGCTGTGACTAAGTGCTGAAATGCGCTCTGTTTGCGCATTTGCGGTAATCGACATAAATAAAACACCAACTATTCCGGCAGTAACCTTCGCTAATTTTTTTCGGCGAATAAGTAATGCGGTGAAAAGCAAAGTTGTAATTCCAACGCCGCTTAACAGCCACATCCATAAAGCAGAATCATTGCTTTTTTGTTTTCCGATGGTTGTGAAACCCGCTTGATAGGTTTTTTTCTCAAACCCAACGAGTTTTATTCCGGGATATATTTTCTTCAAACTATCTAACGAAATTTTCGGGTCGTTGGCTATTGGGTGATTGATTACAACATGATTTCCGAAATTAGTGTATTGCATCACCGTTGTATCATTGATGAAAACGATACTGTCAATTTCAAGAATAATTTCAGGGCCTCCTAGTGTGTGTGCCGAGTTCTTGATATCTTTATTTCCGCTGTGACTAAGTGCTGAAATTCGCTCAGTTTGCGCATTTGCGGTAATCGACATAAATAAAACACCAACTATCCCTGCAGTAACCTTCGCTAATTTTTTTAGGCGAAAAAGTAATGCGGTGAAAAGCAAAGTTGTAATTCCAACGCCGCTTAACAGCCAGATCCAAAAAGCAGAATCATTGCTTTTTTGTTTTCCGATGGTTGTGAAACCCGCTTGATAGGTTTTTTTCTCAAACCCAACGAGCTTTGTTTTCGGGTAAAGTTTTTGCAAACTGTCGAGCGAAATTTTCGGATCGTTAGCTATCGGATGCCGCTGTTGAGGACTTTGCCCGAAATTACCGTACTGAATACAAACTGAATCGTTTATAAACACAATGCTGTCGAGGCGGAATACCATTGCTTTTGATGGCAACCCAAGGGTATGGTTGGGATCATCAGATAAACTGCCGGATTTACTGCTGTGACTGAGTTTTGAAATTCGTTCGGTTTGCGCATTTGCTGTAACAGAGATAAATAAAAGACCAACTATTCCGGCTGTAACTTTCGCTAATTTTTTTCGGCGAATAAGTAATGCAGTGAAAAGCAAAGTTGTAATTCCAAAGCCGCTTAACAGCCAGATCCAAAGTGCAGAATCAGTAGTTTTCGTTTTTGTGATTTGTGAGAATGCCGCTTTGTAGGTCTTTTTTTCAAACCCAACGAGCTTAATACCCGGGTATATTTTTTTCAAACTATCGAGCGAAACTTTTGGGTCAGTGGCGAAGGAATCTTTTATTTTTTCAGGACTCCCCACATTGAAATACTGCATGCAGGTTGAATCGTTGATAAACACAATACTATCGACGCGCACGGTAATCAAATTCGATTTCGATTTCGTTGGAGGCAACCCAAGGGTATGGTTGGGATCATCAGACAAACTGCCGGATTTACTGCTGTGACTAAGCTTTGAAATTCGTTCGGTTTGAGCTTGCAGGGTTGCAGCGGCAAAAACGAAAAGCAGCAGAAGTCGGAGGTTGTTCATCAGCGTGGGTTTAGGGGCTAAACGCAGCAAAAATCGAGCCAGATAACCTAATCTTCCTGCTGCTGTACTGCTTTTCTGGGCGCAAGTGATTGGTCTTTCAGCACAGCCTCGTTTTTGTTGGCGAGTTGTCCGCAAGCAGCATCAATATCTTTGCCGCGACTCCGGCGCACATTTACAATCACATTATTGTCTTCGAGCACACGGGTAAATTGCTCCAGGCGCTCGGGCAATGTTTGTTTGAATTCGCCGTCGTCAATCGGATTGTATTCGATGATGTTTACTTTGGCAGTAACTTTTTTGCAGAAAGCAACAAGTTCTTTTGCATCCTGCACAGCATCATTGAAATCGCGAAAGACAATAAACTCGAAGGTTACGCGGGTGCCTGTTTTGTCGTAGAAATAATTAAGCGCTTCAGACAAGGCATCAAGCGAATTTTGCTCGTTGATGGGCATGATGCGATTGCGCTTGTAATCGTTGGCCGCGTGCAGTGAAAGCGCAAGGTTGAATCTCACTTCATCATCGCCCAACTTTTTAATCATCTTGGCAATACCGGCTGTGGAAACCGTAATGCGCTGTGGCGACATTCCCAAGCCATCGGGCGAAGTAATACGCTCAATTGAATCAAGCGTGTTGCGGTAATTCAGCAGCGGTTCGCCCATGCCCATATACACAATGTTGGTGAGCGATTGCTGATAATGCGTTTGCGCCTGTTCGCGAATGAGCGCAACCTGATCGTACATTTCTTCAGCTTCGAGGTTGCGCAGGCGGGCAAGACGGCCGGTAGCGCAAAACTTGCAGGTTAAACTGCATCCAACTTGCGATGAGATACAAGCCGTTACGCGGGTATCTGTAGGAATAAGAACGCCTTCTACAATGTTGCCGTCGTGCAAACGAAAGGCAGATTTAATAGTACGATCACGGCTAACCTGAAAAGTATCTACAGAAACAGCAGGCAGCGAAAAGTTGGTTTCCAGCATACTCCGCGTGTCTTTCGAGAGATTGGTCATACTCTCAAAACTCCGCGCCGATTTCTGCCAGAGCCATTCCCAAACTTGTTTTGCACGAAATGCTTTTTCACCGTGTTCGGTAAAAAATGCTTTTAATTCGTCTTGAGAAAGTGTGCGAATGCTGCGTTTGGCGGTTGTTTCCATTGCTGCAAAGGTACGCAAAAGCAAGTAATGGGCTTATTTTACTATTATCGTTGATACGGAAAGTTTAAGTCGGTGAAACCGACAAACTTTTCGTTTTATGAATCAAGTCTCCAGACTTGATTCATAAGAGTTTCAGCTTACATCAATTTAAATAAACGTTTGATGTATAAAATAATTTGGAGCGAACCTGAGGGTGCAATATAAAACCTGTTGCTCCGGCTTTCCGCTGCAACACAGCAGCAGCAAAAACAGCTGCAAACTACAAACTTTCTTCAAACCTTCGAGGTTTTTAAAACCTCGAAGGTTTGAAGAAGATTTGATACAATTTTATTTTTGCTGCTGCTGTGTTTTCTTCCCGCAATTTCTGCGGGAACAATCCGGGCTAGGACATCATTCCGTCAGATGTTTCAAATTATCAAACCCTTTTACATCCCGTAAAAAACCAATCGCAGAAACTTCTCTACCTTCGTACTTCACTTTACCATATGCATTACTTATCAGCTCCGTTTGTTTTTTCAGCGCATACCGGTTTTATAAAAAACGGCATTCTGGTTTTGCACAGCGACGGTAGCATTGCCGACTTGCTTGATCCTTCTGTTGCCACATCATTGCCGGAACAAACAGCATTTTACGACGGACTGCTTTGTCCGGGCTTTGTAAATGCACATTGTCATCTCGAACTTTCGCATTTGCGCGGCGCAATAGCTGAACATACCGGTTTTGCAGGCTTTGCGAAAGAACTTATTCCTAAACGCGGAACATTTACACCCGAACAAATTCATGAGGCAGCACGTTTGGCTTGCGAAGAATTATATGCAAACGGTGTTTCTGCAGTTGGTGATATTGCAAATACTGCTGATTCATTTTCAGCGAAAGAGCAATCACCGCTGCACATTCATACGTTTATCGAATTGCTGGCATTGAATCCCGCGCTTTCCGAAAAAGTAATGAGCAACGGAAATCAATTGCTTGCACAATGTCCGCAACCTGCATCGCTTACACCTCATGCACCGTATTCGGTTTCTGAAGAATTGCTTCGTGCAATTGCAGAAGCAGATGAAGTTGCGCCGTTCAGTATTCACAATCAGGAAAGCAAAGCGGAGAATGAGTTTTTTGAAACCGGAGCCGGAAGAGTAAATGAACTTTTCGAATTTCTGGGCATTGATATCAGTTGGTACAAAGCTCCGGGCGTAAATGCAATCCGCCGAACACTTCCACATTTGCTCTCGAAACGGCCGTTAATTCTCGTTCACAATACATTTACTTCGGCCGAAGATCTTGCCTGGGCTGAATCGCTGCACACAAATCTGCATTGGTGTTTTTGTCCGAATGCAAATTTGTACATCGAAAATTCGCTCCCTGATTTTATGCAATTCTACAAAGCCGGAGTGCGCTGCTGCATTGGGACCGACAGTCTTGCCTCCAATCATCAGCTTTCAGTACTCAGCGAACTGAAAGTGATTGCACAGCAAGCGCCCGAAATTCCGGTTTCGGAATTATTGACTTGGGCAACATCCAACGGCTCAGCAGCACTGCGTTTCAACGAAGCCGGAAGTTTTGAGAAAGGGAAGAAGCCGGGCGTAATTTTGCTTTCAGGAGTTGATGCGAGTGCCGGAATTTCGCAAGCCACAACAGTAAAAAGGCTTTACTGATTCATGTTGATTAATGCTTCCGCAATAATCATATCCGCAGGCGATGTCAGCTTAATGTTTTCCGAATTTCCTTCTGTCAGCGTTATCCGTTGACCGGCAGCTTCTGCAACGCTGGCATCATCAGTAAAGCTGCTGGTATATGTTTGCTGATACGCCTTTCGCAACAATTCAGTTTTGAAGCATTGCGGTGTTTGAATAAGCCTGAAATGCTCGCGGTTGGCTGCAATGCTTTCGCCCTGTTCAACCCGGCGGATCGAATCGGTTAATGCAACAGCAGGAACACCGCTGCCCGAAGAAGTTGCTGACCCGAATGCGCGGGCAATAGTTTCAATGCTTACAAGCGGACGAACAGCATCATGTACACCAACCACATCAGCAGTTACAAGCGCAAGACCATTTTGCACCGAATGAAAACGTGTTTCGCCTCCTGTTGCTGTTTGCACATCAAAGCCAGCAGTACCGAATTCGGCAGCAATTGTATTCCAGCGTTCAATTTCTGCTGCCGGCAACACCAGTACAACCTGAAGTGTTGCATCAAACAATGCAAAACGTTCGAGTGTATGCACCAGAACGGGTTTCCCTGCAAGCAGCAGAAACTGCTTGGGAACAGCAGACTGCATACGGGTTCCGCTGCCTCCGGCAACAAGGATGAGTGCTTTTTTCATTCGGAATTGATTGTTACGAAAATACAGTTTTTGCTTTTCCGAAAAACAACAGCGGCAGTTCCCGAAGAAACTACCGCTGAGCACCTGACCAGAAACAGAATTCAGACAATCGTTAAAACTGCACTCTCCAACTCAGTATTGGAATCAGCGGCGACTGGTAAGCGGTTTTGAGTTCACTGTTTCATGCTATTTAATTGAAACTACAGCGCCCGGCAGCGGTGTGCGGATTTGTTTATCAACAATTGTTCCGCGTACAGTTTGTGAAAGAACGGGTGTTTGTGCAAGTGAAGTAAGTGCAAATACACAAAGCATTAATATACCAAGTATCAAACTGAGCAGTGTTTTTTGCAGAGTAGCAGACATGAGTGTTATTATTTATAGTGATGATTGTTTTCTTGGATTAATCATCAATTGATCAGAAGAAACGGAAGCCAGCTTTAAATCCAACCCATGAGCGAACAGTCCAACGATTGCGGAATGTTTCGTTATAGAAATCATAAGGAACAAACTCAGCCATCGAATTTTCGCCCTGCACACCTTGAATATCATATACAAATACATTGAGCGATGGTCCTGCAAAAACGGAGATCTTTTTTGTAATATGGAAATCAGCAATAAGATCAAGGCGACCATGTTCACTTACGCGTTCATTGAAATTATTTCGGTTTACGTGATTACCGGTAAATTCAATACACATGTCAAATCGAGGTGATAGTTTAATTGCACTGCCAAAGCCGTAACCATAACTCCAGAAAACATCATTGTTACGTTTAGTTGCACCAATGCTGATGATGTTGTGAAAAAGATTGCTGCCTGTATGAAATGATGCGTTGAATAAAGTGCTTTCGTTTGCAGATAGTTCGAGTTTGTGATAACCGTGTTTCACAAAACTGAACAGGCCAATAGAAATTCCGTCAACACTGTCGGCGAAATTGAGCACACCAAGCTGCATTCCTTTTACCGCATGTGCATAGTTGATGAAGCCTGAAATTTGTGCACCTTTTAAATTTCCGTTTGAAACATTAAGAAAACCGGCCATCTGAGCACCACGTATTCCGGATGCATAATTTATACTGCCTCCAATTTGAATTAAATCCGATTGTTTGGCTGCAAAATTAAAAGCACCGCCAAGCTGAACACCGTATGCTGATCCGGTGACAATATTTCCACCCCCGCCCAGTTGCAATCCCCGAAATGAACCGGCATAGTTAAGGCTTCCTGATGCCTGCAGCATTTCAACATGACCAGCAGCCATATTTACTGTTCCTGCAATTTGCGCCCCTGTTACATCTTTTGAAACAAAATTGCCAACACCTGCAATTTGCACGCCGCTAACAGATTTAGCAGCATTCACAACACCGCTGATTTGAGCGCCGGACAAAGTATCGGAAGCAACATTGACAACACCTGTAATTTGCATGCCAACTACAGGGCCAGCAGCAGTATTGAAAATTGCCGAAGTCTGAGTGTTAACAGTAGAGGTATCTGATATATTACCAATAATAGCAAACTGATTACTGCCCGCATTCACACCTAAAATCGTCATTGACTTAGATTTTTTTGGAGCGGGAGTTTCGGTTTTAGTGGTGTCTTGCTGCGCAAAAACTGTTGTTCCGAATAGTAATGCGAAGAAGAGGAAATTCGTTTTCATAGTTTGAAGTCTTGTTCAGTACTATGACTGCTGAACGATTACTTACCCCTATGCTTTTTAAAAATGTTTTTGAGATTCTAGCGTCGCGATGTATCGCGACGTTACACTGATTTTAGCAACTACACGATGTATCGCGACGTTACACTGATTTTAGCAACTACGCGATGTATCGCATCGTCAAAAATTACAGAAAGCGGACAGCAAGCGAAGCGCCAATCCAAAGGCGATGCTGGTTTCCGTTTTTGATTTTATCTAAGAACGGATCTCCGATATAAGGTGTAAACCAGTTTTTATCAGATTGATTGATGTACCAGTTTAGAGTTGGGCCTATAGCTACCGAAAATTTTGGTGATGGAGCCCATTCGGCCATTGGTTTAAGTTGATGCCAATCGCTGTTGTAGTTCGACCAGCTTTCATAATTTACATGCTGTATCAGGTAGTCGATACTGATACGGAAAGTTTTTTTCTGATTCAGGTTAAATCGTGTTCCTGCGCCATAGCCAACGCTCCAAATAAACTGATCGTTTTTGAAACTTCTTCCGGCGCTTATAATATTGTAGAAACGGGGAATACCTGTTTTGAAGGCTGCACTTAAGAATACATTTTCGTCGCCGGAAACTTCAAGCTGATGCACTCCGTTTTTCACGAAACTCATAAAGCCCAGAATAAGTCCCGATTCATAATTTTCGCATTGATTGATAACTCCGATTTGAGATCCGTTTAGTGTTCCGGCATAATTGTACAATCCTGAAATCTGCATTCCCCGGCACGAGTTTTCAGTAATATTTACTATCCCTGAAAGTTGCAAACCGGTATTTACATCAGCATAGTTTAAGGCGCCGGCAAGCTGCATAATAGATACTGTATCTTTCACACAGTTCATGCCTCCTGCAATTTGAAGTCCTCTGCAATTTTTCGCATAGTTTCCCCAGCCTCCAGCCTGAAAGCCTCGTATATCGCCTGTTACTGCATTTCCAGTTCCGCCCACCTGAAGGCCGTACATATTTCCTATTACGCCATTTACAGCACCGCTTCCCTGCACACCAAGCATGTAGCCATTTACAATGTTAACAGCACCAGATAGCTGTACGCCTTCCATACTGTCGAGTGCAAAATTTCCTGAGCCGGAAAGCTGCATACCATTTACTTGCTGAGTTACAATGTTGAACGCTCCTGCAGCCTGAACACCGTCAACTTTGCCAATTACAACATTTGCGGCACCGGCTATTTGTACATTTTTTACATCACCCCGATCAACATTCAGAACGCCGCCTACTTCCAGAACGTCTGTACCGCCTGTATATCCGGCAATAATATTGAATGAAAATTTATTTCTGGTTTTCCCGGTTAATAACCCATTCGTAGAAACAAACGGCACGAGTGAAATTTGCGATTTGCCTTTAAATACATCGTCTTTAAGGTTTACAAACTGAATACGCTGTGCGCGGCTCAGTAAACCGTTTGCCCACTCAAACCGCATTCGTTTAAACTCAGCGGAGGTTGAATCAGCTACATGATTTGCAAATGCTGAAATTGAATCAGCTTTGTTTTGTGGTATGTAAACTATTGGCTCGGCGGGCGGAATTCGGCGAAGGGCAATATCAGCGGTTAAATTGGAGGACGGAATTATTGCTATGGTTGAATCAAAATAACCGGTGCGTTTGATACGAATATTTACAGGCTTTTTTCCTGCCGGTATGGTTAGTGAATAGTACCCGTATTTATCACTGATTACAGCCGCGATTCTTGCAGTATCTACAATTGAAACATCCGGCAAAATATAGCCGGTTGACTGATCTGTAATGTATCCGCTGAGTTTATATTCCGCTTTTTTGGGAGGAGCTGTCGCAACCGGAAGCGGAGCCGGTGCGGCAAGTAATACAACATGATTACCGCGTACTTTGTAAGTAACGCGGTTTTCAAAAAGCTGATCGAGGGCTCGTCTTACAGTTACGTTCGCAACATGCAGACTTGTGATTTTATTTCGGTCGAATGCACTGTTTGCATAAGAATATTCAAACTGAGCTTTTTCTGTTATCAGCAGGAAAATGTCTTCAGTAGTTTTATTGTCGGCATGCAGAGTTATTCTTCGCTCAAGAGGAGGTGTATTCAGTTGTGCGTGTAATTGTATACACACACTAAACAGTACTAAGATTAATAGTTTGAAGCGCATCAGTTCCAGGGTTTACCATCGAGGTAAACAATATTTCCTTGTTTTTCGATGACCAGACTGTCGTAACCGAAACGTAATTTATCGAGCGCCTGATCTAATGTTTCTGAGCCAAAGCCGGTATTCACTGAACAGTTCTGAAGGTTCGGGTTTTTTATAATAATGGTAATGTTATAAAAGTCGCTTAAATCATCGGCAACTTTTTTGAGCGGTGTGTTTCTGAACGCCAGCTTTCGTGTTCTGAATGCAAACGCATTCGGGTTATCCATCACATTACGGCGAAGAAGTTTTGTGCGAATGTTGTAGATGCCTTCTTCGCCGGCAATCAGCTCGATAGAATCATTACCGGCAGCGCAGCGTACTTTTCCGCTTTCAACACTTACTAAAACTTCTTCGCGGCCGGGATAGGCTTTTACATTAAACGAAGTGCCGAGTACGCGCACATCAACCGGGCCGGCGTGAATGATGAATGGTTTTTTTGTATCACGCTGCACGTTAAAAAAAGCTTCTCCGCTGAGTGTTACTTCGCGCTGCTTGCCTGTGAAATTTTCAGGATAATCAAGACGTGTATCGCAGTTCAGGTGTACGTTTGAGCCGTCACTTAATCTGCTTTCAACAGGCTTGCCGGTAGCTGCTAATGAACGTTGCTGCGGTTGTGCATCATCTTTTGAAACAAAGTACAATGTAGCTGCAATGCCAATTACTAAGGCAACAGATGCTGCAATACGTGCAGGAGAAAAGCGTTGCCAAAGGCTGCGAACTACAGGTGCCGAATTTTGCACTTCAGTATTTTCTTGCTGAACGTGCATTCTGGCCTGCATACGTTTCCAGGCCGCATTTTCGTCGAATTCAACTATTGCAGCTGCTTGCGGGGCTTCGTTCCAAAGTGCCTGAAGTTGCTTAAGGTATGCTGCATGCGATGAATCTGCTGTGCTCCATTGTTCGAGCAGGAGCAAATCTTCGCTGCTGCACTCACCGCTCATGTAACGAGCGAAGAGAGCATCGCTGTCGGACTCTGTGAGTCCGCTGATGATGTATGTTTTTTCTTCGCTCATGATTATTGATTCAGAAAGAGGTATGTGAACAATGTAACAATCAGCAGCGGAAGATAAGAGGCCAGTTGCTCACGCATAATACGGAGCGCTTTCCCCATTTGATTTTCTACTGTTTTTATAGAGATGTCCATCACCTCGGCAATTTCTTTGTATTTGAGTTCTTCGAAGCGGCTCAGTTCAAACACACGCCTGCATTGTGCCGGCAGTTTTTGCAACGCATCTGCAATGGCCTTTTCCAGTTCGCGTGTTCTCAGTCCGGGCAAAGCGTCTTCCCGTGTGTGTGCAACCTGCAGGTGTGTCTGATCGAGACTCACACTGCGTTTTTGTTTTCCGGCATGGTTAATCCCGGAATTATGCACTGCACGGTAGAGGTACGCTTTCATTGAAACTATATCAGGAAGCTGATTACGCTTTTCCCATATTTTCATAAACACCTGCTGAACCAACTCTTCGGCTTCATCGGTATCATTACCGGTAAAGCGCAGGGCATAATTACAGAGTGCTTTGTACCATTGTTTAAACAGATCGCCAAATACCTGCTCATTGCCATCACGGATAGCCGCACTTAGCATCATATCATTTGTTTCGGTCAGTAACATTGGCTGCCGCAGTGCGGTTACGGGTAGTTGATAAAGTGCTGCGCCGGTTGCCATGTTTCTCGATTGGTTCATTTAAGACAAACCCGGTTGAGGCAACCCCTATAAGCAACGTAATATTTCTGCAAAGAAAGCTATAAAATGCAGATAGTCAGGTATTTATTTTGGCTAATTGGATGTAGGTGGTTTAGTTTCAACTTGTTTTGAATTGGTTTCGTGAAAAGAGGCTATGGTTTTTTCCATCTCCGCTTTATTGGAATCATAGCGACTGTCGAGCGACCAGATAAGTATCTGATAAAAACTGGTTTCGCTTTCAATGGCAGTTAGCTGATAAACCACATTTTTACCTCTAAAAACAGCTTTCACATCGGCCTGAAGTGCTTTGCAACTGCCAATAGTGCGGGTTGTGGTGCGATAAAGTCCTGTGCTGTCGAGTGTGCGGAGGGCGATTTTCATGTAGGTTTCGAGATCGTAGTCGAGCCCGAAGGAGGCAATTTTATCTTTCGACTCATCAATAACCATTACATACAGCTCGGCCTTTGTATCGGCATACTGAAGCGAAGCATTGTCGTTAAATACAGCCGGGTTCATTGTCGAGGGCAAGTCAAGTGCATAATGACTGCCATTCATCGAGTCGATAACAGCCGACATGCGTGGCGACGGGCGATTCATGAGCCAGAATGCTGCTGCGGCGGCAATAAGCACAACCAGCACAACGGCCAGTAAAGATTTACGATTTTTCATTTGGGTCTGTATGCTGCCAAATTACAAAAAAAGCCGGAAGCTATTGCCCCGGCTTTATAAACGTGGTTATTATTCGAATAACTGTTACAGTGTACCGCGCAGCATCTGTTCACGTTCTATCGACTCAAACAATGCTTTGAAATTACCGGCACCGAATCCTTTAGCACCCATGCGCTGAATAATTTCATAGAACAATGTGGGGCGATCTTCAACAGGTTTGGTGAAGATTTGCAGCAGATAGCCGTCTTCATCACAGTCGATCAGAATACCGAGTTTCTGCAATACTTCGAGATCTTCGGCAATGGCTCCAACGCGCTGCGGAATTTCATCGTAATAAGCTTGCGGCGGTGCAGAAAGAAACTCTACTCCGCGGGCACGAAGCGCAGTAACTGTGGTGATAATATCATCGGTAGCAACAGCAATGTGCTGAACGCCCGAGCCTTCGTAGAAATCGAGGTATTCTTCAATCTGCGAACGCTTTTTGCCTTCTGCCGGCTCGTTAATCGGGAATTTGATGCGGCCGTTTCCGTTCGACATTACTTTCGACATCAGCGCCGAATACTCGGTGTGGATTTGCTTATCGTCGAAGCTGAGGAAGTTTACAAAGCCCATTACATCTTCGTACCATTTCACCCAGGTATTCATTTCGCCCCAGCCAACATTGCCAACCATGTGGTCAATGAATTTCAGACCAACCGAAGCGGGGTTGTAATCAGATTCCCATTTCTTGTATCCGGGCAGGAAAATGCCTTTGTAGTTTTTGCGTTCAACAAAAATGTGAACAGTTTCGCCGTAGGTGTAGATGCCTGAACGAACGGTTTCACCATGCTCATCATTTTCAACAGTAGGCTCCATGAACGGTTTTGCGCCGCGCTTCACCGTTTCTTCAAACGATTTGCGGGCATCCTCAACCCAAAGGGCAATAACTTTTACGCCATCGCCGTGTTTTCTGATGTGCTCTGCAATGGGCGAATCGCTTTTGAGCGGCGTGGTAAGTACAATACGGATTTTGCCTTGCGCCAGAACATAAGAGGCTCTGTCGCTAACGCCGGTTTCAAGTCCGGCATACGCCAGCGACTGATAACCAAAAGCTGTTTTATAGTAATGAGCAGCCTGTTTGGCATTGCCCACATAAAATTCTACATAATCTGTTCCCAGCAGTGGGAGGAAATCCTGTGCGCCGTCAAAGATTTTTTCGAGGCCGTATTCTACGTTTTTGAGTTCGGTTGACATGATGATGTTGTTTATGATATGAATGTTTTGTTGACTGTTGTTCGGTTAAACAGTCAATCATGACCACATGGCCATCATGTGCGGACGGATAATAAAACGGTAAGCCATATCGAAACAAATGTACGAAAAACGCTTATTTATTCTGTCCAGGATTTATAGTAAACACCATCATCAATACCCATTGCGGCCTCGGTAACCTGAAGCGGGCGGAAGGTATCAACCATAACGGCGAGTTCGGCTGTTTCTTTTTGTCCGATGCTGCGTTCCATAGCTCCGGGGGCGGGGCCGTGCGGAATGCCTTTCGGGTGCAAAGTAATGTGGCCTTGTTCAATATTGTTGCGGCTCATAAAATCACCATCAACATAATACAGCACTTCATCGCTGTCGATATTGCTGTGGTTGTAGGGTGCAGGAATCGACTGCGGATGATAATCGTAAAGGCGCGGGCAGAATGAGCAAACCACGAAAGCCGATGTTTCAAATGTCTGGTGAATCGGTGGCGGCAGGTGAACACGCCCGGTAATCGGCTCGAAATTATGAATCGAAAAGCCCCAGGGGAAATTGTAGCCGTCCCAGCCAACAACATCAAACGGATGCGTGGCATACACCATTTCGTGCAAAACGCCTTCCTTCTTTATTTTGATGATAAAATCGCCTTTCTCATCGTAGGTTTCAAGCTCCGAAGGCAATTTGAAATCGCGTTCGCAGAACGGTGAATGCTCCAGCAACTGACCCGATGAACTTTTGTAGCGCTTGGGTGTGTAGAACGGGTGCGGACTTTCTACATACAACAAACGATTGTCGCTGGTTTCGAAATCAATCTGGTAAATCATGCCGCGCGGAATCACGAGATAATCACCATATTCAAAATCGATATTGCCCATCATCGTGCGCAGTTTGCCTTTGCCCCGGTGTACAAAAAGCATCTCGTCGGCATCGGCATTTTTATAAAAGTAATTGCGCAATGACTTTGTAGGAGCAGCAAGCCCCAGGATGCAATCGCTGTTCACCAGAAGATCGGTGCGGCTTTCCAGAAAATCGTCTTTCGGCGCAACATTAAAGCCTTTAAGCAAAAGCGGCTTAATGTTTTTTGCGATAGCAATTTTCGGACTCACATCCGTACTACTCAAAATCTCTTTGATTTGCGTAGGCCGGTGTGTATGATAAAGCAGGGCAGAGTGGTTGTTGAACCCTTCTGTGCCGAAAAGTTGCTCATAGTAATAGCGACCATCAGGTTGCTTAAAAATAGTATGACGCTTTTGCGGAAAGGAGCCGAGACGATGATAAATAGGCATGAGTAGTTTTTTAAGAAGACCAAAACTAACCGATGCCCGAGGTTGCGACAATGACAGATGTCAGTACGAAGTTGTACTCCTCATAATCCTGTCAGTAATCATAGAAATGTATTGCAACCTGTTAGAATGATGAGCGTTTTCCAAAGAATCACCTCACATTTATCATCATCAGGGCGGTATAAATGATTACATCCTGCACAAAATGGATGAACCAAGCAAGGCCAAGCCCCCGTGTTTCATACACGATCTGAGAAAGCAGATAACCCAGAATGCCAGCCATGATAATTCCAACCGGCCCGCCCGGGCTGCCTGAATAATGTGCAAGGCCAAATAAAACTGCAGAAGTAACAAGTATAGTTGATTTGCTGTACTGATCTGTAAGCATACCGTTGATGCCAAATCTGAAAATGATCTCTTCTGAAAAAGCATTCGTTGCGGCAAAAATTATAATTACAGGAACAAATGACCAATTGAAATTTGATAAGCTGTTTGCTTTATTTACGGCCAGGTACATAAAAATGGCCGTTGCTGTACTTATCGAAATCAAAATTGGAAGTGCATCTTTCTTCCAGGAGTTTTTACCGCTTATGCCCATCCAAACAACCCGCCCTGCAATTGCAGAGTTATCGCCAAGCCTGAGAAGTGAACTGCTTTGTGGTTGAATCCAAATTGTAAGCAGCAGGACGAATAAAGCAGTTGCCAGTACTAAAATCTGATATTTCGCAATTGAATTAATAAAAGCATTGTTGTGTAAAGTCAGATGAATCTTCGGAAGGAATAATGCCGAAGTAAGCAGTAAAGCAGTTGCCGCACAAATAATGATAACAGTGACGATGAGTTTCATCTTTTTTTTGTGCAAAACTCCATCAATAAACCATTAAATAAAATACCGTATGATAAGAAATGAAAGCCATGCCCCAATTTAGACTACCCTATGCTATTATGCTAAAATTTGAGCTGGGAGAGTTACTGCCGGAACAATAGCAGAAAGGTTTATGTTTTATTGCATTAGAATATAAATACATGTAAATCAGATAAATGAAAAATAAAATAATGGTATACACTGATTTTATATAATTAATACATAAATTAGTAAATCACAAAAAAACATCAAAAAATGAAAAAAATATTAATTTCATTTGTTTTCTTGTTCCTTTTTTGCCTTAAAGCACAAGCACAGGCTACTGTTTACGTTTGTGAGGGCGAAAACTCGTATAAAGAGGTTAGTGCTACAAGTATTACTGTATCAGCAGACGGGACAACATTTTATTGTAATGGTAACGTAACAATTACAAACATTGGAAATCCTGATCCTGATGATGGAGGAGCACCAAAACCTAAATGCGGGGGAAATACGGGATGGGTCTGTGGTGTAGTTACAATCACTACTGAAGGAGATATTACCACTGTAAGATGTGTTGGCTCATCTGGTCGTTGTGCAAAAGTAGTCAGCCCTAATTAATCACTAACTAAATAAACCGAAGAATCATGAAATACACTGTTTTTTTCATCTTATTGTTATGCCTGACGGTTTCTAAATTACATTCTCAGTCAGTTACACAGATTGATGTATTCGGGAATGTTAATTGCGCTGTCTCTGCCGATCAAATAATTGTATCTGAAAATGGTGCTGTTTACACTTGCATTGGTAATGTTACAATGACTCCACTTGACATGACAGATCCGGAAAGAAGAAAAAATGATTGTGGAGGAAGTACCGGATATGTATGTGGGGTATTGTCAATGCAATCTACATCAGGCGATGTTACTGTTTTTACATGTGTAGGAACCAGCGGCCGATGTTTACAGGTCAATACTCAGTAAGTTAAGTAAATCAGGTTTATAAGCGGCTCATTTTTGGAGCCGCTTTAATTTTCAACACAATGAAGTTTCGCATTTACATATTCGTATTTCTTTTATTAATTCTTGCAGGCTGTTCATCAGGAGTTCGTTCTCTCCAGCGTAAATCAACTGCAAAAATACCTTCTGATTTTATTCTTATTCGTATTTCAGCCACCGATTGCATCAACTGTTTAATAGCGTATCATCAGGTTCTCAGAACGATTAGCGCTAAAAATCTCGATTCCAATACTGTTTTTCTGGTTGGGAATCTTCCCCTAAACCAACAAGAAGAATTTTTTAATGCAATTTTGGGAGACAAAACAACCGGCAAGAACATTATTAATAATGATACATTATATCGGCAGCTAGGTAAAACACCATCCTCATCGGTAAGTATATATAAAAATAGCAAGCGTGTAGTTGAAATTCCCTTTTCAGCATATAACGATATAGATTTTAGGCGTGAACTAGGCTTTGCTTTCAAATTAAAAAACAGTACTCCCGTAATTCTAAAAGGAGATTCAACAGGCAGTCTACGAAAACATTATGCGGATGAAGATTATGTGTTGTTTCAAAATAGAATTTACTCCTTTAGCAATCAATTCGGGAAAATATATTCTTTTTCTTTGCCCAATGGGAATGCTGTCGATTCGGTTAAACTATCTCAGTTAACGGATCAGTTAGATTTCTTTCAAACTATTGATAGAGCCGTTTCTGATGATACCGGCTCTATTAGGCTTACCCGCGAATTAATGAATAGTAAAAAAAACTACCTGACTGAAAATCCAACTTATCCGCTTTACACACTTACCAATGTTTCAGTATGTGATAGTTTTCTTTGTGTGTCATTATACATTACATACTTTATGAAAACCGATGATCCGAAATCGTATGGAGTGAATAAACGCCCGATACTTTTACTTTTAGATGAGAATTTTAACATACGTCGGAAATTGTTTTTTTCTCTCGCAAAGACAGGCGATTACTGGACGTTTGATTATCATGATTTGTATTTAGACTTAACAAATAATATTTGCTGGAAGCGTATTTTTTTGGATACAGACGACCAAAATGAAAAGTTGTTTACACTTGGAAAGTTTTCTGATTCGGATAGGGATGGTATTTTTGATTTGGATTCAATGTTAATTGAAATACCAGAACTGTTTCGTAAAAAAGGATTGAATTATAATTTTCTGTCAGCAGGTTTCCTTGCCACCTCTGATACATTATTATATTATTTCCAGATGATGCCCGAAATTCATTCATTGGATTCGAATGTGACTACCACATTTCCGCAGATCAATATGTCAACACTTTCGGCTGATTACAAGAATATGAAATTTGTAACACCTTATCGGGCACTTGATTTGTGTTGGAGAACAAACCAAAAGAGTTGTATGCTGGTTTTTTCGACTGATAAAATTTACAACAGTATATATGAATGGCGAGATTCGCCAACTTTATTCCGTGAATATAAATTGCCCGACGGACGAATATCGAAATCTTTCCTTGTTGGCGATTCTGTCTTGTGTATTTGGGGCGAGGGTATGAACAGAAAAATTGAGTATTTCGCTCTCCCGAATTAGGAGATTTACTGTACAGCGAAGAATCTTACAGTTCTTTCTTCAACCCAATAGCCGGCCGCAAACGGCTGTGGTAAAGCGATGCAGCCCCAACTGTTTTCCCTTCAGCACGAAGTTTTTCGCGCTCATCGGCAGGAAGCTGCATCCAGTCCCTGCATTCATCGCTGCAGCAGTGTTCCATTTTCTGCGCGCAACTATCGCATTGGATAAACAGTACATGACAATCGGTATTGGCGCAGTTAACGTGTGTGTCGGATATAGCGCCGCATTGGTGACAGGTGGCAATTACATCATCGGTAATACGTTCGCCGAGGCGTTCATCAAACACAAAATTTTTACCGATGAATTTCGACGGAATTTGTTTCGATTTGATTTGCCGCGCATACTCAATAATGCCGCCGTGCAACTGACTCACATCGTTAAACCCGTGATGCCGGAGCCATGCGCTTGCCTTTTCGCAGCGAATGCCGCCGGTGCAGTACATTAATACTTTACGGTCTTTGTTTTCGCCTAAAATATCGAGCACTTCGTTAAGTTCTTCCTTAAAGGTATCGGCTTTGGGCAGTACTGCATTTTCGAAATGGCCGACTTCGCTTTCGTAGTGATTGCGCATGTCAATAACTACAGCGCCGGGAGTTTCGAGGGCGCTGTTAAATTCGGCTGCATCAAGATGTTTGCCTACGTTGGTTACATCAAACGAATCATCAGGCAAACCATCGGCTACAATTTTGTTTTTCACTTTTATCTGCAGGCGGAAGAATGATTTACCATCATCTTCAACCGCAATTTTAAACGGCACATCTTTAAATTCGGGATGGCTGAAAAGTTTTTCGCGGAATGCTTCAAAATTATGTTCCGGTACACTCAGTTGCGCATTAATGCCTTCGCGGGCAATGTAGATACGCCCAAAAACACCCAGCTCTTCCCACTCACGCCAGAGTTCATTCCGCATTTTATCGGGATGCTCTATAATAACATAGCGGTAAAACGAAAGCGTAACACGGTGAAAAGTCTCAGCCGCAAGACGCTCACGCATTTCATTCCGGTTCACGCGGTTGTATAACGAAGGCATGTTCTTGTTTTGAAAAACTGGTTGCAAATTTAGCTAAACCGACTGCGTATTCGCGCTGATTGTCGTCAGATTTAGTGCACCTTGTTTCAGTCCGATTGTTACCTTTATGCGCATCAAACTCCCGCTATGCAAACGGAAACGATACTAGTTATAGGTTCTTCGGGTCAAATAGGTACCGAGTTGGTGGCCGAACTGAGAACCCGCTACGGCAGCAGTAATGTTATTGCCTCCGATATTAAACCAGCCTCACCCGAGCAGCTTGCGGAGGGTCCTTACGAAGTAATAGATGCCCTTAACCGGGATCAGGTTTTTGAAGTTGTAAAAAAGTACAAGGTAACTCAGGTCTATCTTCTGGCTGCATTGCTTTCGGCTACGGCCGAGAAAAATCCCATGTTTGCCTGGAAGCTGAATATGGAAAGCCTGTTTCATGTGCTGGAAATGGCACGCGAAGGACATATCCGCAAAATCTACTGGCCCAGTTCAATTGCTGTTTTCGGGCTTACGACCCCGCGAAACGATACACCACAGTTTACAAGCATCGAACCCACAACTATATATGGTATCAGCAAACAAGCCGGCGAGCGCTGGTGCGAATGGTACTATAATAAGTATGGTGTTGACGTGCGCAGCATTCGCTATCCCGGCTTAATAGGCTGGAAATCGGCTCCGGGCGGAGGAACAACCGATTATGCCGTGCATATTTATCATGAAGCACTGGCCAAAAACGCCTACACCAGCTTCCTGAGCGAAAATACCACCCTGCCCATGATGTATATGCCCGATGCCATCAGGGCTACGATACAAATAATGGAAGCTCCGGCCGAACAAATCAAGTATCGCGGCGGGTATAATATTGCCGGGATGAGTTTTTCGCCCAAAGAAATTGCTGAGACAATTGCCCGGCATCAAAATGGGTTCACTATTTCCTATGAGCCAGACTTCCGCCAGGCCATCGCCGATTCGTGGCCGGCAAGCATTGATGATACCGTTGCGAGAGAGCATTGGGGCTGGAAACCAGAGTTCGATTTGGAACGCATGACTGAAGATATGTTGGTAAACCTGAAAAAAGTTAATAATCTGGTGTAACCCCGGTAATGACATACCCGTAGAAATTGCAGGAAACACACCAGAATATTTCCGTGAGCCATTAAATTGGTCGAAATAATAAGCCAGTTGATCGAAATGTTAGCAGGAATACAAAACTATTTCATAGTTTGGATTCCGCTTTCATGAAAACCGCTACAGTCACATACAGGATGAAAAAATTTAGCCTGATACTGTTATTCATCATCTGTAAGGTGGGCATTGCCCAGTCTTACGAGATGTATGGCGGCGACACCATCAATATGATTGATGCAGGTGGTAAACGTCAAGGCCGCTGGATCATCTTCGGAAGAATGAAGAAAGATCCGAAATTTGCTGCAGATGCCAAGGTTGAAGAGGGCAAGTACCTCAACAGCATGAAAACAGGCATTTGGATCGAGTACTTCCCCACCGGAACCAAGAAAAGCGAACTTACTTTCCAAAACAACCGCGCAAACGGTCCCGCTGTGATGTACCACGAAAATGGTAAGAAAGCAGAAGAAGGTAACTGGCAAGGTTCACGTTGGGTTGGCCCTTACAAGCTCTACTACGAAGACGGAACAATAAGACAAGAGTTCTCTTATAATCCGCTCGGTCAGCGAGACGGTGTTCAGAAATACTATCATCCCAACGGTAAAATCATGATCGAAGTGAACATGAAAGCCGGAAAAGAAGAAGGGATGATGAAAGAATATTACGACAACGGTGAATTGAAAGCCGAGAAGTTTTTTGCTGGCGGAACCATTGATCCTGCCAAGTCAAAAACTTACGAACCTAAAAAACCGGTTGCCGAAACAAAAGCTCCCGAAGAAAAAGACCTGAAAGCTCCCGCACCTGTTGCTAAAGCTAACGAAACACCAAACAAAGGTCAGTTCACAGGCGAAGGTTACTGGATTTTGTACACCAACGGACAAATTACTATGAAAGGTACTTTCCACCTCAAAAAGTTGATGGAAGGTGAGCAACGAATCTACGATCAGAACGGTATGCTTATTCGTATCAAGCTCTTTAAAGAAGGCAAATACGTAGGCGACGGCCCGCTGCCAACCGAAGGATCAGGCAAGTAATCATTCAGCCGAAATAATTTAAAGCCTCTGCATTTTTTGTGCAGAGGCTTTGTTTTTTGCGCTTTCCGGCTGTTTGCCGCGTCTTTCTCCTAAATTTGTATTCTGCACAGCCTGCATTCATGTATTATATATGACAAACACACCGATCAGTCAGGATCTATTTGTTTACAACACCCTTACGCGCAAGAAGGAAAAATTTGAACCGCTCGCCGCCCCGTTTGTGGGTTTGTATGTGTGCGGCCCTACCGTTTACAGTGATGTGCATCTGGGCAATTGCCGCACATTTATTTCTTTCGATCTGATGTTTCGCTACTTAAAACACCTTGGCTACAAGGTGCGTTATGTAAGAAACATTACTGATGTTGGTCACCTCACCGATGAAGATGCCGGCGAAGGCGAAGACCGCATTGGCCGACGTGCTAAATATGAGCAGGTAGAACCAATGGAAATCGTGCAACGTTATACACACGGTTTTCATGAAGTTATGGCTTTGTTTAACGCACTGCCGCCCAGCATCGAGCCAAGCGCTACCGGTCACATCATCGAGCAAATCGAAATGACCAAAACTATTATTGATAATGGTTTGGGTTACGAATCAAACGGCTCGGTGTATTTTGATGTGGAGAAATTCACGAAGCAATACAACTACGGTATTCTCTCCGGCCGCACGCTCGATGAGCAAATCAACAATTCCCGCGACCTCGACGGTCAGGAAGAAAAACGCGGCCGACTGGATTTTGCACTTTGGAAACAAGCCAAGCCAGAACACTTGATGCGATGGCCGTCGCCCTGGGGCGATGGCTTTCCGGGCTGGCATATCGAATGCTCGGCCATGAGTCGCAAGTACCTCGGCGAAACATTTGATATTCACGGCGGCGGAATGGATCTTGTTCCTACGCACCACACCAATGAAATTGCTCAGAGTGTGGGATGCTGCGGAAAAGATCCGGTGCGCTACTGGCTGCATACCAATATGCTTACCGTTAATGGCCGGAAAATGTCGAAATCGCTCGGCAATTCATTTTTGCCGGTCGAACTGTTTACCGGACTCGAACTTGATCCGGATTCGGTTACCGCTACACCGTCTGAAGCTAAATTAGCCGGTAAACATCCGACGCTCGACAAAGGCTACTCGCCAATGACAGCGCGCTTTTTCATGCTGCAAACACATTACTCCAGCACGCTCGATTTCTCGAACGAAGCGCTGCAGGCTGCTGAAAAAGGCTTTCAGCGACTCATGGCGGCCGGGCGGCAACTCGAAAAGCTCCGCGCATCTGAAAGTTCTTCGGTAAATATTGCCGCGCTGCACGATGCGTGCTACGCTGCAATGAACGACGACTTCAACAGTCCGATTTTGCTGGCACAGTTGTTTGAAGCCGTTCGCATCATCAATACCGTTGCCGATGCGCGCGAAACAATTTCTGCCGCCGATCTCGAACTCCTGCGCAAACTCTACAGTGATTTTGTGTTTGATGTGCTCGGACTGAAAGATGATATTGGCGACAACAGCAACGGCGGCACAACCGACGGACTCATGCAGCTCATCATTAAAATGCGCGCCGAGGCTCGTGCCAAAAAAGATTTTGCCACTTCCGATCTTGTTCGCGATGAACTTGCAAAACTGAACATCGTGCTAAAAGACGGAAAAGAAGGCACAGGTTGGGATATAAAAGCATAAAAATAAATGAAA
>JBKDHA010000049.1:0-23665 GCA_046335555.1 Bacteroidota bacterium
CCACAGCTCCGATCAGGGCGTCCCCGGGCGGCTCCGGCTCGGCGACCACCAGCGCCCATTCGCGGCGGCGGTCGAGGTGCGTTTGCCGCTTGGCCATCGCGCGGGTCATCAGGGGGGTGGGGTGAAGGAGGCAAGATCAAGTGACGACAAAACGCTTTTTCTCTTTGCCAGCGTATGGAGATAAATTTTCTAGTACCTCGATATTACTTGGTTCTGGTGCACGGAAACGAAAGCCGTATTGCTCAAGCTTTGCTTTTCTTTCTTGATGAATTTCTTTCATCGCAATAGCAACAAGATGTTCGTCAATGTTGTCGAGAACTGATTTACGCGCAAGAATATACGCGACAAAATTCCCCAAAGAAAGCGCTATACCAGTAGCAACAAATACATAGCCGAAATACTGTTCTGTGCTTATCTGCAGCCTTCCCAAAAAGACAAGTATGCTTGGCTCTACAAGGCACTCTAAAACTTTCCCAACACTCAAATGCGCGTTATCGGCATAGGAACGCATATCATGTAAGGATATTTTTAGCTTGGGGAAAATGGGGATTTTTTCCTCATTAGGTTTAGGGTTTTCGGTCTTATCAAACTCTGAAACCATCAAAGCGGATTGACTTTTTCCATCTACTTTCTTTTTGCTTCTACGAGACAAGTTGAATCTGGCAGCACTGGTTGCATACTCAGCCGCAAATACAATATAGATCAGTATCGTTTTAATGATATAACGTGCATAGAGAAGATACTGTCTTACATGAATGGATATGAACAGCATAAACGGCCACGACTCGCCATCAAATTCACTATGACGACTGTAATCATAGCTATCTGGTGATTGTCTTCGCTTATAACGTGCCCGATGCCAGAGAATAAAAGTAAAGTATAGCCCCACAAAGATATATAACGAGATAAGGTGCTTTTTAAACTCAGCTTTAATCTTTTCTCTTTTCTTTGCCGCACGTTTTTCAATTACTCTTTTTTTATCTGGGTCTGTATTATATGTCGAACCCACATCAACTGATGACTGCATCTGGCTGAGAATTCCATCTTGACTAAAGCTGTTTTTTTGTTTCGATACATCATCAGAATCGTTATTATCATTCATGAATTCAAATACAGGGACTTTGTCACCCATATATACTCTGATGTATGTTACCCCCACAGATGAAAATAATAAGATCAGTATGACGGCTATTCCATGAGTGAAATTGAAAAATTGTTCCCCAAAACCATACCGTGTAAATGGGTATAGAAGTGTTTTGCCCCATCCTTGAGGAATTGTAATCATTCTACGACCTGCATATTTCCTGTCTTTTGTCATCATCAGGGTATGTATTGCTGGTTAAACGTCAGGAGTGTATGACTTTGTTGATCGCCTAAAACATTACCTTGAAAATATGCATAGGCTTCAACCAAATTATTATTCGCTGTACCGCCATTTTCTAAGCGGGTAAACTGTTCAGGACGAATAATCTTATCATGCTCGACATTATAGGTGAATGACTCACTGTTTTCATCCTGATTGTGTGTTCTTTTGACCATTTCTGCCTCACCAATCAATCTTGACGCATATTCATTCGTCTCAATATCAGCATTGGCATGAAAGAATTTTGTCGCCAGCGTGCCGAGAAAGCTCTGTGTTTTATAGCGGTACTTAGCACCGCCCATATTCGCATAGTAATTCGGCAGGTTTTGCGTCAGATACACCGTTGCGACCTGACTGCTGCGCGCGGTTGCCTGAAAATCCGCATCATGTTCGTGAATAAAATTCTGCGCTTCATCAGCCCACAAGAACACCACACGGCTTTGATCGTTATTTGCCAGCGTTCTTTCCATCGCCCGCTGCCAGATGTACTTAAACATGATCTGGCAGTCACGCCCAACCTTGTCGTACTGTTTCACAGGCAGGTTTAACAGGATGATTTTACCTTGACGGCAATGATCTGGGTTGATTGTTGATTGACCATCACAGAATAAACTGAAAATAGGTTCACGCATTAAGCGCGATAGGAATGATGTTAAAGTAAAATCAATGATAGATCGTGTCTTATCAGCTAGAACACTAAATTGATTTTCAAAAAAATCATTTATCATTTCAAGCCTTCGATTATAGTTCGGCTCTTTCTCTGATCTATCTCTTGCTGCATCCAGAGCACGGTCATAGTCATTGAGTTGCTTGCTTTTGCTCAGCTTATCCAGCTCGGAAGAATGCTGCATTTTCTTATTTCGCGGCAGCTTCTGGGCAATATTAAAGAGGTCAGATATTGTCACCTGCTGCTTTGCCAGCAAGCACAGATCAATAAGATTAATCAGCAGCAAATCAAGCGCGTCCTCCCAAAAAGGATCATGACTGCCACCACCCGATTTATCCTTGCTAGCATTAATCACGGTTTGTAACAGTTGATGAATATTTTGCGCTATGTCACCTTTATTCGCCGCGCTTTCGTATTCAAGGAAGTTGAATTTTTCTTGACCGTCTGGCTCAATCACAACCAAATCAGCGCTACGGCCTGTCAGGTGGCAATACTCCCGCCACAAATCAACTTCATCAGGTTTAACAGTAAGCACCAAGCCGCCAAATCCAGCTTGCAAATATTTGAGCGCAAGGGTGCGGCCAGAACCAGATGTTTTACCTGAACCAATACCGCCAAAAATCTGCACCCCTTCAACAGCATTGCGTGCCTTCCAGCTATGCTGAATCCCGTTCTCATTGGGCGGCAATGAAAAAATCGGCGTTTCTAAATAATCTCTTTTCATCGTATTCTGATTTATTCAAGTTCTATCTCCAAATCGGGAGCACGGTCATCGAGCGGTTTTTCTTGATCTATTATTTTGCTTTGTTCCAGTAAGTATTCATCTTGCCCGTCTTTCATGCCTTCCATACGCGGGGAATTGCTTTGCACGTCTGCAAGCTGCGCTGAAAGTTCTGGCGCGTGTTTAGCGATCAAGTAGCCATCATTAAAACCACGCTGATAGAGTGCCGTATCATCAGGTTCAGAAGGTGTCACGGGCGTGTTTGTTAAGGAGTTCATTAATGGAATGACGGTCGTAAAGAATGATTTTCTTTTCAGGTTGCGAGAACCTGATGCGGCCTTCGTCGCGGAATTTCTGCAAGGTGGTTTTCGACTTGATACCAAGCAGGCGCATCGCCTCATCGTCAGACACCCATTGGGCATCTTCCTCTTGCAATTCCTCCCTGATACGGGTGACCACCTTATCAATTAAAGCATAAAATGCCGCATCATGCAGACAAATTACCTCCATAGATTTGAGGATATTTTGATTGAATGAATTATCTATCAACCGCTAACGTAAAATAAACAGATAATAAAATGAAAGGCTGTTGAAAAAATAGTTGATTAAAAAATATCTCGCGTCTCATATTGCGCCCTGCGAGAGACATGAGTATTCGTGCGAAAATTGCCTACAAGTTTCACGACGTTCGACGTTTGCCCTTATTCACCTTCGCACGAAAATGTTTCTTGAAAAGTTCCTCTGCAACTACCCCAAAGTCATGCACTTTCCCGTCTTCCATGTCTTGGATGCTTTGCCGCATTTTCATCATGTGGTCAGCCTGTGCCGCAAGATTGAGCAATACCTGATATGATTTTGCATCCTGCACCACGATTTCCGCCTTGCCATTCACCGTCAACACTTCGGGCAAGCCTGTCTTTTTCAGGCGGCGGGTATGCAGTTTGGCATTGCGGGTAAAATCCGTGAGGGAATTGATATTTTCAAGCTGGATCATGGTCGCTCCTGTGTGCGAATAAGCAGATAATTATATGATAGCTGAAAAATGCACTATTGTCAATCCTACGTGCAAATTACGTGCAAATTGATTTTAGCAGGAAAACTCCAGATTTTGTACGTAGCAAATTCCATTCTAATGTTTGAACAACACACAAAGAAAAAAGCCTTTGTAGTGATTGACTACAAAGGCTTTACGATTTCAGAGCAACTATTTAGTTTGTCACTCTTTTCTGTCGGGATGACTGGACTCGAACCAGCGATCCCCTGCTCCCAAAGCAGGTGCGATACCAACTTCGCTACATCCCGTAACCTAGCTGTTTTCCAGCGCGGCTGTTGGCTTTTATTGTTTCGCGCAATCCCAGCATTTTAAGGGCTGTTACTGCGGCTTCATCTCCTTTGTTGCCATGCTTCCCTCCTGCACGATCCTGAGCTTGCTCAAGTGTATTGGTGGTGAGCACTCCGAAGATGAACGGCTTGTTATGGCTGATGTTCAACTCGGTAAGGCCTTGGGTTACACTGTCACAGATAAAATCGAAGTGACGGGTGTCGCCCTGTATTACGCAGCCGATGCAAATAACGGCGTCAATCTCGTTGCGCTGGCCGAGCCAGTGTGCGCCGAGCGTGAGCTCAAAGGTGCCGGGCACGTGGTGAAGTTCGATATGATCTTCGGCCACTTCGTGCTTCAGCAGCGTGTTAATTGCGCCTGCTGCAAGTACATGGGTAATTTCTGCATTCCACTCGGCAACCACGATGGCGATTCGTTTGCCCGCGCCCGAAGGAACGGTTGACGCATCGTAGTCGGAAAGATTGTGCAGAGCTGTTGCCATGCTGCTTTCAGTATTAATACAAACGCCCCTTCTTGTTTGCTAAGCGGGGCGTTCGGGAATTAACCAAAACAATCCGCTTACTCTGCGGTGCCGCCTGCTCTATAGATGTACTTGTCAACAGACTGAGCTTCCGGCGAATCCGGATACTCGGCTTTGATCTGCTGATACAACTTCAGTGCTTCGGCTTTATTGCCTTTATCCTCATAAGCAAATGCTGCTTTCTTGAGGAAAATAGGTGTGGTAAATTTATTCGGATCGCGGTCGGCTGCTTTCAGGTAATAACTGATTGCTTCGTCAATCTGCTTATTTTCCATGTGAGCATCACCCAAAAGACCGATGGCTAATGTGCCTACAAACTTATCATCAGCATCAAACTCGTTGAGTGCTTCGATAGCTTGGGCGGGCTTTCCGGTATTGAGGTAGCAAATGCCGAGGTAATAGTTGGCAAGATTGCCAGCCGGTGTATTGCTGTATTCGTCGGCAATGGCCGCAAAACCCATCATATCACCTTTGCCGTTGGCAGCAAGGTTAAAAGAGTCTTTTGCGAAAACCATTTCAGCGCGGTAAGATGCAGCAGCTGCTTCTTCGGCGCGAGGCTTCTGATACAGATACTTCCAGCCGAGGAAACCGCCGGCCAGCAACACAACACCACCTACAATAAGCAGCAGGCTTTTCTTGTTTTCTTCAATATAACGCTCCGTGCGGTCGAAGGTACCTTCGATATCAATTGTGGGACGTTCTTTCGTTTCGTTTGCCATGATTCCTAATCAGGGAGTTATTTCAGACAGGCGGCAAAAATAAGTTTTTTTTCGGCCTGTAGTTACTTTGTGAGCAGAATTGTCGAAAAATATTCCGTTTGCCTTAAATCAAACCGGGGAAAAACCGATGCTTTTTGGCATTTTTGCACCCGTTAAGCCTATGTATCTCAGCCGTCTTTCCTTGCTTTCTTTCCGCAACTACGCTGAGGCTAACCTTAGTTTCTGTGAGGGTATCAACTGTTTTGCAGGACTTAACGGCTCCGGGAAAACCAATTTGCTGGATGCCATTCACTACCTCACCCTTTGCAAAAGCTTCCTAACTCCGGCCGACACGCAGAATATTCGCCACGCCGACCCGTTTTTTGTGATTCAGGGCGAATTTGTGATGGACGACGGGGCGGCCGAGAATTTATATTGTGCTGTAAAACGGGCTCAGAAAAAGGTATTTAAGCGCAATCAGAAGGAATACGAGCGACTTTCAGACCATATCGGCCTGATTCCGCTTGTGGTGGTAGCTCCGGCCGATACTGTTTTGGTAACCGGCCACAGCGAAGAACGCCGGCGATTTATGGATAGCGTAATTGCCCAGTACGACCGCCGCTACCTTGATGCGCTGATTGCTTATAACCGGGTTCTGGCTCAGCGAAACGCTTTGTTAAAACAAGCCGCAGGCGGAATGCCCGATGCAGGAACATTAGAGGTTCTCAACTTTCAGCTCGAAAATTACGGCACACCTATACACGAAGCACGGAAAGCATTTACCGAAAATCTGCTCCCGCTTTTTCACGATTATTATGCCCAACTCAGCGGTGGTGCCGAACAGGTGGAATTGGTTTACGATTCGAAACTCAACGATACGCCTTTTGCAACTCTGCTGGAACAATCGCTTTCCAAAGACCGAGCTGTTGAACATACATCTACCGGTATTCATAAAGATGATTTGAGTTTTTCGGTTTCCGGATTTCCGCTGAAACGAAGTGGTTCGCAAGGACAACAGAAAACATTTCTCATTGCCCTGAAATTAGCGCAGTATGCTTTTCTGCGAAATGCCTCCGGCAAAAAACCATTGCTCCTGCTCGATGATATTCATGATAAACTCGACGATGAACGCCTCAACCGTCTTGCCGAAATGGTAAGCAGCAATTTGTTCGGACAAATTTTTGTGACAGATACAAGCGGCACACGTATGCAGGAGTTGTTTGCGAAACGAAATACGCCTTTTCAGCTTTTTTCAGTTATACAGGGACAAACCGAGCCGACTGAATAAAACCAGGAAATTGCTGATCGACAATCATGTTTATTTATTATCATTAATTCTCCCGTTTAATAATTCGTAAAAGGTTGCCATTTCTGGTCTGTAACCTTATTTATGTCTAAATCGTTTATACTAAACGTTAGTATTAAACTTCCGTCTTTACAGCGTTTTTTTATCATTTATTTCTTTCTTTCGCTTTCACTTTCATAACTTGTACCAGATAAATCAAGGCAAACGATTTTATCCAAGACACATGACAAAAAAACTCACGCTTTCCATTCTGGCCATTTTTGTTTTTGTATGGGGAACATCACTCCGCGCACAGCAACAAAAACAAGCGGCCGGCGGTGCTCTAATTGGTTTTGAAGAAAACCGCGGACAACTGCTCAGCGATAAAAACGAACCAGTTCCTGATGTGTTTTTTAAAGCACACGTAAAAGGAATGAATGTTTATCTGACCAAAACAGGTATCACGTATGTGCTTGTGCATAATGAACATGAGCATGAGCCCGGTCAGGCTCATCAAGAAGAGCGTATCGAATTTGCGCGTATTGATATGCAACTCAGCGATGCTTCAATCAGCCGCAGCCAGATTCGTTTTGAGCAGCCTCTTCCGGGCTTCTACAATTATTATCTGCATCACTGTCCGCAAGGCATTACCAACGTTCAGCGTTATGCCAATGTAATTGTAAAAGACATATACCCCGGCATCGACTGGATTTGGCATGCCGATGAAGCTACAGGTTTGAAATACGATTTTGTGGTGCATCCGGGAGCATCGCCTGATGCCATTAAAATGGTTTACAAATGGGCTGATGTGAGTGCTGAAAACTCAGGCAGCAGCGTTTTGCTTAAAACACCGCTCGGCGAACTGCGCGAAGGTGTAATCAGCAGTTTCAGCAATAACCAACCTGTAAGCAGCAGTTTTGCTGTAAACGGCAATGAAGTACGCATCAGCACAAACGGCTGGGACAAAAAACACGATCTTATCATTGACCCGCCGCTGGCTTTGTTGTGGGGAACATACATCGGCGGCGACTCATGGGAAAAAGTCACAGACATTGACCATGATATTGATGCTTCGGGCAACACTTTCATTGCCTGCAATACCCTTTCATCATCATTCCCAACTGTTAATCCCGGCGGCGGAGCTTATTTTCAGGGAACTACGGCCGGGCCCAGTTTTAATATTCAGGGCAAAGGCGGAGATGTGGGTATTATGAAGTTCAGCAATACAGGCGTTATGTTATGGTCAACTTATTACGGTGGCTCCGGCGATGATAACGGAAACGGGATTCGCTGTGATGCAGCAGGAAATATTTATGTTACGGGCAATACTGAATCAACCAATTTTCCGGTGCTCAATCTGGCGGGGGCATTTAACCAAGGCTTTCAGGGCGCATCAGATGCGTTTTTGCTGAAATTCGACAACAACGGTGTTCGTCTTTGGGCTACATACATTGGAGGTGGCTGGGATGATGTTGCTTATGGCATTGAGGTAGATCCATCGAACAATGTTTTGCTTACCGGACAAACAGGATCATCAAATTTCCCCGTATTAAGTGCGGGAGTTGCCTTTTATCAGGCAGCACTGAGCGGCAGCAGCGATTTATTTGTAATTCGTTTTGATGCGGCCGGAGCACAAACCTGGGGCACTTTTGCCGGCTCCAATCAGGGAGAGCTTGGCAACTTTATTATCTGCGATAATACCGGAAAAATCTATATCACCGGTTCATCAACAGGAAGCGGATTTCCGACTTTTGATCCGGGCGGCGGAGCTTACTACGAAGCTACTTATCAGGGAACCGGCCCCGGCGGACTGCCCTATCGCAACGATTTGGGCGATGCTATTATCATGCGCTTTGCAAATACAGGTGCCCTCGAATGGTCAACCTACTACGGCGGAACTGATGCCGATGCGGGGCGTTGCATTGCTATAAACAACAACGGCGATATTTATGTTACCGGCGATACACGTTCGGGCGTTTCATTCCCCGTTCAAAACGGCGGCGGTTCATCTTACAATCAGGCACCGGGAGGCAGCGATGATGCATTCTACCTGCGCTTTAATGCACAATGCCAGCGCACATGGGGCACACTTTTCGGCGGCTCAAGTGATGAATACAGCGGTGCCATTACCGTTGATAATTGCGGAAATGTTTACGGAACAGGGCACTCCTATTCCTCCAACATGCCCACGGTAAATCCCGGTAACAGCGCATTTTTTGTCGGGAATAACCTTGCTGCAGATGATGTGTATTTTGTAGGCTTTGATCCGCAAAACGCGCTTACATGGTCAACCTACAACGGAACAACCGGTTTCGATGAAAAAGGTACATCTATAGAAATTGATCCGAGCGGAAACATTGTTGCCGTGGGCTGGTGGTGTTTTTACAGCACCAGCAATGGCGTTATGAATCCGGGAAATGGTGCTTATTACAAAACCAATATCGATGCCGATGATTTTTTCATCATGAAATTAGAAGGCGCGGCATCAGGCACCACAACTGCCGCTGCCAGCGGAACAAATAATCAGTGCTTCGGAAACTGTACAGGAACTGCAACGGCAACTGTATCTGGCTCCTGCCAGCCTCCGTTCAGTTTTCTTTGGCTGCCGGGAGGCGATACAACTGCAACTGTAACCGGACTTTGCGCCGGAACTTATTCGGTAATCGTAACCGACGGAGCTGGCGTTAGTGATACAGCTGTTGTGACAATTACGCAACCGCCGGCATCTTCACCCGCTATTACCGGCAACTTAACCATTGAAATTGGTGATACCACAACACTAACCGCCACAGGCGGCGGCACTTACCTGTGGAGCACCGGCGAAACAACTGCTGCCATTACAGTTTCGCCAACGCAAACAACTACATATTCAGTTATCGTAAACGACCCGAATGGTTGTCCCGATACACTGAGTGTAACAGTAATAGCTGAACTCAGTTGTGCTAAAGCCGTTGACGAGATTATTGTTCCGAATGTATTTACACCAAACGGCGACGGAATAAATGATTTGTTTGAAGTTGGCTTTGATCCTGATTGCATCATCGGACTGCAGATTGATGTTTGGGATCGCTGGGGCTGGCAGGTACATTACGGCGCACAGATGATGACAACCTGGGATGGCCGTTACCGCAACGATACCAGCAAATATGTAACAGACGGAGTTTACTATTACGTTATCAGAGGAAATACACTTACCGGCGAGTTTTTCGAGAAAAGCGGGTTTGTGCATTTAGTTACTCCCAAGTAAGCAGCAGCATACAAGTCTGGCATGATTCTTTCTTTTATAATCCCCGGTTACGCAAAACCGGGGATTATGCTGTTTTGCTGAAACTCATTACATTTGACTAATAGAACTCCAACATCTAATGCTTCATTACATGAATATTCGTTACGTATTTGCGCTGCTGCTGTGTACCGCCCTTTTTACACAACTTACAGCACAACCAGGTAAACCCGGAGCTGCAAAACCGGGAACTGAGAAAAAAGTTTACACCGGGCTTTCTGCTGCCGGTGATGAAAAACGAGACAAAGGCGATTTCAACGGAGCACTTGCTGCATACGGGCCGGAAATTGCGAAGATTGATGAAGAAGTTCGCAGTCTTGTAAAATTGCGACAGGATTATGTGAAAATGAGCGAGTACGATAAAGCACTCCAGGATCAGTCGCAAATTACAGCACCTAAAACCGACTGGGCAAAGCTCTATTACGGCCGCGCAATGTCAAATATTGGTTTAAGTAAAAAAGCAGATGCAAAACCCGATCTGGATATCGCTATTGCATTGGATCCGGCTATGGCCGATGCTTATTTTCAGCGCGGAATGATTAACAACTCGCCTGACAACAAAGACAATGCCTGCATGGACATCAGCAAGGCAGCATCACTCGGACATGAAAAAGCGAAGGCTGCATTCGATGATAATTTCTGCTGGAATCAGGCTGCCACACACATGAAAAACGGAGAGTCGAGCCTGCGCATGAAAAAATACGATGAAGCGCTCAAAGAATTTGAAATTGCTGTTGCGCTTTCTCCCGATTCAGGTCGCTTTCTCACACGCCGCGGTCAGGCGCATATGGGTCTCGGGCATAAAACACAGGCGCTCGAAGATTTTAACAAGGCTGCGCTTATCTCACCGAAATCTTCCGACGCATTTATGCAACTTGGTATTTATTATTTCGGTCTCGACAACCACGATAAAGCCTTCGATTATTTCACCAGCGCAATCAACAACGATCCGCGCAACTACGAAGCTTATCTGTATCGTGCACAATGCTGCGAGCGCCGCAACCAGCTAACATCAGCCAATTACGACTACGGCATGGCAATTTCACTTCGCCCTGATGATCCGGAAGCCTACTACCGCCGCGGAATGAATGAGCGTGAAATGAAAGATACGATGAACGCCTGCAAAGATTTCCGCCGCGCTGCTTCTATGGGGCATGCTGATGCTGCTGAGTACGTGAAAGAATGTAAGTAAACTTCTGTTCACGGTTTACATTGATTATACTGTCCCCGCTCTCCGCAATACATGCGAGAGAGCGGGGACAATCTTTTTTATGCGATATTTGTGATCACACACTGCCATATATGAAAGCCTTGCAGCTAATCAGGTTGCTGAGTCCCAAGGAACGTGATGAATTTACCCATCATCTTCGTTTTTTAAAAAACGAACGTACCGGACTTGCCTTTACTTTTCTTTCAAAAAGCCGCGATGAACCGGGGCCTGATTTACATGAGAAGTTGTATAAACATCTGTTTGGAAAAGTTTGGAGTAAGAAAGACGATTATTTGCTGCGCAATGAGCTCAGGCTGCTGAGCAAGCAATTAGAAGTTTTTATGGCCAGAAAGCTGTTTGATCTTTCTGATCAGAAATACGAAAACGAAGCCAACTACCTTTATCTCTGCTCACTGCTTGAACGCGAATCGTGGGATTTGTTTGACCGTGAAGCACAGCAGGCGATTCGCACAGCCGAGCAAACAAGCAATATGCGAATGCTTGTGCGGCTTCGTGAGCTGTATTTACTTTTTCTTACTATTTATCCCGAACATTCTGACGACCGCTACAAATTACTTTTTGAATCGGTAACTGCTTTTGATCTTGTTCGGCATCGGCTCAATGAATATCTGTGCGGTGAAATTTCAATATACCGCGCTCAAATGGTTAGGCACGAGCATGAGAAAAATCCTCAGTATCCGCTCGAAATGCCAGAGTCCCCGAGCTATCCGGATCTAAGAGATGATCCGTTTATTCGTTACTACAAAGCAGGATCAGAAGCTTATCTCAACAGAGGCGAAAAAACTATTGAGGCGCTCAAAGAAGCACTTCATTTGCTTGATGTGATTACGCCCGGACTAATTGAATTACCGCAGCGCCGGCAAATAATAAATGCCAATATTGCGCTTGAACTTTATCTTCTTGGTAAACATGAAGAGGCCAATCAGTTCTATGCCGAAGTAATGAAAATGCCCAAACATCTTAGTCCTCAACGACAAGCAGCTGTGGCTTTCAATTACATTTCAAACCTGATACGTCTTAATCGTTATGAAGAAGCGCTGAATGAAATCAATAAGTATGCAAAAATTCTTCAGCGAATCGGAGGGCTTTGGGAACGCGCTGTTTGTCAGCAAGTGATGTGTTTGATTTATACTAACCGCGACAATGAAGCGAAACAACTGATTCTTGAAAACAACTCAGCTATCGACTACGATGTGTTGTTTTACATGCGTCTGGCACTTTCTATCGCATTTTACAAAGAAGGCAAAACAGAACTGTGTTTGCGGGAACTTGAAAATATCGAGCAAAGTCTTCGCCGCGCATCCGAACAATTTCACACCTACATTCATGTGGTGCGTATTTTCAGTAAAGTAGTTCAGCGCCCGGATAATGTGCGTTCAAGAAAAGCAATTCAAAACAGTATTGATGAGTTCAGAAAAGTGTGGAATAACCGTTTTGATATTCTTCCGGTGAAATGGATTCTTGAATTTGCACAACAACAAATTCAAGAATAACTTATCACGGATAATATATCAGTAATTTGATTATCAAATATTTAAACCAAAAAAGCATCTCACATTCCAATAATTTTACTCTCGTTCACCCTGAACGAAATGCTTTACTTTTGGCATGTGCAAAACAACTTATTCACTGCCATGAAAAAGACCCACTCTATTCTATTTGCTGTTCTGCTGATAACAGGAACAGCACAACTCGAAGCCCAAACCCTCGGCGACCGGGTATTGAACAACACAAAAAATACGCTGGAAAGGCGTGTTGAGCAAAAGGTTGACAAAACTGTTAACAAAGGCGTTGACAAGGTTGAAGACAAAGTTGACGGTGCAGCTAAAGGCGGAAATAAAAAAAGTAAAGATGCCAATAGCAGCGATTCAAGCAGCAGCAGCAACAGCAATGGCAACTCCAGCGGAAATGCCTCCTCAAAAGAAAAATCGTCGGCAAAATCTACAACGCCTTCGCTGAAAACATACAGCAAGTTTGATTTTGTGCCCGGCGAAAAAGTAGTTGTTCAGGAAGATTTTATGCAAGATGCTGTTGGCGATTATCCCGCCAAATGGAACACCAACGGCAGCGGCGAACTTGTAACTATCGACGGAACTGAAGGCCACTGGTTAAAGCTGAGTAAAAACGGAACCTGCTATCCTGAATTTATTACTGAGCTCCCCGAAAATTTCACATTTGAATATGATCTTGTTTGCAACGAAGAATTCAATTTTTATTCTTCGGGTTTCAATATCAGCTTTGTTCAAATGACCAAGCCTGCATCTGAATTTACCAAATGGTCGCGTTTTACCGACGGTAAAGAAGGTGTGCGAATTTACATGCACCCGACCGGGGCTGCAAACAGCGCGGGAAGTACACAAGTTCGTGTAATTACTAATGGAGAAGAGTTGCTGAAAAACGATTTGGCAACCAGCCAATTTGCAGCACACATGGGTAAAAACAAAATTCATGTTTCTATCTGGCGGCAGAAAAACCGGCTGCGTGTGTATTTCAATGAAGAGAAAGTATGGGATCTTCCGCGCGCATTTCAGGACGGCGTGAAATACAACAGCGTTATTTTTCATACTGCCGATATGCATCGTGCAGAAGATTATTTCCTCATTTCAAATCTCCGCCTTGCTGTTGGCGCACCTGATACACGCAGCAAACTTATCACCGAAGGCAAATTAGTTACACGCGGCATTCAGTTTGAATCAGGCTCTGATAAAGTGAAGCCAGAATCTTACGGTACACTCAAAGAAATTGCAACTGTGCTGAAAGAAAACCCGACAGTACGAGTAAAAATTGTTGGGCATACTGATAGTGACGGCGAAGAAGCCACCAATCTTGACCTCTCGAAACGCAGAGCAGAAGCCGTAAAAAAAGCATTAACAACAGAGTTTGGAATTGATGCCGGCCGCCTCGAAACCGATGGCAAAGGAGAATCGGCTCCAACTGATGTGAACACCACAACTGTTGGAAAAGCCAACAACCGGCGAGTCGAATTTTTAAAACTTTAATCTATTCTATCCGCTGCCAAAACTTTTAAACTCAGGCATTCATACAGTATCGGCCATACATGGCAGCGTGTCCGGTACTTTGCACGCGATCCCGGTTTTTACCGGGATCGTTTTTATTCTGCATCACTGCTATGTTTACCTTTGCAGCTATGCAAACTGAAATATTCGAATCCCAACAACATAGCAATGCATCAACTCCGGAACCGGTAAACGGAAATTCAGAACGCATATTTCTGGAAGGCCCGCAATCGCGCTGGAGCGAATTTGTATTTGTGTTGAAAGTAATGCGCGAGTTTATAAAAGGCTTTCGTAAACTACATTTTATAGGTCCCTGCATAACCGTTTTTGGCTCTGCCCGCTTTAAAGAAGATCACACCTACTACGATCTGGCACGTAAAACAGGTGCAGGACTTGCGAAAATTGGATTTACAGTTATGACCGGCGGCGGTCCCGGAATTATGGAAGCGGCAAACCGCGGTGCAAAAGAAGCAGGCGGAAAATCAATTGGCTGTAATATTGTTTTACCCCACGAACAACATCCGAATCCATATTTAGATACCTGGGTAAATATCCGTTACTTTTTTGTACGGAAAGTTCTTCTGTCTAAATATTCGTATGGTTTTGTTGTTTTGCCGGGAGGTTTTGGCACACTCGATGAACTGTTTGAAGCCCTTACACTTATGCAAACAGGAAAAGTACAGCGGTTTCCGGTTTGCATAATTGGAACCGAGTACCATCAGCACCTGAAAGCGCATCTTAATAAAATGGTTGAAACCAACACAATTTCAACTGCAGATCCCGAACTGATTATGTTTACTGACTCGGTTGAAGATGCTGTAAAATGGGTAGAAGAAAAAACACGTAACCGTTTTGGTTTGCGCAAAACAATTAAACCGGTTCGTATTTTGGGTGAGGATTAATCACCACAGTTTACTTCTTTTTCCAAATGGTTCCGTTCTTGCAGTTTGTGGCTGCAAGTTTACCTGATGCAGTAAGTGCTGTTAACTGTTGCTGTGCATCGGCAAGAGAGATTCCGGTTAAAACAGCAAACTCTTTTGCAGTAAGCGTTGGATATACTGCAAACAAGGCATCAGCACTGGCGGTGTAATTTGTTTTCTGCGCTGCGGGATGAAGTAGTTTAATTGTTTGTTCAAACTGTGCATACGGTTTGAAACCATAAATAACTTGCTGCTGCCCGGTTTCATTTACTGCTATAATTGTTGGAAAGCCGCGCACGCCAAGCTTTCGGGCATACTGCAAATCGCTGTCGAAAAGTTGTTGAGCCGTTGATGTGTAATCTGTATGCAACCGCGCCGTATCAAGTTCTGCATCAAAAGCAGCAGCCTGAATATGCTCCCATTTCGTGATGTTTTTCTTCTCCGTAAAAACCATCTCACGCATACGGCGCAGGAAGTTCTGAGCTTTTAACGTATCCTGCATTTGTGCTGCATGAAAAGCAACCGAAGGCGGATAGGAAGACGAGAGCGGATCTTCAAGCCAAACATCACCGTCGATTGGCATTTCGTAATGCTGACTTACTTCATCCCAATGCACGGCAACATCTGTCGGCTTTGTAATTCCGCCACCGTTAAATCCATTCCAAGAAGGCAGCAAGCCACCCATGTGATATTCAATTTCAATACTGCTGCCATATTCGAGCTTGAGTTTTCGCAGTTGCGGTTCAATGCCCCAGCATGATGAACAAATGGGATCTGTGAAGTAGATAAGTTTGACCGGCTTTTTTGCAGTGTTGTTTGCCGCTGCGCTTCCTGATGCATTAGTACCGGGAACTTCACAAACACCACTGTCGGGATTACAAAGCAAAGGATTTATAGTTGTTGGTTCCATATCTGAAGTTTTATCGTTGAGTTTGCAGGCAGCCATCAACAACAGCAGCATACAAAACAGCGCATATTTTTTACGCCCCGAATTCATTCGGAAAACTGACAGCCGGATCGGATTCGTAAATTTGTAATTGTACATGAAAGCTGTTTTAGTGAATCAGCCGGAACAAAACTCAGACTAAATTATCTATTGTACAATAAGTCAGAAAATTATGACTACTCAATCAGACGAATACGATTGTCCGGCAGAAGCATTGCTCAAGCAGCTTTCAGGAAAATGGAAACCTCAGTTGCTTCGTATCGCCAGTGAAGAGGCATTGCGGTTTAACAAATTACTGAAACAGCTGCCCGGATCAACCAAACAAGCCATAGCTGTTGCATTGAAAGATCTTGAAGAAGCAGGTTTACTGAAACGTGAAGTGATCAGACAAAAACCGCTTCATGTTGAATATTACCTGACTGAAAAAGGGAAGGCTACAATTCCACTGCTTAGTAATCTTTCTGAAATTGCTGCAAAAGGTTAATCCGAAAGTTTACTGGTCTGTTAGCAGATGATGCTTGCTGTCGGGCAAAACGGTATGTAGTGTCCATTCAATTGTGCGTTGATGTTCTGCTTTTCGTTCTTTGCAGTCTTGCAAATTGCAAATTGCACATGATTGCGGAATGCAGGGATCAGCATGAATAAAAAATTCAACCTCAATACCCAAGCTGTTGTTTACAAGCCGGCCAACTTCATCTACTTCTTCGTGCGCATCTTCGAGCGAGAGATACCAGGGCAATGTAAGATGCACATCAACATGCAGCAGTGCGCCATACTTTAGCACACGCAGGTTGTGAATATCAATCCAATTTGATTTTCTGTTGTTTTGCAAAATACTGATCACCTGTTTTAGTTTATCGGTATCTGCCTGATCAAGTAATCCGCCTAATGCTTCGCGCACGAGCTGAAATCCGGAGTAAATAATATATCCGCCAAAGAGCAGAGCCAGCAGATTATCAATCCAGATTTTTCCGGTAAAAGCAACTACAATAAGTCCAAGCACAAGGCCAACCGAAGAAATGGTATCAGTAATAAGATGTTTTCCGCTGGCCTGCATCAGTGCCGAATGTTCTTTTTTTCCGCGCTTAATGAGATATCTGCCCATTATAAAATTAGAGGCACCTGCTACGGCAGCCAGCAGTGCGCCTAAATCAGCATCATGCAATGGCTGAGGGTGAATAAGACCAAGTACTGCGCGCCAGAGAATAGAACCTCCTGCTAATAAAATGAGCGCTCCTTCAAAACCTGCAGACAGGAATTCTATTTTACCGTGGCCATAAGGATGATCTTCGTCTTTGGGGCGTGATGCGTACCAGATACTGAACAATGCAAAGGCTCCGGCAGTAACATTTACAATGCTTTCGAGCGCATCTGTAAGCAGCGCATTGGAATGCGTGAGCATCCAAGCAGCAAACTTGATGCCGAGCAACACGATGCTGAATACTAACGTAAAGCGCATTACACGAATGCGTGACTTTGCGGCTGCAGGCATTCTGCAAATGTAATAGCAAACTGCTGAATTACTGCTTTCTGTTTGCTGCAAACAAAAGACAAAGGTCTGTGTAAGCTTCTTTGTTCGGGCCAAGTGTGTTCAAGCCTTTGGCCTGTCGATTTACTTCTGCATCGGCTGTTTTTGAAATATACCAGCTGAGCGGAATCGGAACCTGATTGCGGTCGAGCTCGAATTTGATATAGCTTACTTTCGGACTCAGCCGATTGGTAAGCAGTTTCATTTGTTTGTCGAGCGCAACACCTTCTCTGTCCCACGAATTGATAAAGCCCGAAGGAGGTACACCCAATTCGTGCATAAATTTGAGCGGATGAATTGCAGAAGCTCCAAAATCTGCATTCTGAATAAACATGAGTACCGGCCTGAATCTTTTTTTGATGTGCTGCGGGATGTGATTTTTACCGGGCGTGGTATCGTTAATGTAATCGTTTATTGCACAGATAATGGAAAGCCCGGTAACCATTCCTGTATTTTCAAGATAGCCTCCGTCTATCAGATGTCCGGCATCTGCTCCGGTTAACTGAACCAATCCGCCGGGTGTTACAAACGGAAAACGTGCACTGCACAATGCTGCCGATTTGAGAGGCATATCATAACCGGTTTCATGAATCACATCTATTGCATCTGGAAAATAATGATTGTCAAGCTGTATATTGGTGATGATTGCTTTTTGTCCGCTTTCTGCAACTACACTGTTCAAAAACAAACTGGGAATTGTATAGTTTTCAGATGATTTGTTTTTCCAGAGCGACAGGAAACCGGCATCAAGTCTGTTGCTGTTAAGCGTATCTCGATAGCATTCTGACCAGGCATCTTCAAGTCTTCTTGCGCGGTCAAATGATTCGCGCGGCCACCAGAGAAATTTCTGCACCATATCCGGATAAAGCAATCCTGCTGTTACCGGTGAGAGATAATCTGTTGAAATCACTTTATTCAGACCTTCGGTATCAACAGTTGAATCACGCATGTATGCAGTGTGCACGGCAATACCAACCGAGCCTCCGGAAACTCCGCTGAGTGCAAAAACATGGCGGTAAAAATTAGGCAGTGCTTTTTCTTTGTTCAGTTGATCGAGTACGCGCACTGTCCAGTTCATGGCCCGAATACCGCCACCCTGAGAAGCCACAACGATAATCGGTATTTCACCAGTACTGCTGCTGTCGATGCTGAATACAGAGCTGTCGGCTACAAAAGCCTGCATCCAGCCTTCAATGCGCTGTTCAAGTGTTTCCCGTTCATCAACATGCGCCAGCCGGGTTGTAGTGCGTACACTGTGATTGTTGTTGCAGCGGCTGACCATTAATGTATAAATCAGCAGCAACAAAAAGCCGGGAATCCGAAAACGGTTTGAATACAAAACAAGCAAACTTCCGAACACCGTCCAGCCTCCCAGCGCACTCAAAATTAACCCGTGCGGACCAATAACCTGCGGCAGTCCGGGGTCTTTAATAAGACAGATGATAAGAAACAAAAGAGTAGTTCCTGAAAATGCAATGCCGGCCACCCATTTTCCGCCGGGAGATAGTTGCTGTCGCTGTGCTTCAAACCGATGCGGATCGGCTTTAAATAATTTGGCGCGCTCAGCACCAAAACGTTTGATAACCCAGCGGTGTTTTGAAAAATAATCCTGCAACTGTGCTCTGAATGAGTAAAACAAAAAAGATATTAGTGTGAGTATTCCGAACAAAACTGCTGTAAAGTCAGAGTTTGTGGTTAACGAAAGCGTTCCAATCATCACAAACAAAAAAGGCAGTGCGCCCGACAAACGAGGAAAATAGCGGATGATCATGCGAATTTGCCACGCAGCTTTAACCACCCGTTCGTTTCCGCTTAGTTCCCATTTTTTGTAGATCAGACTGATATGCGTCGATTTAAGAATCATGCGCGAGGTAAACCACATCACAAAAGACCACCATGTTATTCCGGCGAAAAAGAAAAAAAGCAACCATTTATTAACCCAAATCCCCGAAATACCTCCGGCAAGTGCATCTACAAAAACATACAGCATATCTCTTGCCTGCTCAGTTGATGTAAGTGCAAAATAGCCAACGCCAAGCATCAGAAAATGAAACCAGATGCAACGCAAAACCGAAAACAGATCGTGCAAATGAGGATAGACGATGCGGAGTTTTCCGACTATATATGCAGCAATTAATGCCCATATATGTCTTACGTTATTAAATGAGGACTGGAAAAAAAGTTTTGCGCTCATAAATCAGGGGTTATGCAAATGATGAAAGCAGTTATGTAAATCTTAAATCAATACAAAAAACTGTTGCTTTTCTGAATTTCAAAAACTGGCAGAAAAACGATCCGTTTTGATAAAGATAAGCGCGTATTTGCCTCTTGTCAAGTAAAAATCATTGAAATCAATGATACACTACTATTCAGCTACTTACGTCTATAAAATATGCTGATTATCCTATAAAATGGGGCTATTATCGGCAAAATCAAGCTGCTGACAGAAGAACTGTTACTTTTCAACACGTATGTTCGTAAAAACGTGTAAAAGTAAGACCACACAAAAGTTAAACAAAAGCCAAACACTCAATACATTTGGGTGCTGAGCAATAATTCCCCAGATTATTCCGGCGCTTGCCCCCGATATGCTGAACTTAACATCTTTCTCTCTTAAATCGTATTTTCAGCCGGATGCTGGGAAGGAACTCGATTTGCTTTTTGTTCAGCATTACCAGGGCCCGGCAAATCAGAGCTTTGTTGAAACCATGCTTCAGCTTATTGAAGAATCTGAAATTATCTCAGCATTACCGTTGAGTTTCAGAAAACGCCTTTTTTTGGTTGTCATAGAAGGCCTTCAAAATTGCGTGAAATATGGCGACAAAGAAAACAGCCGCTCCCCTGTTATCGGTTTTCGTATCGAAGTGCTGCGATCCGGTGAAGCACGGCTTTGCTTTGGCAATTTTGTATCCTTTGCCGACCAACAACGGTTCAGTGAACAGCTTAAAAGCCTTGCTGCAAAATCGTCTGATTCGCTTCGTCAGCTTTACATCCTCCGTTCACGCGAAAAAGTTGTAACCCGCGATTCAAAACCCTCTGCCGGACTCGGACTTATCGAAATTACACGCTGCGCCGCTCAACTGCGTTATCATTTTGAACCCAAAGGCACAGCAAGCTGGTTTGAGATGGAAATTATTGTCCGCTGATTATCGGTTCCTGAATTTTCTGAATGGATGAAACAGGTTCCGGAAAAATCTCCGGCGCTTCGAAGCTTTCGTTTCTTCAATTACATTATGCTGTATCGGAATTCCGGTGTAATGCCGTTCTTCTTCAACAACGATACGTACTTGTATCGCTTCAATAGTAAAAACTTCCTGTAGTCTTACATTCAGTTCATAGCTGATTTGGTTCTTTACAACGACAATATCGCTTTTGTGTCTGTTAAATCCGGATAAAGCTACAACTGCATGAAGCGTATCGTTTTCTGCTGCTTTAATTACGGCTGTAAACCGGCCATCAGCATCACTCATTGTTCTTACAGTATCGCTGCCGTTTGTAATATGCACAGTTGCTCCCGGGCTTTTCAATGAATCGGTGACTGAAACCACTCCGCTTACTGTAATGCTGAGTTTCTTTTGCTGAGTCTTTTTCTGAACGGTGGTTGATTTTTGCGGAGTAGTTTGCTGCGCCAAAAGATTCACGGGAATAAGTGCCGGAACCGAAATCAAAAAAGCAGGGACAAGCAGTCGCGGCCAGAACCGTTGTTTTACTTCAGGTGCGGTTATGTTGCGGTTCATCTGTTCGCCACTGAAACGGCCGCAGAGTTTTCCTTTGTTGTGTGTAAAATAATGAATGAGTTGTTCATCACTCCACTGCGTAAAATCAGTAAGCACTTTATCGCAGCTTCCGCAATGACGTTTTCCGTTGGAAACTTCTGTCATGCTGTTCCAGGGAACAGTGCAGGGTTCAGGAATTTCGATTCGCAGGGTTGGTTTCATAGCTGAGATTTAACTAGTGGGAAAAATTACGAAATAGTCTTCGGAAAAACTCAGCTACTCTTTTAGTAAATGGCTCTCTTTTAGTAACAATGCTCAAATCTCCCATAACCATAATATCCATTTCCTTATAACGTCTGATTATTGAGTTGCTTAAGGGATCAATATGAAGTCTCTTATTTAGAATAATATCATGCTGGTAATGATCTGAAATTTCTTTAACTAAAATTGTGTCAGTATATAGTGTTTCGTAGAATGATATAATAAGTGTGTCAGATTGCCTGCAATTCACAGTAATGTTATATTCTCCTCTTCTACTAAAACCGAAAAATGTATCTCTTCCGTTAGTTATTTCCACTAATCCTCCGTATTCATTTCTTGCAGTGTCACCAAAATCAATCTGAACATCACCACATATCTGAATTGTACGGTTTTGGTGAACTTCCTGAACATTTACAATATTATTTTTTGCTTCTGTAGAAACGGTTGACTGAGCCTGGAGAAATCCGCCTGCAAAAAGGAAAGGGAAAAGAAGTTTTGATGAAAGATGAGCTTCCTTCTTTTTAAATTCAATGGCCCTGTCTAATTGGGATTTACTAAATTGACCACATAGTTTACCATTATTGTGTGTAAAATAATTAATGAGTTGCTCATCACTCCACTGCGTAAAATCAGTAAGCACCTTGTCGCAACTGCCGCAGTGCCTTTTTCCGTTGGCAACTTCCGTCATACTGTTCCAGGGAACATTGCAAGGTTCTGGGATTTCTATGCGCAGGGTTGGTTTCATTTTATTTGATGTAATTAGTGGGAGAAGGGATGAAATAGTCTTCGGAAAAAACGTCGGGGTTTCGATACTTCTACAACTTCTTTTTCTTCCTTTATTTCTATTAAACTTATTCCCTGTTTGATGATGATCCCAACAATTTGGTCTTGATTTTCACTAACCTTAAGTTTAGGACTAAATTCAATTTTGTGTTGGTCTTTTACAACAATCAAATCTTGATTATATGGCTCATATCCATAGCATTTTATTTCGCTATGAAGCGTGTCATTTTCATTGGCTAAAATAACAACTGAAAAACGACCATCGAAATCGCTTATAGCCATAACGGAATCATTACCATTTACAATACGTATCAATGCACCAATACACGTTGTTGTGTCGTTTTCAGAGATTGTTCCGCTAATTGTAATCTTTTTCTTCTCCGGCTCTGTTTTCTTCTGAGCACTGGTTTCCTTTTGTTCAGTTGTTAGCTGCGCCGAAAGATTCACGGGAATAAGTGCCGGAACCGAAATCAAAAAAGCAGGGACAAGCAGCCGCGGCCAGAACCGTTGTTTTACTTCGGGTGCAGTTATGTTGCGATTCATCTGTTCGCCACTGAAACGGCCGCAGAGTTTTCCTTTGTTGTGTATAAAATAATGAATGAGTTGTTCATCGCTCCACTGCGTAAAATCAATAAGCACTTTATCGCAGCTTCCGCAATGGCGTTTTCCGTTGGCAACTTCCGTCATGCTGTTCCAGGGAACATTGCAGGGTTCAGGAATTTCGATGCGTAGGGTTGGTTTCATAGTTGTTTAAAGCACCAAGATGAATAGTTATTGTTACCAGAATATTAAAACACGGCTTCATTAACTGTGATTATTTATACAACGCTAACTGGGAGACAATTCCACATTTGCATTTGTTTTGCCCTAAAAGCAAAAATCCCTCCTGCAAAAGCAGAAGGGATTTACTTGCGGATCTCGTCACCAGTGACGAGAGACTCTAACACGCTTACAAATAGTCAATTATTTGATCCCTGATCCAATTAACTTCTCAATTGATCTGTGATTTAAACGCTTAAGTGCCTTCTCTCTTTTTAAAGCGTCTGATCTGTTTTTGTGCTTCTCAGCATAACATAAAACCCAAGGTCCCTTATTTCGTGTGTAAGTACCCTGCCCCTGATTATGTTCTTCAATTCTTTTTTGAAGATTACTTGTTTCTCCTTTATAATAAACTCCTTTCGATTCAGAGTATATAATATACACATAGTGATCCATTTTCATTTTTATTGATTTTCTCAAAAATAGGAGTAATGGACATTTTGGAGGCTGAAAAAAGGACAACCGTCTCTAATGGACATTTTGGAGGCTGTTTTTTTTGAGGTTATCGTTATCCATTTTGTTTATAGACTTTCCTTTGTACAACCTATTTAAACGGAAGCGTGCT
>JBKDHA010000050.1:0-29365 GCA_046335555.1 Bacteroidota bacterium
TCGCGCAAAGGCGCTTTTTCGACAAAAGCTCAAAAGGCGCTAAGCTTGTAGCAATTCAATAATTTACAAAATCAAATTCATTGCCATTTTTCTTTCCTAGTGATGAATCAGATGAAATGAACTGGTCGAACTTTTTATGCGAAGCCTTCACGTCTTTGTGTGAAATTATTTAATCACGCATCAAGCAAAATCGAACTCCACAAAAACTTGCTAATTTATCGCACCGAAAGCTATTTTATGAGCAAAGCGCCTTCGCGTCTTTGCGCCTTCGCGCGAAATTTTATAAATACGCACTAAGCAAACCGAACTCCACAAAAACTTGCTAATTTATCGCATCGAAAGAAATTTTATGAGCAAAGCGTCTTTGCAACTTTGCATGATTTTTTCACATCAAACAAAATCACCAAGAGTTCTAATATCGCCCAAAAAACAAAACAGCCTCATCACCTATAACGGCAATGAGACTGTCTCACAAAAATTTATCACTTCAACTATTGTGCAAGCACATTGTAGTTTTTCTCTCCGGTAAGCACACCGTTTTCATCCCACATTTTCCAGATACCGGTTTTTTGTCCGTTGTTGTAATGCATTTCTGTACGCAACTTACCAGCCGCATCCCAAACCATCCATTTGCCGTTTTTAACACCCAGCAAATAAGAAGCTTCACCGGTTTTTGTTCCGGCTTCGTTCCAGCTTTCCCAAACACCGCTGCGCAGTCCGTTTACAAAGTTCCCGGCTTCCATACGTGCGCCCGAAGCATAATAGTAAACAGCAGTTCCCTGCATTTTACCCTGCACAACCTTAATATCGGCTTTCTTCTGCCCCTCAGCATAAAACTCAGTAGTTGTACCTGTGTAAAGTTTACCTTCGGTATCAACATACAAACCGTTGACAACTGAAATCTGCTGAGCATTAATTGAAATGCCGAACAAAAGTGCGAGAACAAATAAATACGTTTTCATAGCAGTAATCCTTTCTTTTTAATTGCTGTAATCTGTTAATCAAATTTAGCGCCATCGGAAACAATGGCATCATTATTTCATAACATTGAATTTACATTAGAGTAAATCATTGATTTACAAGACAATAAAATGAAAGCGGGATGTAAAAAATTTACATCCCGCTTAATATTAAGTTAACAGTAAAGACGTCTGATTACCGACTCTGAAGCTGAATACTGACTTGTTGTTCTCCAAAAGCGCCTGTACCGGCCGAATTTACACTCAATGTAACGGTTTTGTTTTCATATTGCTGATAGTTTACCACAAGCACAGTTTCACCCTCGGGCAAATCGGCAAGCGAAAAACGACCATCAAGATCAGTGTAAATAACCTGAGTAGTTCCCTGAATGCGAATTTCAGCACCGGCAAGGGTTTCACCGGTTTGAGCATCTGTTACTGTGCCTGATACAAAGTAAACTTTATCGGCAGGAACAGTGGCTGCAAACGCTGCTGTTTGTAAGCAAATCAGAAAAAGAATGAAGTATTTTTTCATTGTCGTAATAATGATGCAAAGCTATTTTAACCTTGGCATAAAACAGGTTTATCAATCGTGATGCTTATATGATGTTTGTGTTAACTGATTGTACATAATCCCGGCTTCTGCCGGTTGGAAAATGCGTACCTTCGAGACATTATTCAGAACTGTTGAACTGATGTCAGGAACTGTTACAGAATCAAAGGGAAAAGCAGGTGCTGTGCCTGTTTCGGCTGCCCTTCAGGCATTTGAATTAATGTGTACTGCGCGCGCAATGGCCGAGCTTTACGAAGCCAACCGCGAAGTAACCGCCAAATACGTCCATGCAACCTCGCGCGGACATGAAGCCATTCAGCTGGCACTCGGACTGCAGTTGCTTCCGCAAGATTTTCTCTCCGCTTATTACCGAGACGACAGCATTCTACTGGGCATCGGAATGTCGCCTTACGAATTAATGCTGCAACTGCTCGCCAAACGCGAAGACCCTTTCTCCGGCGGCAGAACCTACTACAGCCATCCCAGCCTCCGCCGCGATAACATGCCCAAAATTCCGATGCAAAGCTCCGCCACCGGAATGCAGGCCATTCCGAGCACCGGCGTTGCAATGGGCTTAAAATACCTCGAAGATCAAAAGCTGGCCGCCGATTTTGGCGACAATCTCCCCATAACCGCCTGTTCGCTGGGCGATGCATGCATTACCGAAGGCGAAGTAGCCGAAGCATTTCAAATGGCGGTGCTTAAAAAACTCCCCATTCTTTACCTCGTGCAGGACAACGAATGGGATATTTCGGCAACCGCCAAAGAAATCCGCGCACAGGATGCCAGCGAATACGCCAAAGGCTTCAAAGGTCTTGAAACACGTACCATCGACGGCACCGACTTTTTCCGCAGCTACGAAACTCTTCGCGAAGTCATCGGCCTGATTCGCAAAGAACGCCGCCCGTTTCTGGTTCATGCAAAAGTACCGCTGCTCAATCACCACACTTCCGGTGTTCGCAAAGAATGGTACCGCGATGATCTGGAAGAAGCCGCCAAACGCGATCCGTATCCCCGCCTGCGCAATCAGCTTATCGTAAACGGCATTGATGTAAAAGAACTGGATGCCATTGAAAACCGCGCCAAAGAACGTGTTGCAGCCGATTACGCAAAAGCACTTCAGGCCGAGGATCCGCGCCCTGAAGATTTATTCACACACGATTTTGCACCTACTCCCGTAACCGAAGAACGTGGCGTGCGCGAACCGGCAGGCAAAGAAAAAACCGTAATGGTTGACTCAGCCCTGTTTGCTGTGCAGGAAATAATGAGCAAACACCCCGAGGCATTGCTCTACGGACAAGATGTAGGCGGAAGGCTGGGCGGTGTTTTCCGCGAAGCAGCAACACTGGCTCAGAAATTTGGCGACAACCGCGTTTTCAATACACCTATTCAGGAAGCATTTATAATCGGAAGTACAGTTGGTATGTCGGCCGCAGGCTGCAAACCAATTGTAGAAGTGCAGTTTGCCGATTACATCTGGCCAGGCCTTAATCAGTTGTTTACCGAAGTAAGCCGCTCCTGCTATCTCTCCGACGGGAAATGGCCGGTAAGCTGTGTAATCCGCGTTCCCATTGGTGCTTACGGCAGCGGCGGGCCTTATCATTCATCAAGTGTTGAATCGGTGCTGGCCAATATTCGCGGTATAAAAATCGCATACCCTTCTACCGGAGCCGATCTGAAAGGCCTGATGAAAGCAGCCTACTACGATCCGAATCCCGTAGTTATGCTGGAACACAAAGGACTTTACTGGTCGAAAATTAAAGGCACCGAAGAAGCCAAAACCATTGAGCCTGATGAAGACTACATCATTCCGTTTGGCAAAGCCAGAATGGTGCAGGAAGTTGCAGTGCAAAGCAATACTACAACGCTTACCGTAATTACCTACGGAATGGGCGTTTACTGGACAAAAAATGCCGCGAAGCAATTTGAAGGCCGGGTCGAAATTGTAGATCTCCGCACCATTGTGCCGCTCGATGAAGCAACCGTTTTCGCCTCTGTACGCAAACACAGCCGTTGCCTTGTAGTTACCGAAGAGCCTACCAACAATGGTTTCGGACAGGCACTCACCGGCCGCATACAGCGCGGATGTTTTGAAGCATTAGACGCACCCGTTGAATTGATTGGTGCCGAAAATCTTCCGGCTATTCCGCTCAACTCAACGCTCGAAGCTACAATGCTGCCCAATGCCGATAAAGTAGCTGCAGCTATCGAACGTTTGCTTGCTTACTAGTGATGAATGAGTTCTGGCTATCTGCTTTATAGAACTTGTATAAAGACTAACGAGCCTATTGTTGACGCGTAAATTGAACCCTTTGATATTACAAATCTGTATCGAATACAACAGAATTAATCTGACTTAACAATCTTTCAAAGTGAGATTTCCTTATCTCATTACCGGCATTTCTGTTCGTAATAATATCTCTTTTGAGGAAGAGACTGACAAGATGTAATCTAACTGCTGAAAAGTCTTTATCCATTGGCTTTGTAAGCATAATGGGTGTTAATTCAAAGCTATAATTATCTCCTTTATAATGTTTCTCTGAAGTAATCATTACTCCAACAAAAGCCTGTTCCTCTTCGTTGATATCTTCGTTTGAAATAATAATACAAGGATGATTTAACACTTTCCCGTCGGGAGGAAGCCTGAACGGAACCTCTACAATTTGCCGCTGCCTTAGTTTCATAAATGTGAAAAACAATTTTAGAATAATAACGCTAACTCTGTTTCACACTATGTCTTCTCACGTATGCTTCTGAGGAGTATGATACTCTTTTAAGTTTATTCAGTTCCCTGAGAAGACTTGTATTGGCAAGTTTTTCATTCTCAGAAACAACCTCAAGCATTTCAGCTATATTCTCGTTTAATTTCGAATAAAATGGAAGGTTTTTAGGTGAGTTAAGAACTTGTGGATTTGTTTTCATCGAATAAAACATTTCCTCTAATTCTTTCCTGATTTTTCTGAACTTTAGCCTTAATCTGAACAATGTAAAATGATATTCAACAATATCAATCAAACCCATTCCCTGACTCGTCTTTTCAGTCAAGCCTTTGACAGAAAAAATGAATTGAGGCATTTGCGTGGTGTTGATATTAGCAATCATTAACCTTATAAATTAATTTTTCCCTGTAAATTTAACAATAATCCGGCTAATACTGAATATATAATGAACAAACGGGGTGCCTACCTATTAATCATTGCATTAATTGGATCGTTATCAGCACTTTACTACCGCTACCGCGTGCCACCTGATATTGCTTTCGGTAAACTTCCGCTGCAAACTGTAACCGGAGAACCGGCAACACTGAACCAGTATCGCGGAAAAGTAATTGTGCTCAACTTCTGGGCATCGTGGTGCCCGGATTGTCTGCGCGAAATGCCTTCACTAGCCAATGCGAAACAACAACTCAGTAATGAAGATGTAGAGTTTGTATTGATTACCGATGAAACGCAGCCCAAACTCGAACGATTTCTGAGCACACACAAATACCCGTTTATTTTTTACAGAAGCTTGCAGACGCACAAAAGCAACGGAATTCACGCATTGCCGTGTACATACATTATCGACCGCAGCGGAACTGTGAATTACAGTATCATGGGCAGCACAGCCTGGGATGATCCAAAACAAGTGGAACGAATTCGGAATCTTGCCCGTTAAAAGACAAGAGCAACCGCTTAACACATGTTAACGCTTTTGCGGCGCGGTTTTTGCGTAAATTCGTTGAACATTATTTCTTTATTTCTGCTATGACAAAAAATTTCAGAATGATGCTTGTCGCCCTGCCTGCTGTGCTGGGGCTTTCTGCATTTACAATTATTGGTTCAAGCTGCGCCGAGGCATTCAGTGCGCCCTCTGCATCAACCAAAGATCAGGCTATTCTTATCCGAACTTTTGCATTGCTCGAACAGGAACATTACAGCCCTGTTTCGCTGAATGATGATTTTTCGCACAAGGTGTTTGATATGTTCCTCGAACGATCAGACTACAACAAGAAAATCTTTCTTCAGTCTGATGTTGATGAACTGAAAAAACAATACAACCAAATCGACGATCAGTCGAAATCCGGCTCGCTTGATTTTTTCGACAAAACAGTTGAAATCCTCAACGAGCGCATTGCTGAAGACAAAACATATTACACCGAAATACTTGCCAAACCGTTTGATTTTACGGTGAAGGAATCAGTAGAACTGGATCCTGAAAAACTTACCTATGCCAAAAACAAAACCGAAATGCGTGAAGCGTGGCGCAAGTTTTTGAAGTATCAGGTGATGGTTCGTTTTGTTGATCTCAAAGAAGAACAAGAGAAAAAGCAAAAAGACACAAAAGAAGACATAGCAATAAAAACTGATGCTGAACTTGAAGCAGATGCTCGTGCAAAAGTGAAGAAAACAGAAGACGAAATTTTTGATCGTCTTTCAAAAGTTGACCGCAACGACCGCATGGCTTCTTTTGTTAATGTTCTCACCGGTGTTTATGATCCGCACACCGAGTTTTATCCGCCCAGTGATAAAGAAGATTTTGACATTCGTATGTCTGGACAGCTTGAAGGTATCGGTGCTACACTTCAGGAAAAAGATGGTTACATCAAAGTCACCAACATTGTTCCCGGCAGCCCTTCTTCAAAGCAAGGAGAACTCAAAGCCGGCGATATGATTCTCAAAGTTGCGCAAGGCGATAAAGAGCCGGTTGATATTGTTGGAATGCAGGTGAATGATGCAGTAAAACTTATTCGCGGCAAAAAAGGCACTGAAGTTCGCCTCACCGTTAAAAAGCCCGATGGACAAACCATCATTATTCCGATCATTCGTGATCTGGTTGTTCTTGAAGAAACATTTGCACAAAGTGCAATCATTAACCAGTCAGAAAAAATCGGCTACATCAAACTTCCGAGTTTTTATGCTGATTTCACACAGAACAAAACAGGCAAGCACCTTGCTTCTGATGATGTGAAAAAAGAAATAGAAAAACTGAAAGCCGAAAACATCAAAGGACTTGTGCTTGATCTTCGCGATAATGGCGGCGGATCATTACAGGAAGTAGTGAAAATGGTTGGTCTGTTTATCAAAGAAGGCCCTGTAGTTCAGGTAAACTCTCGCAAAAGCGGTGTGCGCCCTTACAATGATCCTGACCGTGGCGAAGTAACTTATGATGGACCGCTGGTTGTTCTTATTAACGAAAACAGCGCATCTGCTTCTGAAATTCTTGCGGCAGCAATTCAGGATTACAAGCGCGGTGTAATTGTCGGCAGCAATTCGTTTGGCAAAGGCACCGTACAAAATTTCTACGATCTCGATCAGATGATTGGCGACGGCAACAAGTTCGACGATCCGCTGGGCGCTGTAAAAGTTACGATTCAGAAATTCTACCGTATCGACGGCGGTTCAACACAGCTTAAAGGTGTTGCGCCTGATATTGCATTGCCCGGCATGTACAGCCTGATCGAAAGCGGCGAAAAAGATCTCGACAATCCGCTCAAGTGGGATCGCATTGCAAAAGCCGGTTATATCGAATCGGAAAAACAGCCGCAGTTTTCTTCACTCAGTCAGAACAGCAGCAAACGTGTTGCCGCAAGCAAAAGCTTTCAGCTGATCAACACAAAAGCCAATCAGCTCAAACGCGAGAAAGATCTTACACTTGAGTCATTGCTCCTGAGCGACTACCTTGCAGCGCGCAAGCGTATCGAAGAAGAAAACAAAGCATTCAAAGCCCTCGAAGAACCCATTGCAGGCATGAAAGTTTTGGCCACAGGTGTTGATCTCGAAATGATAAAAGGCGACACCGCCCGCACCGCCCGCAAAAACGAATGGCTTGAAAAACTGAAAAGCGATGCTTATGTAGGTGAAGCTGCAAGCATCATCAGCGACATGAAGTAATAAAGAGCATCCCTAAAAATTAAGTTGGTTAAAACCAAAAGCGTCTCTGTATAATTTGCAGAGACGCTTTATTTTTAGAAAACAAACAAACATCATTTGCTGATCAGTCATAGTTTCGTAACTTGAAACAGCAAAGAAATTATACACACACATAATTTATGGCTGTTTTGCACCGCCCGCCATTGCTGATGTTACACGGAGCCATTGGCGCCGCCCGGCAACTGATGCCACTTAAACATATTCTTGAAACACATTGCGGCCAGGTTCGCTCGCTCGATTTTCCGGGGCACGGCGGCAGAAGCATGCCGGTTTTACCATTCAGCATAAGGCAGTTTGCAGAAAGCACTGTGAACTACATGGATGAACAAGGGCTTGAGCGGGTTGATATTTTCGGATACAGCATGGGCGGTTATGTAGCCTTGTATCTCGCACGGCATTATCCGGTACGCATCGGAAGAATTTGCACACTGGCTACAAAGTTCGACTGGAATCCGGCCATTGCAGCGCGTGAAGTGCGGTTACTGCATCCCGAAACTATTGAAGAAAAAGTACCGCATTTTGCACGCACGCTCGAAGAACGACACGCACCGCAACAATGGAAAGATGTGCTGCATGCAACGGCTGCACTAATGACTTCGCTGGGCAATGCGCCGGAATTAACCGATGAAGATTTACAGCAAATAAACCACCCGGTTTTGCTAAGCGTTGGCGACCGCGATACTATGGTGAGTATTGAAGAAACAATGCAGGTTTACCGCCGCCTGCCCAATGCACAGTTTGCTGTAATTCCAAACACAACACATCCTGTAGAGCAAACCGATTTGCACCGGCTCGAAGAATTGCTCCGAAGATTCATGTACTGAGCAAAACTCAGGTTGTGTAAATAATATCGTTCAATTCCATGAAAATATCGGCCGGAAAATCGCCAGCTTCAGCACGTTGCGAAAACCGGTCGAGCGTTTTTCGCAGATCCGGTACTTTGCTGTTGGCTGCCAGCCGGCGTGCCCAATCCAGATTGGCAAGATGTGCCGGATCGCTTTCAAAAGCCTGCATCAGCAGCAACCAGGCATCAGTAGGATGATCGGGAAAAGAAGCTGCCACTGCAGCTAATGCAAATCTGTTTTTTATTCCGGGCGGAATTGCTAACTGTTGAACTGCGGTTGCCAGTTTACGGAGTTCTTCGGGAGCTTTTTCATGCACTTCATCATTCTCGGCTGCGGCAAGCACTTCATTCAGCAATAATGTATCCGATGGGTCGCGGATCAGTAATTCGGCGGCAAAACGAAATGCAGCCCCCGTATCAGCAGCTTTCATCCGATTAAAATGGATAGAGGTAGAGGGCATTAGGGTATAGGGTTGATGCCGTTAAGCTACAACACACAAAATTGGTGAGCAAACCAAAAACAAAAACTTGTGATAACTTTTTTGGTTAAAACTCAGACATTCAGAACCTGACCGGTAATTCTGAAACACAAAACTCCGGCAATTGATCTCGCCCTGTTTTTCATTTCATCGGCTTTAAAACCCCTGTAATTCTTATCAATACAAACCATGAATAAGGTCAGCCACCTTTCAAATGCAAGTGGCGAAAGCGGCACCTCAGCATGCACATGCTGATGCGATTCCATCATATTACCTGAATAGTTTCCCGTATTGAGCAGCAAACCAGACCAAAAGCTCAGAATCTTAGGCAAATGAGCGTTTAAATCAAGATGTTCAAAATATCGGAGCAAGATTTCATCGTTCAATACATCAGCATAAAATTGCTCCAAAACCAATTTTATATCCGATTCCGTTTCAAGATCACGCTTATCAGTCATGCCGTAAAGATCGGCGGTGAAACCGTTTTACAGCATGACTGAAGTCAGCTACTTCTACTTAATAAAGTTCTGATAATTACTCAGCGTTACATTACTCAACTTGAGTTGCGACAACCATTTTTCCTCTTTCTTGAGATTTGAGAACAAATACGAATCTGTTGGAGCAGCTGTATAATAGGAGGTATCAAAACTGCCGTAAGTAGAGATACCTTTTATTGAATTAATTTTCTGCAGTTCATCAATTGTTGTTCTGAACTCATTATCGAGAAGCGTAAAAACAACACGGAGATTGGTATTGCCCATCATTGCTGTGTAAGCTTCTTTCTCATACAGACTGGCATAATGAACATACCAAGCAATAAACAACCTGAATTCATAATGAGCCTGCGCTGTTCCGGATGCCTGCTGAACAAACAAACGAGCCAGTGCAGTATCGCCTTGTTTCAGTGCCTGTTTAGCTCCGCTGAGGCATGAATGCACACCGTTGAAATAGGCCGAATATTCGTCGAGCAAACCATAAATACCGGAAACATTTGCACTCACTTTCGATGTTGAATCAACATACGTTTTGTACCTGAAAATTTGTTCCGAAGCATCGGCAGGAACGACACGGGTAAACAAACTTGTTTTGTATGCTTTGGTACGCGGAACACTGATGTAAACACCCGGCACAATTAAATACCCTCCGCGATTGTAGCTGTGTACTGATTCGTGAATTACGGTTTCAAAATCAGAAAACAGTTGTTCCGAAGCTGTATCAATAGTTGGTTTTATCAGCGAATCATTAATTACATGATAATAGCAATCGGGGCCGCAGTATGCTTCGCGCAGCACATCATCATATCCTGATGCATAACGTGCCGCTGTGTTAATGTAGAACTGTTTGGCAATTATTCCGGCATTGGCTGGCTGTACATAAGCTGCTGCCGCTGCTTCCTGTCGTTTCGGTGCAACCGGTTTTTCGGCAACAGCAGAAGCTCCGCTGCCATAAAGTGTTGCTGTATTAAGCGGATTCTGAAGCCAGTTCTTCTGAAGCTTTGGATCACCGGCAGCAGAAGGCATTTTGGGTTTGCGTTTCAGCCAGAGATCTGTTCGCTTTTCGTACAAACCTTTATCGGAAACAAAAAGTGTTTTGCGCAGCAGCGGATTAGGGCCGTGCTTTTTCATCGTGCTGACTAATTCTAATTTGCGGCCGCGCATTTCCCAGGAACCGGTATCGCGTGTTGCTTTCTTCTTTGTATATGTTAAATATTCATATACATTATCGCTACGCAAACGAAGCAAGCGCATCGAATTGCTTCCGCTTTTTGTGCTGAAAACATAGGTGAATTCTGCATTCTCAGCAAAAAGAGAAACGGGCAGAAAAAACAGAAGTGCTGTGAAAAGAACAAAACAACGCATACGTCGGAGTGTATTGGTGAGCGTAGTGTTGTTTCATTGCTGCTGAGGTTGTGGTGTTCTGAAATAAACGGCAGCAATACTTAATATGTTGTGTCGCCGATAAAATTAATCGGGACAATCATCAACATTACCGGAATTGGATTTTGTTTTTCCTGCTCTTTTCTTCGCACCGGGCAGCGGAAAGAGCGGAAGTTTGAGCACAACATACCCGTCGGCACTGTAGTTGTATTTTTTCGGGAAAATCAGCCCAAGAACATCGTTTGTGCCAAATGAAAGCGGACCTAAGCGAACTCCGCCGCCAACCGCTGCAACTCCTAATCTCGAAAAAGAAACAGGCATCCAGACTCCGAACCACGGCGTTTCGTATCGTGCGCTGATGCTTATGCGTGTGAGTTCGTGTACACGCGCCATGCGGCTGCCGCGCAGATACACTGCCGAAAATACATTTGCACTAACATATACATTAGGCACAAACTGGTAATCGCCGTGCATGTTGAGTGCGAGCGGAAGTCGCATCCACATAGCATCTCCGGCATCAGCACCTCCGTTTCTGAGCTCAAATGTGCCGTAAATACTGCTTGGTGCTGTTTGGTTAATCGGTTCTCCGTTTGTATTCCAGAGATTGGCACTTACTGCATATTCATCAGAAAGTTCGCCGCGGCGGAAACGGATAATTCCTGCATCCTGCACCGCCAATCCGATACGATATTTGTAATACGGCCGCTCCCGGTAGCCCGGCCATGTACGGCGGTTTTCCGGCTTTTTCTGCAATGCATCCGGACGAAATTCATAAATCACTCCGGCATCCAATCCCAAACCCGGACTGGTGCGGAATCCCCATGATGGCTGAAGCGCTGAGTTAAATGTAAGCTGATCGCTGTGCATAAAACGCAACTCTCCGGCATACAGCTGAATAATACTATCGTTGGGAACTCTGTATGAAGCATCGCTGAGATCAACATGAACGGCTGCTAAACCAAGAAGTAACTTCGGACGGATTCCGGCACTCAGATAATGTTCTGCACCGTAGCGCAAAACAGCCGCATACGTAAATCCGATTTCACCCCAGCTGGCCGCATTAATGCTTAAACGGCGGTTACTGTAATCGCGGTTAAATTGCGGCGGATTATCGAATCCGAATGCGATAAGTTCTGCCAACTCCTGATCAACGCCATCCACATTCACATAATTTCTCACTTTCACATCTATCCCCCAACCTATTTTGTCGTTGGAGATCATTACACCGGGGCCGAGTACTGTTGCTCTTGCAAAAGCGGCTTTGCGGGTGTTCCAGTTGCGGAGTTTTAAATCATTGACTCCGAAATTGGTTTTGCCTATGTCGGCACGTCTGAAACCGGCGTAGTTGTTGCCAATTTCGAGACTTGCACCGCCAAGCAGAATGTCTTTGCTGTATGAATGATCGGCAGCCGTAGCCGGGTTAAAAGATAAACCGGCAATTCCGGCATAGGGAGAAATTGAATATCCGGGGAAATCCTGAGCAGAAATACTGCCGGACATCAAGAGTAATAAAAAAAGAAGACGGTGGGTCATTTCGGGGGCAAAGTACTAATTATGGCACAAATTTCCCTTTTTACGCACCGTCTCCTAAAATGGTTCAGCAACATCCCGAGCCCGGTGCGCAGGTTGCAGCATTTACTGCAAAAACAGTAATGCTGTAAATACCCGTTCCGGACTTGCGGAATGCTTCAATTTCTTCGCTGCTCAGGTATTCACGTAAAATTTCATCAGGAATTTCAATCGTTTTTTGCTTCTGAACGGTAATGTTTGTGAAACCGGCCTGCTCTATCAGCCCCAGGTATTCGTCTTTCTGAATTGCGCCTGAAACGCATCCGGCATACAGTTCGGCTGTTTTCTTAACCACATCGGGTAATTCGCCCTGCAGTACCACATCAGAAATACTGAAATGCCCGCCGGGTTTCAGTACTCGTTTCATATCTGCAAAAACAGCGGCTTTGTTGGGAACAAGATTAAGCACACAGTTGCTTACGATTACGTCAGCCACACCGGCAGTAACAGGCATTTTTTCAATATCACCCTGACGGAATTCGACATTATTAAATCCAAGTTTATCAGCATTCTGCCGGGCGCGCTCAATCATAGCCGGTGTAAAATCAATTCCAATTACTTTACCCGAAGGCCCTGCAATGTGCCGTGCTACAAAACAATCGTTTCCGGCTCCGCTGCCAAGATCAATAACTGTATCACCTGCTTTGATCTGCGCAAACTCGGTAGGCAAACCACAACCCAGCCCAAGATCGGCATCCGGCTGATAACCGTTCAGCGTGTCATAATTGTCTGACATAATATTGTAAACCGGTCCGCAGCTTACTGTTGCCCCGCAGCACGAAGAGGAATTCGTGATCTTATCTTGCGCAGCTATTTCAGTGTACTTTTCGCGAACCAATGCTTTGAGTTGATCTGACGTTTCCATGATTCTGTTTATGAGTGATACTTTATTATCGCAATATTACGATTAATAAAAGTGCAAAGGGATTGATTTGCCGAATATTTTTACTCAAAATCAAGAAACTGATTAAACTCATACACACAAATGATTTTCGTCCTGCCATTAGCTGTTGCGGTGTGTGACATTTGTTACACAAACCACAAGACTATGGAAATCAATCACCCGCAAACTCAGCCCGTTATTATCAGCCGCCGTGCATTAAAACTTTTTGCAGTAGGTGCATCAATTGTATTTTTAGGTGCACTCACCTACTGCTATCTCACCGAACACATTTTTGAGATGGGATTAATTGCAGGTGCAATGTTACTGCTTGGCGGTATGACCTACTGGATTTACAAAGGACTCGATAATTAGGCATACGCCCCTGCTTAATTTTATAACCGGATATAAACTATTTATGTCCGGTTATCTTTTTTAAGAATAGTCTAATCTGATTCTTATTAATTTTAACTGAGCTAAAAAACTTGTTCTATGATAAAATCGATTGTGACAGTTGCGACAGCATCAGCACTAATTTTTGCGGGATGCAAAAAAGATGGAACCGGCGGCGATGCCGCATTAGGTGTAACGGCTAAGCACCACGGCTCAACAATTCCCGGAACAGTAATTTACATTAAATATGGTGCCGAAGATTTTCCGGGAGAAGATGTTACGCAGTATGATGCTTCTGTAACAGCCAACAGCAGCGGATATGCAGAGATTCCGAATCTCCGCTATGGAAAGTATTACATTTACGGCATTGGTTTTGACAGTTCTGTTCAGGAAACTGTTAAAGGCGGGATGCCAATAAAAATAAACTGGACAGACCGCAAAGACGTACAGAAAGAAGACCTGTCAATTACAGAATAATACTATTGCTGATAAAAAAGAATCCCTGCTATCGATGTGAGAGCAGGGATTCTTTTTATGCGTTGATTTTTTATGCAGCAGCCGGAACTGAATTGTGATAAAAATCCGGGCGGCTCAAGTTGCGCAGTGTTTTAAAATGCGAACGAATAGCAGAAAGCAGAGAATGATGATTGTGATAAGTCATACCAAACTCACGAGCTTTCGCTTCTACAACGCGGCTGAGTTTATAATAGTGAATGCTGCAGATGTTGGGGAATAAGTGGTGTTCAACTTGAAAGTTAAGACCACCTACAAACCAAGTAATAACAGGATTCCGCACAGCAAAGTTTGCAGTTGTGTTTAACTGATGCACAACCCATGCAGCTTCAATATCGCCTTTCTCATCCGGAGCAGGAAATTCAGTTTCTTCTACAATGTGAGCAAGCTGAAATACTACTGATAAAATCACTCCCATCAGCATCTGCATAGCTACAAATCCGATAAGTACCTGCCACCATGCAAACGGAAGAACCATTATTGGCAGAGCAATGGTCATGAATAAAAAAATGAGCTTGTAAACAATCAGACGCACTACTTCTTTAACCGGATGTTTAACGTCAGGATTCGGGCTTCCGTGTCCGTTGTAGGTAAACAGCTTGTTAAAATCGGTGTAAAATGTCCAGCTGAGTGAAAGCATTGAATAAAGCGGAACAGCAATAAAAGGCTGGATGCGGTGAATGCGTTTCCACTGTGCCTGAGGCGAAAGACGTAAAATACTCACCGGAGCATCAATGTCTTCGTCTTTTTCGTAGATGTTCGTGAAGGTGTGGTGACGAACATTGTGCTTGATTTTCCAGAAGTAATCATTTGCTCCGAGAAAATTAAAACTTAACCCAATGAGCTTATTCACCCAAGGAGTTTTTGAATAGGCATTGTGCAGTGCATCATGTGCAACTGCAAAACCAATTCCTGTTGCACCAAGTCCCATCAGTAACGCAAAACCTAATGAAGCCCAGGCACCAAAATTACCCGTCATGATCAGAATGTAGGGAACTACATAAAGTGAGATCATGCAGATGGTTTTGATAACCATTGCAGCGTTGGCATACGTTGAAATAGATCGGGAAGTGAAGTAATCGTCAACTGCTTTGCGCAATTCTTTAACAAAGTCAGCGTTGAGGCGATTGTTAAATCGAATACGTGAAATTTCCATTCTTTGTTTTTAAACTGGGTGCAAGGTACGGTTTATCCTTGCAATGAAAAACGCCGATGGGAACTTTTAACACCTGTTTTTCGACAAAAAGCAGCTGATCTTCGTCAGAAAAAATGCAATTTCATGTTTTGTTAAATGTAAAAGCCGAAATATGCAAAAGACTTACTCAAACGGTGAAGTAACTGTAAACTGGAAGCCTGAAGTATGCATTCACTCTCGTGTATGCTGGTCAGAGCTGCGCAGCGTATTTGATCCTTCAAAACGCCCGTGGATAGACATTAGCGGCGCTTCAACCGAAGAAATAATTGCTCAGGTAAAAAAATGCCCTTCTGGTGCCATCAGCTTTTCGATGAATGGTGAAACGGAAACGTCGGCACTACCGGCAGATATTTGTGTTGCCGAGGTTTCTCCTAACGGCCCGCTGCTCGTTCGCGGCGAAATTATTGTGAAAGATGCACAGGGCAATGAAACCCGCAAGAGTAATATCACAGCATTCTGCCGCTGCGGTGCTTCGTCAAACAAACCTTACTGCGATGGTTCGCACCGCAGTGCCGGATTTACAGGGTAGTTTGGTCAAGCGTCTTTGCCCGATTCCAGTACTCATCCATTTCTGCAAGGCTCATGTCTTCGAGCTTCTTGCCTTCACGCTGCGACTCGCGTTCGAGATACTGGAAGCGTTTGATGAATTTGCGGTTGGTTTTTTCCAGCGCATCCTCGGCATTAATGCCCAGAAAGCGTGCATAATTAACCAGTGCAAACATTACATCGCCAAATTCATCTTCTAATTTTTCTTTGGGCGATTGCTGCTGAAGTTCGGCTTTCAGTTCGCCCATCTCTTCCTCAACTTTTTCCCAAACCTGCTCGGGTTTCTCCCAATCGAACCCAACTGCACGGGCTTTTTCCTGAATGCGTGATGCTTTTACAACTGCCGGCAAACCAAGCGGAACACCAGCCAGCACAGAGCGGAAACCTTCGCCGGTGATGCTGTCTTTCTCTTTTAATTTAATTTTTTCCCAGTTCTCTTTAACCTGCTCTTCAGTTTCTGCTTTCACATCACCATATATATGCGGATGGCGTGAAATAAGTTTATCGCACTGTGCATTAATCACATCCGCAATATCAAAATCGCCGGTTTCGCTTCCAATTTTTGCATAAAAAACAATATGCAGCAGTACATCGCCTAACTCTTTCTTAACACCCTGCATATTGCCGTTTAAAATAGCATCGGCAAGCTCATACATCTCTTCAATAGTAAGATGCCGCAGGCTTTCCATGGTTTGCTTCTTATCCCACGGGCACTGTGCACGCAGTTCGTCCATAATGGTCAGCAAACGCCCGAAGGCCTGCTGTTTCTGTTCGGGTGTCGAAAGCTGATTATTCATAGCAGCACAAAGGTAATGTGAAAGCGCGAACCACTATCTTTATAGCTGAAAAGCTGTACACAACAGAAATGAATAAACTCCTGCTGGTATTTTTACTCTCGCTTTTTACTGCAAAAGCAACTGCACAGGATGCAGAAGTTTACCCGTGGACACTGCGCGCCAATGCTCAATACGGCTTGCTGCTGCCCGAGTACGGCTTTATGAATTACATAGCCGATGATTATATCAGCGCTGTTGAAATAAATGTGCTGAAACAAACTAGCGGAGAAAACTACTGGCAGCAGCTTTACCGCTATCCCGCCTGGGGTGTTTCATTTTACTACAGCACCATGGGAAGCAGTTCTCAATTCGGCAATCAGTTTACAATTTATCCGTATTACAAACTGCATATTGCCGGCCGGAAGCGCTTTAAACTGAGCTATCAGATGGGTGTTGGTGCTTCTTATGCAACAAAAAAATTCGACAGGGAAAATAATTACATGAATGTGGCAATTGCTACACATCTCAACATTCATTATCACGCCGATCTTTTGCTGGAAGCAAAACTTACAAACCGTATTGCTGCTAATGCCGGCCTTGCATTTAATCATATCTCCAATGCAAATTTGGGCGAACCCAATGTGGGTCTGAACTTCGCAACCGTATATGCCGGACTGAATTACAGCTTCGGAAAGCCGGAGAAAATTCGCCGCGACAGCATTCCGGTTTTTAAACCCGAAATCAATTATTCAGTGATGATTACCGGCGGTATTAAGCACACCCGAACATTTGAATCATTCAAATACCCGGCAATGTCGGTTTCATTTAATGCCAGTCGCAGAGCCGGACACAAATTTGCTTTTGGAATTGGTGCCGATTTTTTCTGGGATTCCTCGGTAGAAGATCAGATGAACCGACTGCAGAAACCCTTCAAGCCTCAGTATTCGTATATGACGGGCATTCATTTCACGCAGGAATTTATCTACAATAAATTTTCGCTGCTGGTGCAGGAAGGTTTTTATTTGGGTCTTCGCGAAAGGTTGAATAATTACTTTATGTACAACCGGGCAATGGTAAGATGGCGATTTAATCCGCATCTATTTGCAAATGTATCAATGAAGTCTCACCTCTATATTCTCGACTTCCCCGAAGTTGGAATAGGATATGTTTTTTGATCGAATGAAGTACATAAAAAACATTCTTCTGCTTGTTTCGGCTACGGTAATCATCGTGCTTTCCGGTTCTTGCCGCCGCGAGGATCCGTATGACGGTTTTATCAGTAAAACATACGACTACGCATCAATTGACACATTGCAACTCGAAGGTGTTTATGATGTCATACTGATTCAGGACACGATAAACAAAATTGTAGTAAACGGCCCTGAACGCGTAGTCAACAAAACCGATTTAACAACCGAAAACGGTACGCTTCGCATTGATACACGCGGCAACGGACAGATGTTTCATCCGCGCGAAGGCAACACACGGCTCTATGTGCATGTTACCGCAATAAAACTCATTAATGTTTATGAAACCTGCAGTATCACGACACCAGTTCCGCTTACCGGCTATGAAATCGGCTTAATCAACAAAGCCCGCACAATGGATGTGGATCTGAAACTAAACTGCACCGTGTTTTATTACTGGAACAACCCGGTTGGCGGACGAATAACCCTTCACGGGCAGGTGAATGAACTAAAATTCTGGAATGCTGGTCTTGCCCGAGTTGATGCCAGCGATTTGCAGGCCGAATTTGCACTTGCCGACAATGGCTCACAAGATAATTGCACTGTAAATGCCCGTCAGCAAATTATTTACAGTCTCACCAGTGTTGGAAATATTCTGTACTACGGAAATCCGCAACTGGTGTCCGACAAAGTAACCGGAACCGGACAAATATTGCGTGCAAACTAGGCTGCACTTGAGGCACGATGCTTGTACAGGAAATCAAAACTTATTGGCAACGAAAATGATCCGACTGTTTTTACTTTTTATTCTTTTGCCGGCACTGTGCAAAGCTTCCGCTCCCGATACAACAGTGGATTACTTTTCTGATAAATCAATTCGCTACGAAGATCATATCTACGAGCCGGCAATCCGCACAGTTATTCTCAGCAGCAATCCCGGCTCGCTCAGTGATGCTGTAATCCGCCTCGGCTCCGACGATCAGCTTTATTTGTTGTTTGATGATCTCGACGGCGATTTCAAAAACTACAGCTACACTGTTGTGCATTGCAGTTACGACTGGGAACCGAGTAACTTATCAGTGTCTGATTTTATCGACGGATTTCAGGATCAGCCAATCACCGATTACCGGTTTTCGCGAAACACATTACAGAAGTTTACCAACTACCGCGCAAGTTTTCCGCACGATAATTTTAAACTTCTGTTCTCTGGAAATTATCTGCTCAAAGTTTATCGAGACAATGATCCTGAAAAGTTGGTACTTACCCGCCGCTTTATTGTTACCGAAGAAATTGTTTCGTTAACCGGAAGCGTTCATCCGGCAACAATTGTAAGCGACAGAAATTTTAAGCAGGAAGTTGATTTCAAAATCAATACCGGCAATGCAATCAGCAATCCGTTCTCAGAGCTGAAAACCGTAATCCGCCAGAATGGCCGCTGGGACAATGCGGTAATGAATCTTCAGCCGCAGTTTGTAAACGGCAGCGAACTTACCTACGACTATGAAGATGTAAATGTGTTTCGCGGTGGCAATGAGTTTCGCTGGTTCGATACAAGAAGCATGCGCTACCAAACCGAACGTGTTCAGAACATTGAAATGGGCAGCGACGGAAGAAAGCACGTTTATCTGCTCACCGACGAAAAGCGAACCTACAAACGCTACCTCAACAATCCCGATCTGAACGGGCGCTTTATGATCAACTCGTTCGATGGCGGCGACAGCATTACCGAAGCCGACTATGTTTATGTACACTTTTTCCTCAAGTGGGAAATTCCGGCCGAAGAAGGCGATCTCTATGTTTTCGGAGCTATGAGCGACTGGCAGTTCAAGCCCGAAATGAAAATGATTTACAACTACGAGCGCCGCGGCTACGAAGCTATGGTTATGCTCAAACAAGGGTTTTATAACTATGAGTTCGTGCTCCGCCGCGATAATCAGGCTGCTGCCGACGATTACTTTGCCGAAGGAATGCACCAGGAAACCGAAAACACGTATGTTGTTTATGTGTATCAGCGCAAACCGGGGGCGAGATACGACAGACTCGTCGGAATTAAACGCTTTTCGTCGCGGCCGCAGTAATACCCATTTTTCTGAACTTCAGAATTCCTGAATATCAGCATTTTAATCTGACTATCAACATTTTAACAAAACACCAAAGCACAATTAAGCATTAATTAATGCAACCTTTCTGAGATTTAGTTGTTAGAATTGATAAGTGTTTTGTAAAATTGTTGAAACCAAACCCTTCAGGCATGGTTACGCGCGTTACACATGGCATCAAAATTTCGGTTCAGAGCCGTTATGAAGAGGCACATTCACGTCCAGGACAGCAGCACTATTTTTTCTCCTATCAGATTGAAATAGAGAACAATGGTGAATATACTGTACAGTTACTGCGTCGTCACTGGTTTATATTTGACTCGGCCGGAATGCGTCACGAAGTTGAAGGCGAAGGCGTAATTGGTCAGCAGCCAGTTCTGAATCCGGGTGAATCGTACACGTATGATTCGGCCTGCAACCTGACAAGCGAAATAGGAACCATGCACGGCGCCTATCTTTTCCGCCGCGAAGTTGATGGCTATTTGTTTGAAGTTCAGATTCCTAAGTTTGAACTTATTGCTCTGCACCGGCTCAATTAAGCTCAAAGCAGCTTTATTTATTGCCTTGCAATTAACCTCAATTAACTTACCGTTCATCAAATCCATTCGCACAAGGCTGAGATTTAGGATACCTTTGCATCCGATACCGATTCAACTGCCACATGCGATTATTTCTACTACCGGCTTTTTTGCTGGTTTCGTTTTTCCTTTCAGCACAGCAACCTGCACAGCGCGATACTACACGTCAAAAAGCAACTCCTGCTGCCAAACCAAAACCAATTATCGGAAAAGTAATTGGCATCATCTCCGACAGTTCAAACGGAAATGCGCTTGAATATGTAACGCTCACCGCCTTTTCATTGCCCGACAGTGGTTTTGCAGGCGGCGGTATTACCGATAAAAACGGACAATTTCAGATCGCACTGCCGGCGGGGCGTTTTTACCTGCGCATTTCGTTTATTGGATATGTAACAAAATTCTCAAAATCATTTGCCGTTACTCCGCAAGCCACACAAGCCGATCTTGGCCGCATTGCTTTTGGCACTTCTTCTCAGCAACTAAACACTGTTGAAGTTTCAGACACACGCTCTGACTATTCGAACAGCATTGATAAAAAAGTGTACGACGTAAATCAGAACATCACTAATGCCGGCGGAAGCGCAACAGATGTACTGCAAAATATTCCTTCTGTTGCAGTTGATATAGACGGAAAAGTGAGTTTGCGCGGCAGCGAAAATGTAACAATACTTATCGACGGCCGCCCTTCCGGAATTACCGGCAGCGACAGGCAGGCAGCATTGCAGCAGGTTCCGGCAAGTATGATTGATCGTATCGAAATCATCACCAACCCGTCGGCCAGATATGATGCACAGGGCATGGCCGGAATTATTAATATCATTACAAAGAAAGACGCAAAAAAAGGATTCAACGGATCTGTTACATTAGGACAGGGCTCAAACGGAAAATATAACGGAGCGCTCAACCTCAACAGCCGGATGAAGAAAGTAAACTTCTACACTAACTATAACTGGAGAAGTGATGACCGCTGGTCTGAACGTTTACTCAATCAGCACACGTTTACGGCTGATACCAATTTTTACTTCATCACCACAGGGCGCGGTATTTCAAATGATATGTCGCACACCGGCCGCGTCGGTGCCGATTTTTTCATCAATAACTACAATACGCTTTCCATATCGGCCGGCGGCAACTTTAAACGAGATGAACGCGATGACAGCTTGAGTTATTTCTTTCTCGATGAAAACCTTGCTACTTATTCTGGCTTCAACCGCATAACAGTTGAGCGGCAAAAAGCTGCTGGCGCTGATGTGGCACTTGACTTTGCAAAATCATTTCCCGGAAGCCAGCGCAAACTAACAGCCGCAACCTCTTTCTCCTACAACAATCGCCGCGACCGCAATAACTTCAGCAATTCTGTTACTGATGCTTTGCCCTACCAACTGAACAATTCAGATAATATTTTCGGAACCGGAATAGCGCAGATTGATTACACACATCCGTTCAACGATAGTTTGCGTTTTGAAACCGGTCTCAAATATTCGATACGCAATTACGACAATACGCAGGGCGTATTTTTTACCGATTACAGCGGTGGATATGTATCTGACACACGTTTCAGCGACCGCTTTCTTTTTAACGAAAACATTTATGCCGGCTACATTCAGGCAGCCATGCACAGACGGAAATTTGATTATCAGCTAGGTGTACGCGGCGAGCAAACACAACTCACCGGAACTTCAGAAGCAACAACTTCCGATTTTGTAAATAACTACTTCGGACTGTTCCCCAGTGCCTCGGTGCGCTACACAGTAAAACCCGGTTTCGAGTGGCAGGTAAGCTACAGCCGTCGCCTGAATCGTCCGGGCAACGGGCAACTAAACCCGTTTGTTGACATCAGCGATTCGCTTAATCTGCGTTCCGGCAATCCGTTTCTGCAGCCGGAATACATTAATTCTGCAGAATTAAATTTGGCACGGAGTTTTGAAAATGGCATGAGCCTCAGCGCAACCGTATTTTACCGCCACACCAAAGATCTGATTTCAATGGTTCGCATATATAATCTGGTAACCGGCGTAGCATTAGTACGTCCGGTTAACTATTCAACTTCCGATAATATCGGTGTAGAGTCTGTTTTCAGAATGCAACTTCCCAAGCGTAAAGGCAATATCATGATTACGCTGAACGGCTACAGAAACATGATTAACGGCGATAATATTGAAGCCGGTTTGCAAAGTGCGGCCGTAAACTGGTCAACACGCGGTACAGTTAATTACCGGATTTTGCCAGCTACAAATCTTCAGCTTACTGGCTTTTATTCATCACCATTTATACAACCTGCAGGCAGTTTCATGATGGTTGGCGGTATTGATATTGGCATCCGTCAGGATCTTTTTCGCAACCGCGCTCAGCTTACAGCCAACGTGAGCGATATTTTTGACACCCGCAAGTTTAAACTGGAAAACGACCTTACAGGCTATCAAATGACCGGTATGCGCAAACGCGAAAGCCGAATCCTGATGGTAACATTCACCTGGCGTTTTGGGCAGGGCGAAGACAACACCCAGCGCCGCAATGTGCGTCAGCAGCAAACTATGGATGACGGGGGCGGGGGATTTTAAACGCATAAATATATGTAGGGACGCGATGCATCGCGTCCCTACATATATTTATTACCCGGCTTTTCGTTCATTCATTTCTTCTTCCAGCAATTGCTGACGAAGCCAGCCTTCGGCTGATGACATATCCGAAAATAATTTCAGCGGAACCGAAGGACGGAAAAGTGCAACGTATAATGTAGTTATCAGCCGGGTGATGGTGCTGGAAGTTACAACAGCATGTGCTACGCGGAATTGTGAATTTTCGGCAGCAAATTCCTGAGCCAAACGGGTAACCTGATGTTCGGCTGTTGCATTTACAAGTACAGCAACACGCGTGCTGCCAATTAAACGCCCTGCGGTTTCCCAATTTAAACGCGCCTGCTCAATATCTATGCGCGAATTTGGTAAAATAGTAATCCGAAGAATCCGGTCTTCCCGATATTCAAGCCGAATTGTTGATGTTAATGCTTCTTTTGCCATGTACTAACACCCAAAGGTGTATATGATATAACGAGGGGTTATGCAAAAGTAATGCAGCAATAGCACGGCGGATGGCAGGAATACGCAGTGTGACATTTCGGCTATACAGACGGCCGTTTTTAACAAACAGGCGGTAATCCCCTTTTTGTGGTCGAAAACGGCTGATTTTGACTTATCTTTGCCATCCGTTTTACAAAAAAACCGGCTAAACAAAAATGCCGGTCACAGCTGATCTCTGAATCATGAACATTTCCAAAGAGCACATTGACGAGCTGAATGCCGTTGTTAAAGTGAAAATCGGTCCTGAAGACTATTCAGACCGTGTAGAAAAAGCCCTGCGCACCTATCAGAAGCAGGTTTCTATGCCGGGGTTCCGTCCGGGCAAAGTACCCGCATCGCTTGTAAAGAAGATGTACGGCAAATCGGTTTTAGCCGAAGAGCTGAACAAAATGCTTTCTGATGAGCTGTACAATTATATCCGCAGCAATGAGCTGGATGTGCTTGGCAACCCACTCCCCAAGCCACAGAACGATGATGTTGATATTGAAACCCAAACCGAGTTTGAGTTTCAGTTTGACATGGCACTTGCTCCTAAGTTTGAACTCAAACTCGGCAGCGATATTCAGCTTACCGAATACAAAGTTGCCATCGACGATAAACTGATCGACGGTTACGTGAGCGATCTCACCCGTCGTTATGGCAGTGTTGCAGCTACAGACAGTGCACAAGCCGGCGATCTGGTTTACGGAACTTTTGTAGAGCTTGATGCCAACGGTGAAATCCTCCCCGGCGGTATTTTCAAAGCCTCTACCATGTTCCTCGATAATCCGGTTCGCGACGAGCATAAAGCACTGGAAGGTGCCAAAGTTGATGATAAAGTAGTGCTCGGCGCCGCACATATTGATACCGATGCTACTGCTCTGGCTCAGAAATTAGGCATCGAGCCGCAGGCCGCCGAAGGTTTGACCTCAAACTTCCAGTTCACCGTAACACAGGTAAGCCGTCTGCAACCCGCTGAACTCACACAGGAGTTTTTCGATAAAATTTACGGTGCCGGCAGCGTAACCTCAGTTGACGAATTCCGCGGCCGCATTGCTCAGGAACTTACCGGCATGTTCAGCAACGATACCGAAAAACGTTTGCAAAACGATATTGCCTCTGAACTCATTGGCCGCACCAACCTCAGCCTGCCCGATGATTTTCTCAAACGCTGGCTGCTCACCGCCAACGAAAAACCGATTACTCCCGAGCAAGTTGATGCAGAGTACGATATGTATGCTCGCCAACTCCGCTGGCAGCTGATCGAAAACAAAATCATCAAAGACAACGACATCAAGGTCTCTTCGGAAGAAGCAACCGAGCATGTTAAAGAACTTCTCCGCGATAATTACCGCAAATACGGCATGAATCCGGATGACGTGAGCAATGATGAACTTACTGCAAATGCACAGCGTTTACTTGGTAAAGAAGAAGAAGCACGTAAAGTGTTTGAAAATCTTTATCAGCAAAAACTGATGACCCACTACCGCACCGTTTGCAGCATTACTTCAAAAGAAGTGAGCTACGACGATTTTCTCGCTGGCGTAAAATAAGCAGCCCTAAAAACACTAAATATCTTCGTTGGACTCGTCGCGAAAATCCTCATTTATACCTATAAACTCCGGTTTTCGCTCCATCCTCCGCCTCAATCTTTAGCGTTTTTAGAACTACTTCAAAGTAGCTGTCGCTCGCAAAATGTAATGTCAAACTGACAGGCCGCAACGTCTGGCATTGATCTTGAAACATAGAACCTCAACGTAAAAACTGAATAACGTATGTTCGATCACAACGAATTCCGCAAATATGCCGTGAAGCATCACGGAATCAACAGCCTGACGTTCGACGGCTATGCCTCGTCAATTACGTCGATGCCCCGTGGCCTTACGCCCAACATTATTGAAGAACGCCAAATGAACATTGCCGTAATGGACGTGTTTTCGCGTTTGATGATGGATCGTATCATTTTCCTCGGCACCGGCATTAACGATCAGGTAGCTAATATTGTGCAGGCACAGTTGCTCTTTCTTGAGTCAGTAGATTCTAAGAAAGACATCCAGATTTACATGAACTCACCCGGAGGCTCTGTGTATGCAGGTCTCGGCATTTACGATACAATGCAGATTGTGCAGCCTGATGTGGCTACAATTTGTACCGGTATTGCCGCTTCAATGGGTGCTGTTCTTCAGTGCGCCGGTGCAAAAGGTAAACGTACCGCCCTGCCCCACTCCCGCATTATGATTCACCAGCCTCTGGGCGGTGCCGAAGGTCAGGCTTCTGATATCGAAATCACAGCGCGTGAGATCATGAAACTCAAAAAAGAGCTTTATGACATTATCGCCAAGCACAGCGGACAGACTTACGAAAAAGTTTGGGCCGACAGCGACCGCGATTACTGGATGACAGCACAGGAAGCCAAAGACTATGGCATGATTGATGAAATCCTGACAGGCAAAGGCAACAAGTAATCCTGCCGACATCATTTTTTCGTTACATTTGAAAAAGCATTCCGTTTACATACGGAATGCTTTTTTGTCAGTTTCGACACCTATTTTATAATGGCAAACAAAGAACCGCATATCCACTGCTCATTTTGCGGACGCGATAAACAAGATACACTGGTGCTGATTGCCGGCATTCAGGGGCATATTTGTGATCAGTGCATCCAGCAGGCCTACCGAATTGTGAAGGAGGAGCAGGATTCCCGCAAAACCCAGGATGTAAGCACAGCGCTTACACTGCTCAAGCCGATGGAAATAAAACGCCATCTGGATGAGTATGTAATTGGTCAGGATCAGGCCAAGAAGGTTCTTTCGGTGGCTGTTTACAATCACTACAAACGAATTGCTCAAAAACCGGCAACACGCAAAGCCGGAGTCGAAGAAATTGATGTAGAAAAATCTAACATCATTCTTGTTGGCGAAACCGGAACCGGCAAAACACTGCTGGCACGTTCTATTGCCCGACTGCTCAACGTTCCCTTCTGTATTGCCGATGCTACTGTGCTTACCGAAGCCGGCTACGTTGGCGAAGATGTTGAAAGCATTCTGGTTCGCCTCCTGCAGGCAGCCGACTACGATGTGAACTCTGCAGAACGCGGCATCGTGTTCATTGATGAAATAGACAAGATTGCCCGCAAAAGCGATAACCCTTCCATCACCCGCGATGTATCGGGCGAAGGTGTGCAGCAGGCCCTGCTTAAAATGCTTGAAGGAAACGTGGTAAACGTTCCCCCGCAAGGCGGCCGCAAGCACCCCGAACAGAAAATGATTCAGGTAAACACCCGAAACATTCTGTTCATCTGCGGCGGAGCTTTCGACGGTATCGACCGCAAAATTGCCCGCCGTCTGAAATCGCAAACCATTGGCTACACAGCCGGTCAGCAGGATGCCGAAATCGATAAGGAAAACATGCTGCAGTACATTGTGCCGCAAGACCTGAAAAGCTACGGGCTTATTCCCGAGCTTATTGGTCGTTTGCCCGTACTCGCGCACTTGAACCCGCTCGACCGCTCGGCATTGCGCAGCATTCTCACAGAGCCGAAAAACGCGCTCATGAAGCAATATGTTCGCCTGTTCGAAATGGATAACGTTAAACTCAGCTTCGACGATGAGGTGTTCAACCACATTGTTGACAAAGCCATGGAATATAAGCTCGGTGCACGCGGACTTCGTTCAATTTGCGAAGCTATTATGATTGATGCCATGTTTGAAATCCCTTCCGATTCTACTTCGCGAAGCTTCAACATTACCATCGACTATGCCCGCGAGAAATTGACAAAAGCCAAAATGGATAACCTCAGAGTGGCGTAACTTAGTTGTAAACTAATTCATACAAACTCCTGTTTCAGAATGCTGAGGCAGGAGTTTTTTTTGTGCGTCAACTCAGCGTTAGATCTCAACTAAGTTTGGCTCTTTGCTGAATGAATCGAGTAATTCGAAATGCTGTTTGATAAAATGCTTTTGTCGTTAAGTGCTTAAAAAGGTAAGGAGCGAAAGTAGTGTGCTATAAAATACCGTCCGTTCCCGTGCTCTCTTCAAGTCCTTCCCCGCAGAAATTGCGGGGAGGCTTTCCGTTCGCCCGGGGCTAGGATTCATTCCGTTAGGTGTTTCAAATAAACAGAACCGTATCTGTATTTTGACAGTATGTAAGGTATATCGTTTCGTAACTTCATACCTGAAAAGTCGAATTAGAAATTCGGCTTAGTAAAAGACTAAGAAAGTATCTCTATTTTTTTATACTTATTAACTTCTTGAACTGGTGAAATACCTGCTAAAATTAATTTGTTTTTTATCGAATGTAAATAACTAATATCACCATAACCTTTGAAATTTGGATTGGGGTATTTCTTTTTCATATCAGATATAATAATGTTGATATAAGATAAAATACTTTCTTTATTTTCTTTCTTAATTTTTGATTTAAATAAAATATACTCCTGCCAGTTTACATTTGCATAATTATAGAGGAAGATAAAATCATCAAAATGGCCATAATCTTGCATCAGATATTTTGGATTGTTAGGCCTATTTAAATTATCAGAAATATAACACCAATCCGCATAATTGAAATTGTTCCATATTTCTGGAAAACATAATAAAAAGCGAATATTGAATTGTGATGGTTTGTTCTCAAAGAACCATATAATTGAATCACGAGTTCCTATTTGAAAAATAGAACCGATTGTATCTTGAAGTTCAGTTTCAGTATGTGAACGTCGATTTAACTGACTTTGATATTTAATATAAATAGTCTCTAATATATTTTTTGAAATGTCAATCATGTGCTTTTTATTTAATCAAACAAATTTACTTTTAAATATTATTCTAAAATAATTTCGACAACTATTTTTTCATTAATAATCATACCTTTATTATCACTAATGAATTCATAAACAGTCAATTCTACACCTTTAGTTTCTATCCCAATATTCTTAAATAATCCTCCAAAAGTTAATGACTCTTGAACTGATGGTCTATAGTGACCAGAAGTATTAAAAATATAAGTTAGCTTTCCCTCAACAACCACAATTCGACCAGCAGCTTTTACTGGTTTTTTATTTGCTAAAAACAAATGACTGCTACCAAGTTTTAACTCATTTTGAGAAGTTATAATGAAGTCCCAAGTTCCATCCAATGTTCCACCATTTTTCGTTTTAAATAATCCATTTACAATTTCAAATTCGAAAGAACTTCCATAAGTTGGGATTTCATCGTCAGGAAACTTATTTGTAATTAATTTGTCATCACTTATTTTTCCCTTCTTAAATTCCTCTGGCACTCTTCCCAACACCTCCGCATTCGTTGTTTTCCCTCCGCTGTTACTATCTACAAACCATTCCCCGCCATCCTCACGCTTCAGCGTAAACACTTCACCCGTCTCCAACTTCACATTCAAATACTCAATATTCCCGGATTGTGAATACGTTAACTGCTCCTCCGTAAAGGGAGGCAAACCACTTTCCTCTTTCGCCACAGGTTTTATTTCACCAGGCTTACCGGTAGTCACATTTTCAGTCACCGCATCAGCATCCGCAGGCTTCCCGGTATTCAAAGGCTCAGTCACCGCATCAGCATCAGCAGGCTTCTTCGCACCCGGATTCACCAACGCATCACTCGGCCTGTTTTGATCGCCCGGCTTGGGTTGGTAAGATTCTTTGTAGCCCAGCGATTCAGAAACACCGCGCACAGCCTTATACGTCAGAAAACCCATCATCAAACTCATCGCTAGCAATTCAAGCATTGCCTTGTTGCGCTGATCCTTTGGCAACATTTCAAGGGCTCGATACTGAACAATAAAATCGTGCGTAAAATAATAAACGCCCAAACCAACTGCCGCCGTTTCCACGCCTCCCGTTACTGCCACATACAACTCGCCGCCCAGCCATTTTAAGCCTTTGCCGAACGGCATCAGACACGCAGCAATCATGGTTACTTCAAACGCTATTTT
>JBKDHA010000051.1:0-62675 GCA_046335555.1 Bacteroidota bacterium
TGTCTGATTTATCAAGACGAAGAAAAATTTCGCTTCTTATTATACCGTCATAAAAATGAGTGAGTTTTCCTACTTTTTCTTCGATAAAATTGATGAGCTTACTATCTGCATCGAAGTGAATGGATTGAATCTGAATGTCCATATCAAGTTCCTCCTTTTGTGTGTTAATACTCTGTTATCAGGCTCTCGGATGAGCCTGCTGGTATATATTCTTCAACTTTTCGACCGTGTTGTGCGTGTACACCTGTGTGGCGGAGAGGTTTGCATGGCCCAAAAGTTCTTTAATGGCGTTAAGATCAGCGCCGTTATTGAGCATGTGGGTGGCAAAGGTGTGACGCAGCACGTGCGGGCTTCTTTTATCAATGGTGGTTACCATGCTAAGGTAACGTCTCACGAGCGTGTAAACAAACTTCCGGGGTAGTTTTTTTCCGGTATTTTGCTGAAGCAGGTAAACCTGGCCGTCTTCGGGGTCGGCGGGTACATTTCGGGTTGCTTTGAGGGCAATAAAGCCTTTCGCCAGTTCGGTTAATCCTACCGGCACAGGTACAATGCGTTCTTTGTTGCGTTTTCCGAGTACTTTAATAGTGTTGCGGCTTGTATCAAAAGCATCCTGCCGGAGTCCGATAAGCTCGGCCAAACGAATGCCTGTTCCGTAAAGCAGTTCAACTACAAGGCGGGCCAGTTCTGCATCATACGGGTCTTCTCCTTCGCCGGGATCAAAAGCACGCCCGTCGAGCAATTGCTGCATTTGTTTTTCCTCCACATACTCGGGTAACCGGCGCGCTGTTTTCGGCCCCTGAATTTTGAGCATTGGATTCACCGTTATGCGATCCTCGCGCATGAGGAAACGGTAATACGTACGAAGCGTAGTGATTTTGCGGTTTACGGAGCGGGGAGAAATGCCCTGATTCATCAGCTCTACAATCCATGAACGGATAAGCTGATAGCCAGCTTCTTCGGGAGGAAGATTATCGTAAGTGATGGCCAGAAAATCGCGCAGCTGAATAAGATCAACGCGGTAGGCTGCCTGCGTGTGCGGGGAAAATCGCTTTTCAAAAGCGAGGTAATCAATAAAGCGGGAAACGCTGTCTTCGGTCACGACAAAAAGAAATACACACTCTTGAACGAGTTCAACTTAAAAAAGTTGCCCGAAGAGTGTGTATTTCTGAATAAGTATAGCTTCAGTAAAATGGATGCAGCCTTTGGGCTTACATTTCCATAGACTGCTGCATCTGCTGGCGATAAATCGCTTTCAGCTTGGTTTCGCGTTTGCGAATGGAAGGCTTTGTGAACTTCTGGCGATCACGCAGAGCGCGAACAACACCGGTTTTCTCGAATTTCTTCTTGAACTTTTTCAACGCTTTTTCAAGCGATTCGCCTTCTTTTACAGCAACGATAATCATGTTTGACCTGCTTGGTTTTGTTTTATTAGGGGTGCAAATGTAGGGAGTGATTTTTATTTGAGCAAGTATTTTTAACATTTCGCGGCTGAAAACCTTCAAAATCTGTATCCCGGCATGGTTCATCGGCTTATCTTTACACCTTCTGTACCGTGAAACCATTGAAAATTTTCATCATCGGGCCGGCGTTTCCGTTGCGGGGCGGCTTGGCCACTTTCGACGAGTTGCTGTGTCGGGCGCTGAATAAGGCCGGGCACGACACACGCATTATCTCTTTTTCGCTGCAATATCCCTCGTTCCTGTTTCCGGGAACTACGCAGTATAACGAAACCGGGAAAGCCCCCGAAGATATTCGCATTGAAACGCGCATCAATTCGGTAAATCCGTTCAACTGGCTTTCGGTGGGCAAGTACATCAAGCGCGAAAAACCGGATTTGCTGATTATCCGATTCTGGCTTCCGTTTATGGGCCCGGCATTAGGCACTATTGCCCGCCGTGCAAAGAAAAACGGCAAGACAAAAGTGATCGGCTTAGTAGATAATGCGATTCCGCACGAAAAACGACCGGGCGATAAACAATTAGCCAGCTATTTTCTGAAAAGCTGCGACGGTTTTCTGACCATGTCGAAAAAAGTGCTTGAAGATCTGAATCTGTTTACCCGCTCGCCGCATAAGTTATTTTCGGAGCATCCGCTTTATACTTCGTTTGGTGAGCCTGAATCAAAAGCTGTTGCCCGCGAGAAACTCAAGCTTGAGCCGAACGGCAATTATCTGCTTTTCTTCGGATTGATCCGCCGGTACAAAGGTTTGGATTTACTACTTGAAGCACTTACCGATGAACGTGTAAAAGCACTTAACGTGAAGCTGATTGTGGCCGGAGAATATTATGAAGATGCAGCTCCTTACAATACATTCATCGAACAACATAAATTGCAGGAACGCTTAGTAATGCACACGCATTTTATTGCCGATGATGATGTGCGCTGGTATTTCAGTGCATGTGATCTTGTTGCGCAAACCTATCATACCGCTACACAAAGCGGAGTAACTAAAATTGCGCTGCAGTTTAACCGTCCTTCGCTCGTAACAGATGTTGGCGGGCTTGGTGAAATTATTGCGCACGGCACATCTGGATATGTAGTTGCTCCGCAGGCTAAAGTAATTGCCGACAGCATTGTAGATTATTACACCGACAAGCGTGAAGCTGCTTTTACAGCGGCCACTATTGAAGAAAAGAAGAAATACAGTTGGGAAGTAATGTGCAATGCTGTTACCTTACTGCATCAAAAAATTTCAGGAACTGCATCATGATTATTAAAAGTAAAGCTCCGCTGCGGCTTGGATTGGCCGGTGGCGGCACTGATGTTTCGCCTTATTCTGATTTGCACGGAGGTGCAATTCTCAATGCCACAATCAGCAGTTATGCCTATGCTGTGCTTGAACCGCTTGACAACGGAAAAGTAGAATTGATTTCGGGTTCGCCGGATCGGAGCCGCAGCTACACTGCTGATGCTGAATTACCGTTTGATGATCGCAGTTACGAGCTGCAGGTTGGTGTTTACAACCGCATTGTGCGTGAGTTCAACAACGGAAAACCGCTTTCGTTTCGCCTCACTACATGGATTGAAGCACCGCAAGGTTCGGGGCTGGGAACATCCTCAACTCTGGTAGTTGCGATTATCGGTGCGTTTAAGGAATGGCTGAATCTGCCGCTCGGGCAATACGATATTGCGCACCTTGCATTTGAAATAGAGCGCATCGAAATGAAAATGGCGGGCGGCAAACAGGATCAGTATGCAGCTACATTCGGCGGTGTAAATTTCCTGGAATTCCTAGCGAACGATAAAGTAATTGTAAATCCGCTCACCGTAAAGCCTGATGTGCTGGCGGAGTTAGAAATGAACCTTCTCCTCTACTTCACCGCCACCAATCGTGATTCGGCACAGATCATTACGCATCAGGTTGAAAACGTGAAGAAGAACAATACCGAGGCTGTAGATGCAATGCACCGGCTGAAAGAACAAGCTGTGCAGATGAAAGAATGTTTGCTGCGCGGCGAAGTTGACCGCATGGGCGAAGTGCTGAATGTGGGCTGGCTGAACAAAAAGAAAATGGCAGCATCTATTTCAAATTCGCTGCTTGATGATATTTACGAAGCTGCGCTGAAAGCCGGTGCCAGCGGGGGCAAGATTTCGGGTGCGGGCGGCGGAGGCTTTATGTTTTTTTACTGCCCCGGAACCACAAAACTTAATGTTCAGCAAACGCTGGAGAAGTTCGGCGGGCAAACGAAATCATTTACATTTACAGATCACGGATTAACAACATGGACCTGCTGAACCTTCTGCAAAGCCGCATCACGGCATCAATACAGCTCAAGCAACAATTGCTGGGCAATACTCAACTTCTTGAAACCGTTACCAAAGTTGCCGAAATGGCTGCCGATGCTTACCGCAACGGCAACAAAGTGATGTGGTGCGGAAACGGCGGCAGTGCAGCCGATGCGCAACATCTTGCTGCCGAACTCTCAGGCCGGTTTTATTATGACCGTCCGCCGCTGAACTCGGATGCGTTTCATGTAAATACCTCGTACCTCACAGCTGTAGCAAACGATTACAGCTACGATCAAGTCTATAGCCGCCTTGTGCAAGCCATGTGTCGCAAAGGCGATATTCTTATTGGTTTAAGCACAAGCGGCAACTCCGGCAACGTGGTAAAAGCCTTTGAAAAAGCCCGCGAAATGGGTGTAATTACAGTTGGCTTTACCGGCGAAACCGGCGGAAAAATGAAGCCGTTTTGCGATTACCTCATCAACATCCCGTCAACCGATACGCCGCGCATTCAGGAATGCCACATGCTGCTGGGGCATACGCTTTGCGAGATTGTAGAGCAGCAGCTTTTCCCAAAAGCATGATTACCGAAGCTGTAGTTCTTGCAGGTGGTTTTGGCACACGGCTGCGCACTGTAGTGAGTGATGTTCCAAAACCAATGGCACCGGTAAACGGAAGCCCTTTTCTGCATTACCTGCTCGAATACCTTGCTGCCGCAGGCATTAAACGCATTGTACTTTCGGTTGGCTATATGGCCGATAAGGTAAAAGACCATTTCGGCAAGCAGTACTGCAATATGGAAATTGCTTATTGCTATGAAGAAAGTCCGCTCGGAACCGGCGGCGGCATCCGACTTGCACTCGAAAAATGCAAAACTGAAACGGTGCTTGTTCTTAACGGCGATTCGTTTTTTGCTGTACCGATTGCCGAATATTCCGAAGCACACAAAAAATCCAATGCCGATGCTTCGCTGGCTTTGCGCGAAGTTGAAGACGGCTCGCGTTACGGAACTATTGATTTAAAAAATAATCGCGTAACCGCATTTCGCGAAAAATTGGAAAGCCTGCAGGGTGCTGCGCTGATTAACGGCGGTGTGTATTTACTGAACCGCGCATTTTATCTTTCGCACACACCTGCATCAACAGCATTCAGTATCGAATACGATTTCTTTGCGAAACAGGCGGCAACAGCGCACCTCAACGGATTTGTAAGCAGCGGATATTTTATTGATATCGGTATTCCCGAAGACTATACGCGGGCGCAGTTGGAGTTTGGGGAGCAATAGAATTGTAAATAATTTAAAAAACAAACCTTCAAGGTTTTAGAAACCTTGAAGGTTTGTTTTTTTTAAATTATCAGTAGTACAAACTAAGCTTACTTGCTCATCGTATCTGCCATTTGGAAGGCGGCATACAAATCAACAACACCACCGGTACGGCTGAGTTTTTTGAACTTAACTTTTTTGCGTTTTTCACCCGGCTTTACAACACGCTTTTTAGCGAGCGATTTATCAGATGAGTTCTCGATAATTTGTTTGATTTGCTGCGGGCTGAGTTTTGGGTAATAAGCTTTCAGTACTGCTGCAACACCTGCACAAACCGGAGCAGCCATACTGGTTCCGCTTTGGGGAATGTAACCACCATCAACCTTGCACGAATTCAAATCGACACCGGGCGAGAATACGTCAACTTCTTTACTGCCGTAGTTACTGAACGGTGCAACAGCTTGTTTTTTAGGTTTCCATGAAAGCGCGCCAATTTCCATCCAGTTATCGGCAGCACCTCCGCTGAGGAAATCATTGTTCGGGAAAACATCAGCAATATCTGTGTTTTTACTATCGTTGCCGGCAGCGTGAATAAGCAGTACACCTTTGCTTTGCGCATAACGAACGGCATCATCTACAATGCCTTTGTTGTGGCTGTATGCTTTTCCAAAACTCATATTGATGATTTGCGCGCCGTTATCAACTGCATAGCGAATTGCATTGGCAACGTCTTTGTCGCGCTCATCGCCATCAGGCACACAACGCACACCCATAATTTTCACAAATGCACAAACGCCTTTGATACCCACACCATTATCACGCACACCGGCAATAATACCGGCTACGTGTGTTCCGTGTGATGCATCGGGGCCTTTCACATCGTTGTTGCCGTAGTATTGTTCGGAAGCATCTTCGTAATTATCACCAACAATTGAACGTGAATCGTAGTCGAGATCTAGGTGATAGTTAACGCGACTGTATAATTGTGAGTAGAATTCATTTATTTCTGCCTGATAGCCTGACCATGACTCCTGGCTTGTAATACCGGCTTTTACTTTGAGGTTCTCATAGTATCCGGCATATTTTGTTGAAGGCGAATACTTGGCAAAATCAGAGTACATTACAGTATCAACATTGCGCTGTTTTTTAATATCAGCAATCAGTCCGTCCATCATTTTTTTCGCCGGGCGAACTTGATCAAGAATCCGGGAATACAGTGCGAGTTCCTTTTCCAGATCCGCTTTCATTTTTAGATAGCGAGAATAATCTGCCTGGTCAGCAGCAGAAATTTCGGTTGCTGTTTTGTTTTTGAAACGTGCGGAAAGGAGTTTTACCTGACGTGTCATTTCGAGCTGATCGAACTGTACGTTGCGGCCATCGGCATTGCCGAGAAAGTTCCAGCCGTGGATATCATCAACATATCCGTTTTTATCATCGTCGATTTTGTTACCGGGAATTTCTTTGCGGTTCACCCACATTACCGGCGCAAGATCTTCGTGTTTGTAATCAACACCACCATCAAGCACGGCAACAATTACGGTATCGGCTTTGCGGCCTTTGGTAAGTTCGTTGTAGGTACGTTCTGTTCCTACGCCGCGAACACCGGTTTCTTTATACGAAAGATTAAACCAGTTTTCGGGTGCTTTAGCATCAGGCTTCTGTGCGAGAAGCGAAGCGGCTGCAAAAACTGCGATACCTAAAAAGAGTTTTTTCATTTGCTGAGGATATTTGGATGATGCAATTACTTCAAAATTTCGCGGGCAATAACGAGCTTCTGAATTTCGGAAGTTCCTTCGCCAATGGTGCAGAGTTTTGAATCGCGGTAGAATTTTTCAACCGGAAAATCTTTTGTGTAGCCGTAGCCGCCAAAAATCTGCACGGCTTCGTTTGACACTTTCACAGCCACTTCAGAGGCATAGTACTTTGCAAAAGCACTTTCCTTGGTCATTTTTTGATGGCGGTTTTTGAGATCGGCGGCCTGGAAGGTAAGCAACTCGGCAGCTTCGATTTGTGTGGCCATATCAGCCAGTTTAAAACCGATAGCCTGGAAATTTGAAATAGGCTGACCAAACTGCTCGCGCTCTTGTGCATACTTGAGTGCGGCTTCGTAAGCGCCTTTTGCAATGCCGAGCGAAAGTGCAGCAATAGAAATGCGGCCGCCGTCGAGCACTTTCATAGCTTGTACAAAGCCATCGCCAACTTCACCGAGGATATTGCTTTTGTGTACGCGGCAATTATCGAAAATAACTTCGGCGGTTTCGCTGGCGCGCATACCGAGTTTGTTTTCTTTTTTGCCCGCGCTGAAACCCGGTGTGCCGCGTTCAACCACAAAAGCAGTAATGCCCCGCGAGTCGAGAAGTTCGCCGGTGCGAACCAACACTACAATTACATCAGATGAAATGCCGTGTGTGATCCAGCATTTTGTGCCGTTAATCACCCAATCATCACCATCTTGTGTGGCTACGCATTTCATGCGCATCGCATCTGAACCGGTGTTGGGCTCAGTTAGGCCCCACGAGCCGATCCACTGGCCGGTAGCCAATTTGGGCAGCCATTTTTTCTTTTGCTCATCGTTGCCAAATTGCAAAATATGGCCGGTGCAGAGTGAGTTGTGTGCAGCCATTGAAAGGGCTACTGATCCGCAAATTTTACCGAGTTCGGTAATTGCTGTTACGTATTCAAAATAACCGAAGCCTGCTCCGCCAAATTCTTCGGGAACAAGCACACCCAGCAAGCCAAGCTCGCCGAGTTTTTTCATTGTTTCGATTGGAAACTCCTGTGTTTCATCCCACTCCATAAAATGGGGACGAATCTGTTCTTCTCCAAATTTGCGGATGACATCGGCGATCATCGCCTGATTTTCACTCTGCGTATATTCCATGTGATCTTTTGCTGAATTTTTTTACGGGTTGGCAAAAATACGATAGCCGGAGCGATGTCCGGCTACCGTTTATGTTTAAAAATCAGTCTGCTGACAAATTTAATAGGTTACTAAGCTGTGAATATGGCTGCTGAAGGGCAAAAGTGGCTCGCGGCCATTCAGAAAACCGAGTTCAACCACAAACGCGAAACCGGAAATATTAGCTCCAAGCTGTTTGGCTAATGCAGCCGCAGCTGCTGCTGTGCCGCCTGTAGCCAGTAAATCATCGTGCACAAGCACATTCATGCCCGGCGTAATTGCATCTTCGTGAATTTCGATACGGGCAGAGCCGTATTCCAGAGCATACTCAATGCCAATGGTTTTGCCCGGCAGCTTGCCTGATTTGCGTATCGGCACAAAGGGCACTTTTAATGCCTGTGCAAGTGCGTAGCCAAACAAAAAGCCCCGGCTTTCGATACCGATAATTGCATCCGGACGTTCGCTGCCCAACTTTTCAATAAAGCCGTTGATGATAATGCTGCCCATTTCGGGCTTGTGCAGCAGCGGGGTAATGTCTTTGAAAAGAATGCCCGGTTTCGGGAAATCGGGAATATCTCGGATAACGTTGCGAATGGCTTCCACAGTTCAGATGGTGAGGTACGGCGCAAGTTTACGGTATAATTCGGGGCTGAACAACTGGCAGCGCATTACATCGGGCAAACTTTTAAACGGGCCGTGTGCATTGCGGAAACTGACCAATGTCTTTGCCAGCACGGGCGTGAAATACGGATGCCGGCGCAGTTCATCGGCACCGGCTGTGTTCACATTAATTTTACGGATGTAGGCCGAATCAACGTTAATGCTGGCGGCAACCAAATCGAGCCGTTCCTGATCGAAGCCAAAAACTTCGAGCAACTGCCCGGAGCTGTGAAAGCCGCCCAGTTTTTGGCGGTAAGCTACAATACGCCTTGCAAAAACCGGCCCGATACCTTCGAGTTTTACCAATGCTAAAGTATCAGCCGCATTGAGTTCGATAATTTGCGGAGTGCGTGATGGCAACTCTGATGATCTTGAGTTGCGGCCTACATTTGCTGCATCGGGCAGGGTTTCGTCGGGCAATGCAATGTAGGGTTCAAGTTCAATGTAAAGTTCGGGCGAAACAACGATGAGCTTTTTCACATCCTGCCGGTAGCGGAATTTCCCGCCGGCGGCTTCAAACTTTTTTACCGAACGTGCTTGTGCCGGACTCAGTCCGAGCCGCACCCATTTATCTTCGGGCAGGTTATTGGGATCGAAGTAAAATTTTTCTTTGCGGTGATAGATTGATTTTTCACCGGCCAGTTCATACATGCTTTCCAGCGGCTGTTTTTCGGCAGAATCAGTTTCGGGTGTTGCCTGATTTGATGCCATCAATTTATCGAATGCCGCATAATTGTACTCGGGCAGCGCTGCAAAGCCGGTTGATGAAAAATGCCAAATTCCGAGCAAAGCAATTACAACCGCAAGCACAGCAAGGGCACGCCTTTCTCGGCGGGTAAACTGAAACAGGTTATTCTTACTGCTTTGCATCCGGCACAATGATCTTTTGTAAAGATGCCGGTTTGCACGGTTTCAGCACCATGCCGCTTTTCCAAATTGCTTTATATGAATCGCACTATTTCTTGATACTTCACTGCGATGCTGTTTTCTCCGCATTTATTTTATTCAGGATAAAGTACAGCGGTAAACCGATGGCTACAATAATTAATCCGCCTGCTGTGTAACGCGTCTGAAAGATGAGCAGATCAATACAAATGGCTGCTGTAACGATTATGTACAACGCCGGCAGCCACGGGTAAGCCAGTGCGCGGTACGGACGCGGCGCATCGGGTTCGCGGCGGCGAAGCACAAATATGCCGGCAATAGTAACCATATAAAAAAGCAGTGATGCAAATGTGGCATACGTAAGCAAATCATTGTAGCTGCCCGAAAGGCAGAGACCGGATGCCCAAATGCACTGAATCCACAAAGCGAAAGCCGGAACTCCTTTGCTGTTGAGCTTTGCGGCTCGTCCGAAAAACAGTTTATCCTGCCCCATGGCATAAAACAAACGTGCGCCGGCAAGAATAATTCCGTTGTTGCAGCCGAAGGTTGAAATCATAATGAGCACGGCCATTACGGTTGTGGCTACATTACCAAAAATGATTGTAGCTGCGGCTGTTCCTACACGCCCTTCGGTGGCAAACTGAATACCGCGGCTGAACGCATCGGCTCCGTCGGGGTTTCCTTTCAGCGGAAGCAGACAGAGATAAGCCACATTTGCCAAAATATAAAGCACGGTTACAATTGTGGTTCCCAGCAAAAGACTGCGCGGAATATTGCGGTGCGGTTCTTTGATTTCGCCGGCAATAAAGGTGACATTATTCCAGGCATCACTCGAAAAAAGGGAATTGATCATTGTAGTGCCAAACATAGCCAGCAGGGCAATACCGCCAATTGCTGTTGATGTCCACACACCCGAATCAGGATCCTTCACCATTTTGGAGGCATCCCACATATCGGTAAAATTGGCCGAGAGTGTGCCGGAACTCATGCCAATTCCGATGCCGAGCACGATGAGTGCAAACAGTGCAATGAGTTTGGCCGAGGTGAAAAGTTTTTGCACCAATGAACCGCCTTCAACCCCGCGGGAATTGACGAATGAGAGAAAAACGATGAGCGAAACCGCCAGCAAATGCTGAGCAGTAACGTTGAAACTGCCGATACTCAGCAGGATGTTTTTGGAACTGAATGCGGGCACAAGCTCTGATGCGTAATTGGCAAAAGCCATTGCAACGGCTGCAATAACGCCGGTCTGTATAACTGCAAAAACCGTCCAGCCATAAAGAAAAGCCGTGAGTTTCCCGAATGCGCGCCTGATGTAAACATATTGTCCGCCGGCTTCGGGCATCATGCCGGCCAGTTCTCCGTAGCTGAGTGCTGCAGAGAGTGTAATTAATCCGGTCACCAACCACGCCAGCAGCATCCAGCCCGAAGAGCCGAGATCGCGCGACATATCGGCACTTACAAGAAAAATACCGGAACCAATCATTGAACCGGCTACCAGCAAAGTGGCATCTGTTAAGCCTAATACACGATGTAGTTTGGACTGTTCGCTCATACGCTATCGGAAAATCAAAAGCCGTTTCTGAATCCAGAAACGGCTTTTGACGGATGAATTGATTTACTTGTTTTTGAGCTTGCTGTTTACACTGCCATAAGCAAAGTAAATAACAAGGCCGATAGCCATCCAGGCAAGAGCACTGAGCTGAGTTACGCCATCAAGCGAAAAAATCATTGCGCCGCAAACCAGAATACCGAGGATCGGTACCAGCGGAACGAGTGGTGTTTTAAACGGACGAACTGCATTGGGATCGCTGCGGCGCATGAGAATAATACCTACACACACCAGTACAAAAGCAAACAGCGTTCCTATACTGGTAAGATCGCCCGCAACACTGCCCGGAATAAATGCGGCAAACAGGCCTACAAACACAAAAAGAATCCAGTTTGATTTGTAGGGTGTTTTGTGTTTGGGATGCAGTTCAGCAAACACTTTGGGCAGAAGTCCGTCGTTAGCCATAGAAAAGAACACACGGCTCTGACCCATAAGCATTACAAGAATAACTGAAGAGAAACCGGCAAGAATAGCAACGGTTACAGAGGTTTCGAGCCACTCGTAACCCGGCATGTGGTTTTTAATTGCATAAGCAACAGAGGCTTCTTTTCCTTTTGCGGGATCTGCAAAATCCTGCCAGTTGGCAACACCGGTAAGTACGTGACCAAAGAGAATATAGAGAATGGTGCAAACAACGAGAGAACCGAGAATACCGATAGGCATATCACGTTTCGGGTTTTTAGCTTCCTGCGCAGCAGTTGAAACTGCATCAAAACCAATGAAGGCAAAGAACACAATAGCAGCACCGCCAAGCACGCCGCCCCAGCCATGTTCAAACATACCTTCGTGTCCGGCTACGCCTTCGGGAATCATATACGGTGTGTGGTTCTCAGGTTTAATGAACTGCCAGCCGATAGCAATAAATGCAAGAACGATTGCCACTTTAACGAATACGATAATGGCATTAACCATTGCTGAAGCCTGTGTGCCGCGGATAAGCAGCATGGTAAGAGCAAGCAAAATGCCAAGAGCCGGGAGGTTGATATAACCGCTAACACCTGCAGCTGATGTTTCAAGAGGGCTATGGCACCATTCATACGGTATTGCCCCCCCCAGCAAGTTGTTTAGGTATTCGCTCCAGGCTATAGAAACGGTTGCAGCACCGAGCGCATATTCGAGAACAAGTGCCCAGCCGATAATCCAGGCAACGAGTTCGCCCATTGTGGCATAAGCATAGGTGTAAGCACTTCCCGCAATCGGAATCATTGAGGCGAACTCAGCATAGCAGAGTCCGGCAAATGCACAGCCAATGGCGGCCACAATAAACGAAAGTGTAACAGCAGCTCCTGATGCATCAGCGGCGGCGGCGGCGGTACGGACGAAAAGACCGGCGCCAATGATAGCTCCAATACCAAGTGCAACAAGGCTTCCGGCACCAAGGGTGCGTTTCAGGCCTTTTTCCGAATCGGCGGCCTGAGCCAGCAGCGAATCAAGGGATTTCCTTCTGAATAGACTCATAGGTGAAATAAGTAGTGCGTTATTTTGAACAGTTGAATTGCCAAATATAGAAGAACTGTCCGAAAATCCGCGAAAATGTATCTTTACCGTCTATGCTTCTTACAATTCTTTTCATGATCGGCTATGCCGCCATTATACTTGAGCACCCGCTCAGGCTTAATAAATCGGCCTCGGCACTTATTACCGGCGTAGTTTGCTGGACAGTTCTCATTCTTATGGGCGAGGCGCACCTTATTAATGAGGAATTGCTGCACCAGATGGGCGAGCTTTCCGGAATTTTATTTTTCCTGCTCGGGGCAATGACTATTGTGGAGCTGATTGATGCGCATGATGGTTTTGAGGTAATTACCAGCAGGATCAGAACCACAAGCAAGCGCAGGTTGTTTGTGGTGATTGGCATTACAGCGTTTTTCCTCTCTGCTGCGCTTGATAACCTCACTACTGCAATTGTAATGATGTCGCTGCTGCGCAAGCTGATTGCTGATGAAGAAGACCGCCGCTATTTTGCCGGACTGGTAATTATTGCAGCCAATGCCGGCGGTGCTTGGTCGCCAATTGGTGATGTAACAACTACAATGCTTTGGGTGGGCGGGCAGGTAACCAGCGCCAATATTATGCTTAAACTCATTTTGCCTTCGCTGGTGTGTTTGGCCGTACCAATGCTGATTATGCTGCTCAGGCTCAAAGGCCAGATCATAAGGCCCGAATTACCTGCCGAAGCATTGCGCACAGCCCCGTCAACCAATGCCGAGCGGCTTACCGTGTTTTTTACCGGTGTAGGTGTTTTGTTGTTTGTGCCGGTATTCAAATCGGTAACACATCTGCCTCCGTTTATGGGTATTTTGTTTGGGCTTGGCGTGCTTTGGTTGGTTACAGAAATCATTCACAAGCGTAAAAACGACGAAGAAAAAACTACATTTTCGGTAGCCCGGGCATTGCAGCGGGTAGATACGCCAAGCGTGTTGTTTTTCCTTGGCATACTGCTGGCAATTGGCGCATTACAATCGGCGGGCTTGCTTACGGGTCTGGCACAGGCTATGGACTCGGCCATTGGCAATATAGATTTGATTACTATGTCAATCGGGCTTGCCTCTGCCGTGGTTGACAATGTGCCGCTTGTAGCTGCGGCGCAGGGAATGTATTCGCTAAACACATTCCCTACCGATAATTATTTCTGGGAGTTTTTGGCTTACTGTGCCGGAACGGGAGGAAGTATTTTAATTATCGGTTCGGCAGCAGGTGTAGCTGTGATGGGTCTTGAGCGTATTAATTTTTTCTGGTATGTGCGCCGTATTTCGCTGCCTGCTTTTGCCGGATATATTGCCGGAGCGCTGGTTTACATAGCTACAGCTGCATTAATTGCCAATTAAAATACAGCATCGGTATGGTTACAGTTGAATATGTAGCAGAACTTAGGGCATTGTTTGACAAGAACAGCAATGCTGCCGATGCGCTGCCGATGCAAGCCTATATGAAAGATATTGCACCGTTTTTTGGTATTAAAGCACCACTGAGGCGGCAGCTTTCACAGCATTTTATAAAAACGCACGGCTTGCCCGAAAACCCGGAAGGGGCAGTTCGGCTTCTATGGAAAGAACCAGAACGTGAACTCCATTATTTTGCAATGGAATTATTAGGCAAATTGGCAAAAAAAGCTCCCGAAAACCGACTCCGCCTATATGAAAAAATGATAACTACAAACTCATGGTGGGATACGGTCGATTATATCAGTCCGCATCTTTGTGGTGTGCATTTCAGCCAATACCCTGATCTGCGCAATACAACAGTTGAGCAGTGGGTAAGCAGTAAGAATTTATGGCTGCAGCGCAGTGCTGTTTTGTTTCAGCTTGGTTATAAAACAAAAACTGATGCAGAACTGCTTTTTACAACATGCAGCCGGCTTGCCGGTGAATCTGATTTCTTTATCCGCAAAGCAATTGGCTGGGCATTACGACAATATGCCCGCACAGCGCCCGAAACTGTTCAGGATTATGTACGCCGAACACCGTTATCGGTATTAAGTAAAAAAGAAGCCCTGAAACATTTTAATGTGTACTGAACAAACCGGGGCAAAATCTGTTCAAGTAATAAAGAAATTGCAGGAACAGATTAATTAACAACAGAAAAACAGCTCTGCCGATGCCAAATTCTCGTGTTTTAGTAGTTGAAGATGAGCCCAAAGTGGCCGATTTTGTTACCCGTGGGTTGCGTGAAGAACAATTCCAGGTTGACCACGCGGCAGATGGTATGATTGGCAAATCACTGGCATTAGCCAACAACTATGATCTGATAATTCTTGATTTGCAATTGCCGCGGTTAAACGGTTTGGAACTTTGTAAAATCTTGCGCGAGCAAAATACCGGTGTTCCGGTGCTGATGTTAACGGCATTAGGAACAATGGATGATAAACTGGCCGGTTTTGAAGCCGGAGCCGATGATTATCTGCCCAAACCATTTGAGTTTCGCGAGTTGCTTGCACGAACCAAAGTACTTATAAAACGGAACCAGCTTTCAACAGAAGAAAATCAGCTTTCTGTGGGTGAACTGGTTATGGATTTGCGAATGAAAACCGTTTCCCGCGGGGGACGAAACATACAGCTAACTGCCCGTGAATTTGCGCTGCTCGAATTACTTCTTCGTAACCCGGGGCGTGTGCTCAGTCGTGCTGAAATTGCTGAAAAGGTTTGGGATATCCGCTTTGATACCGGAACGAATGTAATTGATGTGTATATCAATTTCCTTCGCAAAAAAGTAGATAAGGACTTTGACACAAAACTGATACATACCATTATTGGCATGGGGTATGTAATTAAAGTAGAAGAAGTGGCATGACCATTCGCGCAAAACTAACTTTGCGTTTTGCTCTTATCGTTGCTGCTATTACAGTAACGCTCTCTGTTATCATTTATACTTTTTCAGCTTATCATCGTGAACGTGAGTTTGACGAGCGTTTGCACAATGAAGCCCTTCATACACTTCGTCTTTTTTTTGATGTTGATGAAATAGATTCGGCCTTGCTTCAGAAAATAAAGCAGATTGACTCTACCATGCTGGGGCATTTCCTTACGATACATGATGCGGGAGGTAATATTCTTTTCAATGTTTCAGATGCAGATGCGCCATCGTTGCACAGCAGTTTTATAGCAAAGGCAGAAGCCCTGAAAACAGAAGGCTTTGCCCGATGCACAAAAGATGCCCGGGATATAATTGCATTTAACTACACACACAATAACAAGCCAAGCGTTGCTGTAATTTCTGCTGTAGATTACAGTGGTCTCGAACAATTGCGCTATTTACGGCTTATTCTTTTTGTCGGGTGCGCGGCTGCAATTATGCTTGCTGTTCCGGCAGGATATATATACTCGGGCAGAATGCTGCAACCGATAATACGAATGGTGAATGAGGTGAACGAAATCAACACGCTGTTGCCCGGAACGCGAAAAGGTAAACGCCTCAGCACAGGCAAGGAAAAAGATGAGCTGGAAAGGCTTGCTGTAACACTTAACCGCCTGCTTCAGCGAAACGAAATTTCTCTTGATGCACAGCGCAACTTTGTAGCCAGTGCTTCGCACGAGCTTCGTTCTCCGCTTACTGCTTTGGCCGGACAAATTGAAGTAGCCCTGCGGCAACAGCGAAGTGCTGAGGAATACAGGCAACTCTTGCTCTCACTTACCGAAGACCTTAACCGCCTTACTGAGCTTACAAACGGACTGCTTACATTGGCCAAAACCGATGCCATTGAACACATGCCGGTGGTTAAATTTCGCATTGATGAGCTTGTTGATGAATCTATTATTGAAACAATCCGCCGGGATCATCAGTGGACAATAGATGTTGATTACGACGATTATCCTGAAGAAGATGAATTGTTTGATGCAGTTGGAAACAATAATTTGTTGCGTATTGCTTTGGTTAATTTACTCGACAATGCCTGTAAATACTCGCCCGATCATAAAGCTGAGTTACGTGTTGGATTAAGAGAAGACTCGGTAGTTTTTCAATGTATTGATCATGGCATTGGAATACCCGAGGAGGAACTAGAAAAAGTTTTCGGGCGTTTTTTCAGAGCAAGCAATACAGGCGGCGTTCGCGGTCACGGCCTCGGATTACCACTCTCTAAAAGAATTGCAGAGCTGCACGGTGGTTCACTCGAACTCGTATCACAACAAAACAAAGGAACGGTTGTAACGATGATTTTACCGCGAAAAAAATCGAGTTCAATTTAATATGGCTTTCATTTCCAACACTAAAACTTGCCTCATATTTGTATAGTTAAGTAATATCAATTAACTATAAAAGAGAGTGAGGCGACAATGGAAATCAGTAAAGAACAACTCTCCGAAATTCGTTTCCCGAAGACTGATGTTTTACATATTCAGCAGCAAGAGGAACGTACGCAGTTGCTCAAAAATGCAATGCTTGCCGGTAATCTGTACAAAACAAAAACTACAATCGAATTTCAAACTCAGTATGGGCTGCGCTCAGTAACAACAACAATCTGGCATTGCACAGATAAGCATGTTGTACTCAAAGGCGGGCGGGTAATTCCGGTTCATGCCATCGTTGCCGTGCGGTAGTTTTACTCGGCTTGTTCGAGTATATCCCAGGTATGATCGGCAAGAAGTTTGAGTGTTGCCCGCCATATATAAGTTGAATTATTACCCCATTCTTCGGGTGCAATAATTGAAAGTATATCCTTCCCGTCTGTGGTTCGCTCGTAGAGGTGATAGGTATGCCCCATTATGGGTTTAAAATTCAAATCAGCCTGATAAATGCGTTCGGAAATTCCAACTCTGTCGTGTATGCTTTGTGCCTGAGTCATCAGCAGTTCAACCTGTTTCCTGATTTGATCAAGCTGCCGGTTGGTTTGCTCATACATAGCCTGTAATGCCACACCTTTTGTACGGCCTTTATCTATCGGCTTTATAATTGCGCTGCCAACCGTATGCGCATAAGGCAACAAGCCGGGGTTTTCGGCCGTTTTCTTAACGTCAATCGGATTTACAAATGGCTCTTCTGCAGTCTGGTCATTATTCATAGAACAGATAACAAGTAAAGTCGCGCAAAGTTGCAGCGGTATTCAAACTTAGGTAATCTGCCGCAAAAATATATTCTGCTGTTGAACCTAAAATATCAGCAAAAATCAGTCACGGATTAAATCATATTATCCGACAACTCGAAAAGAAATGTATCTGAAATCAATAACAGAAATGCCGAACACTGTAAAAAAAGTAGGCCAAACTTAACACAAGTAATATGAAAGCAGGAAAAACAATTATGCTGGTACTTGGCGGAGCATTGCTGGCGGCTTCGTGCAGTGAAACTTTAAAGGAAGAAGCAAAAAACCTTCCCAACAAAATAACAGAAGAGATTCAAAACAAAACTTCGCGTACTAGTGATAGTGTACAAAAAATAATTGATGAGTTAGGGTTGGTTTATGTAGAAGATGGCGCAAGCACAGTAATTACTTACGAAGAAGTTAATGCTGCACAGCAAGCCTGGTGCGATGCATTGGTAAAAATAGGCAAGCTCAGTGAAGAGGGCGGAGATTACAAAACCTTTGCAGATCAGGTTTTGTCTGATGCTTACAATTATGACTATGGAAAAGTATTTTTCAAACCTACATTAGCTTACGGCGATCAAACATTCAGAAACGACAAAAGGGGAGCGCTTGCCTATTTTATCGGCAACGATGCTCAATATCCGAACGATAAAGGATTTGCGCTAACTCCGTGGGTGAAGGCAAGATATGACAATGCGGGGCCAAACAATGAAGGCATCCAGATTTATGGCTCTATTGCCATTACAATGGGCAATGTATGGGTTACCGATAAAAGCGGTAAAGAAGTTATGGTTGACAAAACCTGGGTTTTCAAAAAAGGGAAAGATGGAAAGCTGAGAATAATCGTTCATAAATCATCACTCCCCTTTTCACCGTCGAAATAATGCGTTTTCAATAAATTGAAATAGCTGCCGGGAGATTTTCTCAGCAGCTATTTTGCATTATACTGTTTGCAGTTGCAGGTCAAGCAGCGCCAGTCCTTCTTTAAAACTGCGAGGATTGTAGCCAAATGTTTGTTGTGCTTTGTCAATCACAAAACCTGTGCGCGGCGGGCGTTTTGCGGGTTGGTTAATGGTTGATGATTTAACCGGTGTAATAAGCGCTTTGTCGAGCTGCCAGAAATCGGCAACGGCATAAACCAGTTCGAGAATACTCATTATGTCTTTACCGGAAACATGATAGATGCCCTGAGCACCTTTCTCGGAACAGAGTATGCAACCTTCGGCAAGATCCTCGGCAAGCGTGGGTGAGCGAAACTGATCGTCAACCACATTTATTTTTTGCCCTTTGCCTAATGCTTCGCGTGCCCAAAGCACAACATTTGAGCGGCTCATAAAATCGGCCACACCGTAAACAATTATTGTCCGCAAAATTGCCCAGCGAACTGTTGAAGCTTCTACAATTTTTTCGGCATCAAGCTTGGTTTGTGCATACCAGCTGAGCGGATTGGGTGTGTCTTCTTCACGATACGGCCCGTTTTCGCCGTCGAAAATAAAATCGGTAGAAAGGTGAATGTAATGCGGATCGTAATCGGCACTGCGCATTGCTTCCAATGCTTTTACCTGATAACCGACAGCATCAACATTAAGTTGTTTTGCCTGTTCACGGTTGTTCTCACAAGCATCCACATTGGTCATTGCTGCAGTATTTATAACAACATCGGGCTTGTATTTTGCAAACATCTCCGCTACCTGATGTTCGTCGGTAATATCAAGCGGCTGATAGATGTATCCTTCCTGAATACGCAGCCGGTTATCGCCTTTTGATGTGGCAATGATGTTAAACTGTGCTCCGCTGCGGTTGCGGCCAAGTAAATTATACACCAACTTTTGACCCAACAGGCCATTGCTTCCGGTTATGAGTATGGTTTTAACAGACACGGTTGTATGTTATTAGTTCAGGAAAGCAATGCTTTCAGTTTACTGATTTGCTCGGGCGTGCCCAAAACAAAGAGTTTGCCATCAGGCATAAATTGTGTTTCGGGCGCGGGGTTTATTACATACTCTCCGCTTCCCGATTTAAAACCTACAATGTTTGCGCCTGAGCGGTTTCTTATTTCGAGTTCGCGAATGCTTCGGTTGCGGAAATGCTCGGGCAAACTTTCGTATGTAATTTCTTCGAGGTTGATATCTGGTCCGCCCTGACCGGTAATGAAATCTACAAACTCAATTACATCCGGTTTAAGAACTAATGAGGCCATGTGTGCGCCTCCAATTCTGTCGGGCATAATTACATTGCTTGCTCCGGCGGTTTTCAGTTTTTTATCCGAATTATCGTCTGATGCGCGGCTGATGATAGTAAGATCTTTCCGCAGCGAACGTGCCGTGAGTACGATAAACAAATTATCAGCATCAACCGGCAAAGTAGTAATAAGTGCCGACGCTCTGTGAATGCCGGCCTGTTCCAGCACTTCGTCTTGTGTTGCATCACCACGCACCACAAGATCAGAATGCTTGTGGCTTAATAAATTATCAATTACCTCCGGCTTACTTTCTACTACAACAAATCTTTTGTTGTGTCTTTTAAGCACATGCGCCGCTTGCCTGCCATTGCGGCCGTAACCACAAATTATTACATGCCCTTCGAGTTTACTGATTGCGTTCACAGTTCTGTATGTTTTGTAGTAACGGCCAAATTCACCATCCATCACATACACCGTAAGTGTTGTAATGGCATAGGCAAAAATACCGAAACCGGTTACGATGAGGAAAATAATGAACACCTTTTCCTGCGGACTTGGCTGATAAACCTCACGAAAACCAACAGTGCCAATAGTAATAACAGTCATGTAGAGTGCCTCTACAAACGTGTATTTCGGATTAAGGAGAACAAAGCCGAGCGTGCCTCCAAAAATCACAAGCAGCAGCAGTCCTGCGGTGATGTATAGTTTCCGGAATTGTTGAAAAGGCAGCATAAAGTGAGGCAGCACTACTGCTGCAAAAGGATTTCAGGGAAAATCAAAGATCCCAAACACTGGAGCGGCGCTTTCGCCTGAATGGGAAAAACTCTTTATGCTCCAGAAAAAATGCCATTATGAAATAGAGAATTACGGGAGAACCTACCGTAAAAAAGGAGAGATAAATGAAATACATCCGAATGCGGGTAGGCCTAATGCCCAGCTTCTTGCCCCACCACGTACAAACACCAAAGGCTTGCTGTTCAAACCAGGTTGCAATACGATCTGTAAATGGTATGCCCGTCATTGATGAATGTATAAACTGTTTCTTCTGCAAATCTACTGATCCCTAATTTACGAAAAAAGTAAGTTCAATAAAATTTGATATTGTATTTGTTTAGCTTATTTCCCGAACAGAGATAAAAACCATTGCTCTGCAATCACTTTTTACTCGTCAAACTGGTGGCAGTGTGCAGTATTCGTATATCGCTATCAGGTGCAAGTTGCTCAACCTTCTCCCTGTTAAATTAACTTCCTTCAGCAATTAGTTTATGCCCCGCAAATTGGCAAATAAATCATGCAGCTTAAATAGTACCCGCTTTGCAGAAACTGAAGAGTGTTGAGCTAACCTGCAAGTTTCATGGTTTTAATCTTATCAGGTGCTTCGAGCAGATAGCGGCCAACAGTGCAGTGCAAACATTGCTTTTTGGAACAATAGTTTTTGTGAAGATGAATGAGTGACTGGCTATCGGCGGCGTTGTGGGCTTTCCAGTGGTGACGCTGCCAATTTGCAATAAGTTGATTTGATTCTGGTGCGAGGTCTTCGAGCCAGTTTAAGGCGCGTGTGGTGAGAAGGTCATCATGGTGTAATTGACCGCGCACAAACAGAAACGGAATAACCACATTGATAATGATGATCTGAAGCATTTGCTCTCCGATGCGTTTGCGTGAAAATGGCGCCTCAACACCCGGCATATAGTGCGTGTGCCAGTATTCCTGAGGTTCTGCGGCAAACAGGGCCATTGCTTGTGCAGGGGTTTCACAATGTAACAGGGTGCTGAAAAGCCGGGGAGTTTTGTGCATCAGAGCGGCCAGCTGCACAAGCCGCAGTGCCGGAAAGTTTGCAGGACGCATGCGCAGGTGCTTCCAGTTGTGACCGGGTTGCGGCGTGAGGTTGTGCAGCCGACAAAGACTGCTGTAGGTTTGCAGGAGTTGACGGCAGTAGGCATCTGGTGGAATTTCTGGAAGAAGCCCGGCCTGACCAAGCAGCAATGCTTCGAGTACTTCGGGCTGATCATGCTTACGCGCCAGCAACGACCACGGCATGGTGCGGGCCAGCCATGAGAAAGGCTCGGCATTAACACGCATACCGAATGTGCGAAGGAGTATCCTGTAAAAGGCTTGCTCCCAGTCCATTGCGGTGTGCTCAAGTTCTGTGCGGATCAGTTGTGCTTTTGCTTCCAGCCGCTCTGCAAGCAAACGCCCCTGCCAACCTGTTTTTATAATATCAGGAACTTGCCCAAGCTTTGAAGCACAAGGCACCCATTGTTCTGACAATAAAAACCGCTGGTATCGGGCGTATAAATTATCCTGAATGCGGCCGCGCAGTGCAAGTGTGGGTAAATCAACAGCAGGCAGTTTTTTGCGGATTGCATCATGGTCATAAACAACATGCAGCACCACATTTTTGTAGGCTTCATCATACTGATGGCCATGCCTGAGCCAGTCTGTGGTTTTAAGGTGGATCTCAACATTGCCTACCCAAAGCTGACCGGCTATTTTTACCTGTGCGTTGAAAAAATCAGGACCGGCATCTTTGTTGTGTGTGCCGGTATCAAGCACCTGCAGCGGACTGCCATCGTTAGTAATGAGATGCGTTTTGTCGAACTGGCTGGTTTTCCAGACGTAGTGGAGGAAATCTTCTGTCATAAATCATTGAAATAAATTAAAACTATAACTAACCTCAAAAACTATTCTAAAACTCTACCCCACAAAAATACACCCTCAAAAAGCCCCTGTCAAGAGCCATCCAAACATTAATCAATTACAAACGAATACAAACAACTACCAGCGCTCTCAGCAATACTGATCGAGCAGCATTTCCATTTCCTGCTGTAGTTTTTGTGCCTCTGCTCTTGCTTTTTCTGCAAAATCTTCGCCCTGCGAGGCATACAAAATACTGCGCGATGCATTAACCAGCAAACCGCAGTGATCATTCATCCCATATTTTGCAACTTCGGCCAAACTCCCGCCCTGCGCTCCAACACCGGGCACAAGTAAAAAATGATCGGGAACAATGCTGCGGATATGCGCAAGCTTATCAGCCTTGGTAGCTCCAACAACATACATCATGTTATCTGCATTTCCCCATTGCTGTGATGTGCGCAGTACATTTTCATAAAGCATCTCACCACTTTCTAGCCTTTGCAGTTGGTAATCTGCTGCACCTTCGTTTGAGGTAAGCGCAAGAACAATTACCCACTTACCTTCATAACCCAAAAATGGTTTTACTGAATCGCTGCCCATATACGGAGCAACAGTAACCGAATCAAACCCATAATGTCCGAAAAACGAACGCGCATACATAGCCGATGTATTACCAATATCACCGCGCTTGGCATCGGCAATGGTAAAATGTGTATCAGGGATGTATTTCATTGTAGCCTCAAGGCTTTGCAAACCCTTAATACCATCAGCCTCATAAAATGCGAGATTGGGTTTGTAAGCCACACAATAATCGGCCGTGGCTTCTACTATTTGCCGGTTAAATTCTGCAACCGGATCAGGGTGAGAAAGCAGGTGCTTGGGAAGCTTTGTACTGTCTGTATCTAACCCAACACAAAGAAAGCTTTTGCGCTGGCTTATTTGTTCAAAAAGCTGATTGCGGTTCATTTGTATTCCGGCTTTATGCGGTTGTTCCTTCTCTGAGGCGTTCGGCATTTTCGGCTACCTGCAGCGCTTCAAGCATACTGCCGATATCGCCGGCAAGAAATGCTTCAAGGTTATGCTGCGTTACCCCGATGCGGTGATCGGTAATGCGGCTTTGCGGATAGTTATAGGTGCGGATTTTTGCCGAGCGGTCGCCGGTGCTTACAAGCGTTTTGCGGCGGCGGGCAATATCACCCATCTTTTTATTGTATTCCTGCTCATAAAGGCGGGTGCGCAGCATTTGCATAGCACGTTCGCGGTTGCCTAATTGTGTGCGCTCTACCTGGCAGGTCACTACAATGCCCGATGGCTTGTGCGTTAAAATTACTTTCGATTCTACCTTGTTTACGTTCTGTCCGCCGGCGCCACCAGAACGTGCTGTCTGCATATCAATATCTGCCGGGTTGAGTTGTATATCAACATCCTCAGCCTCCGGCATTACAACTACGGTTGCAGCCGATGTATGCACACGCCCCTGTGTTTCGGTATCCGGCACGCGCTGTACACGATGCACACCCGATTCGTATTTAAGAATGCCGTATGCATTATCACCAATAATATTGGCAATAACTTCTTTGTAGCCGCCCATGGTTCCATCACTCACATCAACCACTTCGAGCTTGAAGTTATTTTGCTCGCAAAAGCGCGAATACATACGAAACAAATCGCCGGCAAAAAGTGCAGCTTCATCGCCACCGGTTCCGGCGCGAATTTCGAGCACAGCGTTTCGTGCATCTTCCGGATCTTTCGGAATAAGCAGCGTTTTTATCCGCTCTTCTTCTTCAAGCTGTTTCGGATGAAGCTCTTCTAACTCGGCCTTGGCCATCTCAATAAAATCAGGATCTTTCTCGGTAGCCAGCACTTTCTTTGCCGATTCGATATTATCCATCAGCAGCTTGTAAGAGTGATAAGCCTCTGAAATTACTTTCAGTTCTTTATACTCTCTGTTTAGCTGCGCAAATTGCTTCATATCAGCCATAGCAGCAGGGTCAGCCAAACGCTGTTCTACCTCATTAAATCGTACTTCAATGGCTGCAAGTTTATCAAGCATAGCTGTATTCCTTGTATTTATTTGAATTGATTAGTTGTAAATAAACTCACCTTTTTCTGAACGAATGGTAAGTTGTTTTGCCCCTTCTTCTACCCGACCTACAATTTGTGCATCAATGCCAAAGCCTTTGGAAATGGCTATTACACGATCTGCATGTTCGGGTGCAATGTAAACCTCCATGCGGTGCCCCATGTTAAACACTTTATACATTTCGGCCCACGGTGTTCCGCTTTGTTCCTGTATAAGTTTAAACAGAGGCGGCACAGCAAATAAATTGTCTTTGATTACATGCACCTGATCTACAAAGTGCAGCACTTTGGTTTGTGCTCCGCCGCTGCAGTGTACAAGCCCATGCACATGCTCACGCATTTCGGCAAGAAGCTGTTTGATTACAGGTGCATACGTGCGTGTGGGCGAAAGCACGAGTTTACCTGCGGGTATTGTTTTACCGCCGCCAATATCAATCTCGTCAGTAAGATTTATGTTTCCGCTGTAAACTAATTCATCGGCTACGGCGGGGTCAAAGCTTTCAGGGTATTTTGCGGCGAGCTCATGTGCAAATACATCGTGCCTTGCTGATGTTAAGCCGTTGCTGCCCATGCCGCCGTTGTACTCTGTTTCATAAGTGGCCTGACCAAATGATGCCATACCAACTATTACATCACCGGGGCGGATACCATCGTTACTGATTACCTCGCTGCGTTTCATACGGGCAGTTACGGTAGAATCAACAATAATGGTACGCACAAGGTCGCCAACATCTGCTGTTTCTCCACCTGTGCTGCTGATACCGATTCCCATGCTGCGCATCATTTCGAGAACTTCTTCTGTGCCGTTAATTATGGCAGAAAGCACTTCACCCGGAATCAGGTTTTTGTTGCGGCCAATGGTTGATGAGAGCAGAATATTATCTGTAGCACCAACACAGAGCAAATCATCGGTATTCATAACAATTGCATCCTGTGCAATGCCTTTCCAAACACTGATATCGCCGGTTTCTTTCCACCACAAATAAGCGAGTGATGATTTTGTGCCGGCTCCGTCGGCATGCATTACGATGCAATGATCGTTGCTGCCGGTGAGCAGGTCAGGCACAATTTTACAGAACGCCTTGGGAAAAAGCCCTTTATCGAGCCGGGCAATGGCGTTGTGTACATCTTCTTTGGAGGCTGAAACGCCTCGCTGGTTGTAGCGTAAATCGGTCATAGCGTGATGCCGGAAAAAAGAAACCTCCTCCGCAATGCGAAGGAGGCCTCAAAGGTAGTGCTTTTAATCCTGACGGAAGCCTAGTATTTGGGCTTTGCCGGAGTTGTTGCGGGTGCTGTTTTCGGAGGTGTTGTACCTGCCGGCTTTGTGCCTGCCGGTGCTGTACCTGCCGGTTTCGGTGCGCCGGGAGCCGGTGTTGTGGGAGCCGGAGCCGGGGCGGGTGCCTGCTGCTGCGGTTCTTCTTTTACATCGGCACCGGTGGTGTCACCCATATCATCAAACGCTCCTGAAAGTACTTTCGGACGAATGATTTTACGCTGGTTCTGATCAACCGGCTTGGTCGGATCTACATAATCCCAGCTGATAACACGGAACACAGTACGGCGGTTAAGCTGGTGCAGCGCTTCCTGTTCTTCTTTTGTCTTCTGGCTGTTGATGTATTTCTCGGTAAGTACATTACCGTCTTTCATACGCAGCGGACGCTCTTCGCCATAACCTTTAGCTACCATGCGGGCGGCCGGAATACCTTTCTCTTTGGTCAGGTAATCAACGCAGGCCTGGGCACGGGCTTGTGAAAGCTTCTGGTTGTAAGGATTAGATGCGCGGGCATCAGTATGCGAACCAATCTCAATGATAATGGTCGGGTTATCAAGAAGTGTCTGATACAGGAAGTTCAGCGAGTCTTTTGATTCAGGACGGAGATTTGATTTGTTCAAATCATAAAGTACTGCGGGGAAGCGAATTTCGCTTTCGGCCGGTACCAGACAGAAATCAAGTGTGTAATTCTTTGATTCGTTCTGACCAATGGTGGTGAGTTTGCCTTTGTCTTTATCAGGCAAGTTCAGGTAAGCCTCTGCTTTTGAACTGCGGCCTTTGTCTGAGAAAACTGTAACCACATAAGATACTTCCGGAAGCAATGCTGTTGAGTATTTACCCATAGCATCGGTTTGTACCTCTACTGCTGAACCATCTGAACCAATAATACGAACAGTTGCTCCCTGTACAAAAATAGACGGGCCATATTTGCAGTCAGTTACAACACCTTCGAGTTTGAATACCAGCGGGGGCATGTAGAACGACCAGATATCATCTGATCCTTTTGTGCCTTCACGGTTTGAGGTAAGGAAGCCTCGCTCTTTTTTACCGTCGAATACGATACCGAAATCATCGCCGGGCGAGTTCATCGGGAATTTGAGGTTTTCTACATTGCCCCATTTCCAAACGTCACCAGATTGTTTTGCAGCTTTGAAAATATCAAGACCGCCCATACCAAGATGTCCGTCTGATGAGAAATAAAGATCACCACTCTCGTGCAGGAAGGGGAAACCTTCGCGGCCGGCTGTGTTTACAGCAGCTCCGAGATTTGTGGGTTTGCCCCATTTCTTTGCTTTTTTGTCGTAAACAGACATCCAAAGGTCAGACTTGAGACCACCTGTTGAACCTTTAAGATCTGATGAAAACACCATAACCTGATCATCAGCACTGATGGTTGGGTGACGGAAGTTTGTGCTGTCAAGAACAGCTGCATCAAGACCAAAATCTACTAATTCAGGCTCACCCCAGGCATTACCTTTTTTAGCGGCAAAATAGATTTTGCAGGTCAGCAACGACTTTTTAGCTTGATCGCAGCGGGTGAAATAAATTTTGTCGGCTTTCTTGTTTACACAGCTAGCGCCTTCGTTGCCGAGGCCGCTGTTTACATCGCCCTGAACAACAGAGGGTGAACTCCATTTGCCGTTTTTGTCAACCTTAGTCTCAAACAGGTCAGAATACATAGTGCCCGAAATCGGGTCAACTTTGTTGCCTGTTTGTCCTTCACGCTGTGAAGTGAAAATAAGGGTGGTGTGTTTTTTATCACCGTAGGTGGGTGAAAAATCGTAGTCTTTAGAGTTAATCTGAGCTACGTTTTCAACTACCCAACGGGTCGGAGCGTCTTTCCATTTCTGAGAGAGTTCGCTCGATTTGATGCCATTTTCTCCTGCAGGATCAGAAGGCACCATTTTCTGGTACTCCTGAAAAGCAGTTACGGCTTCTTCGTATTTCTGATTGATTTTTTTGGCTTCAGCAACCCAGAGATACATTTTATCATCTGTGTGCTTGGCTTTGATGGCCTTGTTGTACCAACTTTCGGCCTGCTTCCAGTCGTTGATTTTACGATAGCATTCGGCTACCTGGAAGGTGATACGGGCTTTCTCCTGCTTGTTCTTAATCTTGGACATGCCCTTCTTGTACAGATCAATTGCGCTGTAATACTGTTGCGCCTGATAAGCACGATCTGCATCGCGGATAAAATTTTTCTGAGCATGTACCGTTCCGGTAAAAGCAAACAGAAAAACAAGAATCGCAGAGAGTACCTTAACGAGTTTCATAGGGTGCTGCGTTAGTGTTTCTTTGGGTTTGACGTGGCTGCTAAGATATACAAATCCTCCATATATCGAAATCAATACTGTTTTTTTTACTGATACCCGACTGGAGTTTGTCAACATCCGTTCCTATAACGCTGCTCTTGGCAGAAGATACACGAGCGACTTTATTGGACTTTTAATCTACTGTAAATCAAGTCTTTTATTTGAATAAGCCCCGCCGCTTACTCAGGCTGCAATGCGGCGGGGCAGGGCAAAAAACGGGGTTTTCAATTGCCCGGCAGAAATCTGTTTTTTTAATCGTCAGATTCGTTTTCGGCAGGATCGGCTGGTACGCTGTCATCAAAAAATCCTTTTTTCACTTCAATCTGCTGCATCTGATTGCCGGATAAATTAAAATCATTGCTGAGTACACGAAAAACAGTTCGGCGGTTCAGCTGATGCAGTGCTTCCTGTTCTTCTTTCGTTTTCTGGCTGCTGATGTATTTTTCGCCGAGTACGTAACCATTTGGAAGTTTCAGTGGCCGGAGTTCACCATATCCTTTTGCCGAAAGGCGGCGCGGATCGATCCCTTTTTCGTTCACCAGATAATCAACACAAGCTTGTGCACGGCGGTTCGAGAGTTCGAGATTGCTCTGCTCCGTTCCGCGGTTATCAGTATGCGCTGCAATTTCTATGACGAGATGCGGATTCTCAGTAAGCAAACGGTAGAGATAATCGAGCGAATCTTTTGACGATGGCTCCAACTCAGCACTGCCGAGTTTGTAAAGCACAGCCGGGAATGCAATCTCATCTTTGGAAGGTGCAATAAGACAACATTTTGTGCTCACCGTGCAAAGCGAATCGGCAGCAAACGAAACAATGGGGCGCTGTGCAGCCGGCAAGCTGAAATAACTCACACGCTGTCCGCCGCAACTTGCCTGAGCACCGTCGGCCGCTATCACATAGCTGATTCCGCTGCGCGCTGCAAATCCAAAACTTCCGTCGGCTGCGGTGCTCAGCGCAAAGGCCGTTCCTGATGATGGCGTTACCGTAATAACTGCGCCGCTCAGCGGGAGATTTGTATTGCAATCGGCAACCATTCCCTGCGCCTGTTTTGCGCAACTTTCAAACGACCAGATGTCATCTTTGCCTTTGCCGCCCTCGCGGTTGGAGGAAAAAAAGCCGCTTGTTTTGAGGCCGTCAAACAAAATTCCGAAATCATCCTGCGGCGAGTTAAACGGCAAACGCATATTCTGCGGCTCGCCCCAGGCCCATTTGTTTCCGGGCTGTTTGGCCGCGCGGAATAAATCGAGACCGCCAAGCCCGGGCAATACGTCGCTCGAAAAATAGAGTGAGCCGTCATCATGTATATATGGAAAACACTCGCGCCCGGTGGTGTTCAGGTTTGCTGCAAGATGCTCGGGCTTTCCCCAAGTCTTGCTGCGCGCATCCCAATGCGAAATCCAGAGATCTGAACCGGCACCGCCAACATTGCCGGGCATGTCTGAGACAAAAACCATAACCTGCCCGTCGGCACTGATTGCGGGATGGCGGAAGTTGTAGTTGTCGAGAATTTCGGCATCCAGCCCAAAATCAACCATTGCGGGTGTTCCCCAGCCACTGCCTTTTTTATCGGCAAAATAAACATGGCAGGTTTGATACTTGCGGCGGATGCGCTCTGAGCGCGTAAAATACATTCGGTTGCCGCGGTTAATAATGCACGATGAACCTTCGTTGGCAACCGGACGGTTTACTTCTCCGTTTACACCGGCGGGCGCGCTCCACATACCATTGCGGCCAAGATGCGCTTCAAACACATCGCTGTACCTTGCGCCGGAAATCGGATCAACAGGCGGTTTGCCGACATTGTTGTACTGTAAAATGCGCTGCGATGTAAAAGCAATTCCGCTGTGCTTCCGGTCGAGCCACGATGGCGAAAACTCACTCTCTTTTGTATTGAGCGATTTTACATTGTTTACCGTCCACCAATCACGGTTTTCCGAAATCCATTTCTGCGAAAGCGTTGCTGCTGTAATGCCGCGTGCTCCGGCCGGATCAGAAGGAACCTTAGCCTGATAATCGGCATAACGCTGTGCAGCTTCGGAATAGTTGCCGGCAGTCATCAGCATATCGGCTTCCAGTAATAAGGCTTTATCATCAGGGTAACCTGCCTTTACAGCACGGCCATAATCTTTGGCAGCATCTTCAAAATTGCAGAGATGCCGGTTGCACTCGGCCATTCTGAAGTAAATGAGTGCTTTTTCAGACTTGGATGCTTTAACTTTTGCATTATTATAATAAGTATGAGCAGCCGAATACTGCTTCATTTCATACAAGTGATGCGCCTGACGCAATTGGGCATAGCCGGTTAAGCTGCATGCCAGCAGCATGCAAAGAAATATGCGTTTCATGTGTAATGAGTATGGGTGAAACTTAAAGCAGCGTGGTATTTGAACGCTCTGCCGTGGAATTCACACGGCGGGCCCGGCCGGTGAATTTATCATAATAACGCAACGATAAAAATTAGTTACACCCCAAAACAAAAAAAGGTTGTTCCCCTATTTTTAGAAGGAACAACCTTTTTAAATTTCAACTATTTACTGATGCTTATTTTGTAAAAAGCAGTTCTCTGTATTTTGGCAACGGCCAGGCTTCGTCGGCCACAAGCATTTCGAGCTTATCAGCACGGTCGCGGATTGTTTCGAAATAAGGCTTCACTTTGTTGCAGTAGGCTTCGGCCTTCTTTTTCCAGTCTTCAATGTTGTTGGCTTTCTTACGCTCTTCAATCATGGCATCAACGCCATTTTTGATTTCAGTTACGTGATCAGAAACTTCTTTAATCATTTCAAGCTGAATGGCGGCAGCCTTTTTAAACTCAGCAGCAGTAAGCACTTCTTTCAAACCACGCACGTTGCTGATGAGTGTGTTCTGATACTGAAGCGCGGTAGGAATAATGCTGTTCACGGCCAAATCACCAAGCACGCGGGCTTCAATCTGAATTTTCTTCACATACATTTCGAGGTAGATCTCGTAACGTGCATGCTGCTCGCGTTCGTTCATTACATTGTGGCGCTCAAAAAGCTGCACAAATTCTTTTCGTACCCAGGCATTGAGTGCTTCGGGAGTAGTTTTGAAATTACTCAGGCCGCGTTTCTTGGCTTCTTTTACCCATTCTTCGCCATAACCATTGCCTTCAAAACGGATGCGTTTTGATTCTACAATGTAAGTGCGAAGTACCTGAAAAATAGCTTCATCTTTCTCTTTGCCTTTGGCAATAAGCGCTTCCACTTCTTTGTGGAATTTGATGAGCTGATCTGTCATGATGGTGTTAAGCACAGTCATTGCTCCGGCGCAGTTGGCCGATGAGCCTACTGCACGGAATTCAAACTTATTGCCGGTAAATGCAAAAGGCGATGTGCGGTTGCGGTCGGTATTATCGAGCAGGATATCGGGAATTTTACCGATGTTGAGCTTGAGTTGTGTTTTCTCATCGGGCGTCATTTTACCGCCTTTGAGTTTTTCTTCGAGTTCATCAAGCACTTTAGAAAGCTGTGTACCGAGGAAAACCGACATGATAGCCGGAGGCGCTTCGTTTGCCCCGAGGCGGTGATCGTTGCCGGCGCTGGCTATAGTTGCACGGAGCAAATCAGCATTATCATGAAATGCTTTGATGGTATTGATGAAGAAAGTAAGAAACTGCAGGTTGGTTTTGGGTGTTTTGCCCGGGCTCAGCAGGTTTTTGCCGGTGTTGGTAGCTAGCGACCAGTTGTTGTGCTTGCCGCTGCCGTTTACGCCTGCAAAAGGTTTTTCGTGGAAAAGCACGCGGAACTTGTGGCGGCGCGAAATCTTTTCCATAATGTCCATCAGCAACTGGTTATGGTCAACTGCGAGGTTGATTTCCTCGAACACCGGAGCGCACTCAAACTGGTTGGGAGCTACTTCGTTGTGGCGGGTTTTAATGGGAATGCCAAGCTTGTGAGCTTCGATTTCGAGATCGAGCATGAATGCGGTTACGCGCTCGGGAATTGAGCCGAAGTAGTGATCTTCGAGCTGCTGACCTTTGGCCGGAGCAGCACCAAAAAGCGTGCGGCCGGTAATGGCAAGATCCGGACGGGCATTGTAGAGCGCTTCATCAACCAAAAAGTATTCCTGCTCCCAGCCCAGCGTGGCTACTACTTTAGTTACGTTGCGGTCGAAATACTGACAAACAGCAACGGCTGCATTATCAAGCGCATGCAGGGCTTTGAGCAGCGGAGTTTTGAAATCAAGTGCTTCGCCTGTATAAGAAACAAAGATGGTAGGAATGCAGAGTGTATCACCAATAATAAATGCCGGCGAAGAAGGATCCCAGGCTGTGTAGCCGCGGGCTTCAAAGGTATTGCGGATACCGCCGTTGGGGAAGCTCGACGCATCAGGCTCCTGTTGCACAAGCTGGCTGCCGCCGAAACGCTCAATAGCGCGGCCGCCTTCTACGGGTTCAAAAAAAGCATCGTGCTTTTCGGCTGTAGCTCCGGTAAGCGGCTGAAACCAATGGGTGTAGTGTGATGCTTTTTTTGAAGATGCCCAGGCTTTCATGCCCGATGCAATCTGGTCAGCCATTTTCCGGTCAAGCGCTTCGCCTTTTTCAATGGCGGCCATTACGCTGCTGTAAGCTTCTTCTGAAAGAAACTCGCGCATAGCATCTTTGCCGAATACATTTTCGCCAAAATAGGCGGTTACCGTTCCTGCAGGAACAGCTACTTCAACGGGCTTGCGGTGCATGGTATCAGCAAGCGCTTTGAAACGGATGGTTGACATGGTGAAGAAGTTTTTTTGGTTGATTTCGGTGGCAAAGGTAATTTTTTGGCAGGGGGCACACCAAAAAAATCATCTTTTTTTATCGACACCCCCTATTTTTTTGAGATGATTGCTTAAAAAAGATGTTTTTTGAAAAAGGGGGATTTGTGGACATTGCATAATCCTTGATAAAGCATGATTTATCATGCTTTATCGAAAAGACAAATCTCATATCAGGGCAAACAAAATATCTTGTCGCGGCAAAGATAATTTCTTGTCACGGCAAACAAAATATCTTGTCGCGGCAAAGAAAATTTCTTGTCACGACGTGATGCATCACGTCGCTACAAGGAATGCTAGAAAGAAAACAGATATTGATTTTCAAAAAATCAGCCTTTACGGCTGATAATATTCGGCGGTTGAAGCGGATTCTCCGTTGAATCTTCCGGAGCCGGAGGCTCGGGAATTTCAGATTCTGTATTTACAGAATCAGTAGTATCAGCTTCGGTTTCCGGAAGCTGGGGATTTTGGGGATTGTAGATAACAGTAACCGGCGGCACGGGCTGTTCAGCCTCATCAAGTGTACGAACTTCTTCATCAACCGAATTGGCCATTGTTCTGGCCGATTCAGCTATTTCATCAATATGCTGCTTGAGATTGATGTCGCGCTGCACTTCATTAACACTGCTTTCGATTTCGCGCTGAATTTCTCCGGCTGCATTTCGCATCTCGCGCATACCACGTGCAAAGCCGCGAACCATTTCAGGCAGCTTATCAGTTCCGAAAAAAAGCACGATAAGGATGACGATAAGAAATATCTCACCTGAGCCTAAATTCAGAAACAGCGGAAATGCGATAAGTGTGTTCATTGAATCTGCTGCAAAGGTAGCTATTTGCCGCTTGAATAAAACAAAACAGCCCCCGCATTAACTGCGGAGGCTGTTGTTAATTTTTGTTTATGCTTTACGCTTTTACTTTAACGGCTTCTTCGCCTTCTTCTTTGCTGCGGTCAAAATCAACCACAATCGGAGTAGCGATGCAGAGCGATGAGTATGTACCAATTACGATACCAATTACCAATGCGAATGAGAATCCGCGAATTGTATCGCCGCCGAAGATGAAGATGGCAAGCAGTACAAAGAAGGTAATCATTGAGGTATTGATGGTACGTGAAAGTGTGCTGTTGAGCGCGTAGTTAATGAGCTTACGCTGTTCGGCACCGCGCATCTGGCTGCTTTTGCCGGTAAGGAACTCGCGGATACGGTCAAATACAACTACGGTATCTGTCATCGAGTAAGCCATAACGGTAAGAATAGCAGCTACAAAGTGCTGGTCGATTTCGAGGGCAAAAGGTACAATGCCTTCAAAAATCAGGAAGAACGAAAGTACCATCAGTACGTCGTGCAGCAGCGCAGCTACAGCACCCAAACCAAACTGCCACTTACGGAAGCGGAACAGAATGAACAGGAACATCAGCAAACATGATGCAATGATAACTACATACGAACGGTTAACAACGTCTTTAGCAATTGACGGTCCTACTTGCGAAGAACCTACGATTTCAAACTTATCTGTTCCGCCTGATACTTTGCTAAGACCATTAGTAAGTTTGGTTCTCACCAGCGTATCTGCTTTATCAGAAATGTCGGTTGACATGAAGTTGGTGGTAATCTTAAGCTGATTATTGCCACCGGCTGTTTTAACTTCAGGTGTGGTTCCAAACTCAGGTGTAAGTGCCTGACGAACGGCATCTGTATTGGCATCCTCGTTAAATGCAACGGTATAAGTGCGGCCGCCGCTGAAATCAACCCCAAGACGGAAACCTCCGTTTTTGAAGAAGAAAATAACGCCGACAGTGATGATCAGACCAGAGATCATGTAGAAGAAACGACGCTTACCTACGAAGTCGAAGTTCTTTCCAACAAGAATATGCTCGGTTGCAGGAATTGAGAACGTGATTTTAGCTTCACGCTTCAGCATTGCATCAAATATCATTCGGGTAATGAAGATCGCGCAGAAGAGCGAACTGAGAATACCGATGATAAGTGTGGTTGCAAAACCTTGTACCGGACCTGTACCAAATGCGTAAAGGATGATACCAAGAATAAGTGTGGTAAGGTTAGAGTCGAGAATAGACGACATAGCATGCTTGTAACCATCAGCAACAGCAATACCAAGGCCTTTGCCTTCGCGAAGTTCTTCACGGATACGCTCGAAAATAAGGATGTTAGCATCCACAGAAAGCGCGATGGTAAGAATTACACCGGCAATACCGGGCAGTGTAAGTACAGCGCCGAGTGAAGCAAGAATACCTACAATAAAGAATACGTTTACAAACAATGCTGCACCGGCTACCCAACCTGCGCGGCTGTAGTAGAAGGCCATGTAAAGAAGTACAACAAGCAGTGCCACTGCAAACGAGAGCAGACCTGAACGTACAGCTTCTTTACCGAGAGAAGGACCTACAACGGTTTCTTCTACGATACGGGCACGGGCAGGAAGTTTACCGGTGTTGAGAACGTTTACAAGGTCATCAGCATCCTGACTCTGGAAGTTACCGGTAATTTGCGAAACGCCGCCGGTGATTTCTCCGCTAACATTAGGATACGAATAAACGTTGTTGTCAAGTACAATAGCGATGCTGCGGTTGGTGTTTTTGCGGGTGATACGTGCCCACTCGCTGGTACCGGAAGCATTCATGCTCATGCTGATTTCGTAACCGGCACTGTTGGGGCTGGTTTGCTTGCGTGAGTTGGTAATTACATCGCCCTGCATAGCTGCACGACCGCCGCGCCCAGCTTTCAGTGCAATAAGGCTGTAGAACGGTGAGCCGCCGTTGTCGCCGGTTCTTCCTTTGAAATCCCAGGCAAGACGCAGGTCTGAAGGCAGGATGCGGGCAACTTCCGGGTTGCGGAAGAGGCTCATTACATAAGCGGTGTCTTTTTGTCCGCAGTAACCTACAACAGGCCCTTCGGCGGGCTGACCCTGCTGTGTGAAGTTAAGCTGGAAACGCTCGAACAGCGGGTTGCGCTCGTTCTTTTTCTTGGTAGTATCAGCAGCTTCTTTGATGCTGTCGACTTTGCGGATGCTGTCGCCAAGTTTCTTAGCGGCATCACGAGCCTTCACCGAATCTTCGGTGGTTTTTGCGTTTTCGTATTTCGGTGTGTAGGCTGCAGAATCAATTTTGGTTGAATCTTTAATGCCCATTACCACTTTCAAACGCTCGTTGGCATCAAAAAGGGGCTGTGCAATTTCGCTGAGGTTGTAGGTTTCCCAGAACTCAAGGTTGGCAGAACCCTGAATGAGTTTGCGAACACGAGCCTTGTCTTTTACACCCGGAAGCTCAACAATAATACGGTTAGAAGCTTCGAGCTTCTGGATGTTGGGCTGAGCAACACCGAATCTATTGATACGGGTTTCAAGAACAAGCTTGGCGCGGTCAACCGCATTGCTGGCTTCTTTGCGGATTGCAGCAAGCACCTGATCGTTTGATGAGTTGTATGTGATGTTATCGTCTTTCAGACTGGCAGCAAAGTAGCTGGAAAGACGGCCCTGCGGATTTTTCTCGGCATAAGCTGCTCCGAAAAGAGTAACGAAATCATCGTTGCTGGTTTTGTCGCGCTCAAGCGCCAGTGCCATAGCCTGTGTGAAAGCCGGATCGGTACTGTTGCCCGCAAGTGAGCTAACGATTTCCGGAGTAGATACTTCCAGCGTTACGTTCATACCACCCTGCAGGTCAAGACCGAGGCTAAGCTCTTTTTCTTTACACTGCTGGTAGGTGAAGTAATTCAGGTAAATGTCTTTGCCGGCAATGGAATCGTCGAGGAAATAACGAACACGAAGTTCTTTCAACGAATCGGCGATTTTTTGCTCACGCTGTTTATTACCGCCAGCCTTGGCGATAATATCTTTAGCCTCTTTACTGCTCAGATAAGCAGTGGCATAAGAATCGGCCTTTTTCTCCCAGCTTCGTGTAACGAAGGAGAATGAGAGATAAAAGATACAGCTCAGCGCCATCAAAATGGCGAAAATACGGATGGCTCCTTTAATGTTTTGCATAGCTATTGCGAAATATCCACCGGAAAGTGAATCAACGGGTTACACCTTTCCAAAATGGAGGCTGCAAATATAGAAGAAAAATAGGATTCACAAATGCCTTTATCTTATCTTAAGCAAGATGCCGTTTTATTGGATAAATAATTCACAAATAAATGAATATCAGTTCTTTATATATTATCATCATTGCATAACCTCTAAAAACAAGAGGAAACCCGTATGCTGAATTTAAGTAAACTGGCCTATATTTTTGGCAAATACCCCCCAAAATCAAACTTCCTTCATCATAATTTCACTGTATCTTTGATACACATCTCCCGCATAATCAAATTCAGTAATCCCTCCGGGGTATCTTAACGGGTATCTGCGGATTTACAGAATAAACAATGAAAAAAATCATTTCTTCCTCTTTACTTACTCTGTTATTTGCAGTACCTGTTAGCGCTCAGCTCAGTTTTAACCGTGTTGATTCTGTTCAGGTAGTTGCGGGAAATCAGCTTCTGCCCTGGGCTTGGGCAGGTGGTATGAATTTTTGCCAGTTCAGTGAAATTGATCTTGATCAGGACGGAACAATGGATTTGTTTTCGTTTGACCGGACAGGAAATAAAATTCTCACCTGGATCAACAACGGCACAGCCAATCAAAGCGATTATACATTTGCTCCGGAATACATTATGCGTTTCCCGGTGCTTAACCAATGGGTACTGCTGCGCGACTACAATTGCGATGGGAAAATGGATATTTTCACCTATTCAATTGCCGGTTTTTCTGTATTCAAAAACACATCTACTGTTTCTGCCGGGTTGCAGTTTCAGTTGGTTGAATATCTTGTTTACACTAATCTTTCGCCCAACAGCACGAACTTCGACAGCAACCTTTATGTAAGTGCTGTTGACATTCCCGCCATAAAAGATATTGACGGCGACGGCGATCTTGATGTGCTTACATTCGGAATTGCAGGGACTACTGTTGAATGGCACAAAAACCTGAGCATGGAGATGTACGGCACTTGTGATAGTCTCAAGTATCGGTTAGAAGAAAACTGTTGGGGGCATTTTGCTGAAAATGCACTGAATGCAAGCATTACACTTGGCACAACCTGTCCGCTGCCGCCAGTTGCTCCCGAAGGAAACGGTAATATTCCGGTTTTGCGCACAGGCAACAGCCGCCATGCCGGTTCATGTATTGAGTGTATCAATACGGATAATGACAATGATTATGATTTGCTCATTGGCGATCTTACCAATCCGTTCATGACATATTTACGCAACGGAGGCACACAGACTTCTGCCATGATGGATTCTGTAAGCTATGTATATCCGCAAAGTTTAACACTCAACATGCCTATTTTCCCCTGTGGTTTTCATCTCGACATTGATAACGATGGCAAAAAAGACGTTCTTTTTTCACCCAATGCACCTAATACATCTGAAAACCATACCAGTGTTTGGCTCTACAAAAACACAGGATCCGCCAATAATCTTGTTCCCACATTTGTAGAAAACAATTTTCTCCAAAAAGACATGATTGATTTGGGTGAAGGAGCTTTTCCTACGCTGTTTGATTATGACAATGATGGTGATTTTGATTTGCTGGTTGGTAACTATGGTTATTTCAGCAGTGCCGGTGTTTATCCCTCAAAAATTGCACTTTTCAGAAACAACGGTTCTGCCACTGCACCGCTCTATCAGCTTGTAAATACTGATTTTGCAGGTATAAATGCGCTTAATCTGAATCTGGTTGCGCTTGCCCCAACTTTTGGCGACATAGACGGCGACGGCGATAAGGATATGATTGTAGGCGATGTGGTTGGCAAAATTCATTACTTCCGCAAAGACCCCGGCCAGCCTGATAATTTTGTGCTTGCCGGTGCTAACTATCAAGGCATTGATGTTGGAAATTTTGCAGCGCCGCAACTTACCGATGTTGACAACGACGGCAAATTAGATCTGCTTATTGGCGAACAAGACGGGCGTATCAACTACTACAGAAACACCGGCACAACCACAACGCCGCTGTTTACGCTCATTACACCGTTTCTGGGCAGTGTTGTAGTAAATCAGGCTGGTTATACAACCGGTTACAGCACTCCGTTTTTGTTTGAAGAAAATGGAGCATCAGTGCTGCTTGTTGGTTCAGAGCGCGGCTATATTTTCCGGTACGATAATATAGACGGTAATCTTGCCGGAAACTTTACCCTCACCGATTCGCTGTACATTGATGATCGTCTGGGCTCAAGAACTGCGCCCAGTGGCGGTGATATCAACGGCGACGGAATTATTGATGTGGTAATTGGTAATTATTCCGGCGGTCTCAATTTATTTTACGGCGACAATAATGTTTCAACCGGTGATGAATTGCTGAATGCTGAGGCAACTTTCAACCTCTTTCCAAATCCGGCTGATGATATTTTGCAACTGCAGACCACAGCTACGGCAGTTAAACCTGCGCAACTCAATATCTATTCAATAAACGGACAGTTAGTTATTTCTCAGCAGCTCACAGCGCCGCAAACTTCTGTAAATACGGCAGCACTTGCGCCGGGTGTTTATCTCTGCGAAGTGATTACAACAACCGGAACAACAGCCCGCCGCAAACTGGTTATTGAATAAGATCAGACTTTTCAGCAAATAATTTACTTTTGTAACAATGTTGCAATCTCTCAGAAGATATATCGGCAAACAGTGCGCTGTACTGGCGCTCCTGTTCTTTGCTGTTCATCTTCTTCCGCAAGAGATGCTGCACAGCCTTTTCCCGCACAACGATACAGAAGATTGTATTGTTGACAACAGCAAGATTTCAGTAAGCAGCCAACACGTTCACTGTAATTTCGAGCAACTGGAAGGCATCGGAATTGAACCAGAGACTATTGGTTTTACGCCTTTAATTGTATCGCATTCATTTTCACATCCTCAATACAAAACTGCTCCGGCTGTTGCTGAACAGCCTTTGTGCCTTTTCCTTCGCGGGCCTCCGCGCATTAACGGTTAAGCACAAGAACGGGCACTGCAAGCTTGCAGATTGCCTGTTGTTATATTTTCAGCAAATCTAAATTTACATGCGAACACTGCTTTGGCTGTTGTTCGGTGCATTGCTGTATGCCGTTCCTGTGAACGCACAGCAGAATGCATCCGAATGCAGCATTACATTATCGGGCACGGTTAGTGACTCGGGGCGCAGCGAAGTATTGCCGTATGCTTTTATACGGCTGCGCAACGTGAGCACGGGTACATTTACCGCTGTTTATGCCGATGAAAAAGGCCGCTATGCTTTCCGCACACTTTGTGCAGGAAACTATGTAGCCGAGTGTTCGCATCTGAATTGTGAAATGGTGCGCAAAACAATTTCACTTTCGGCCAACACGGCGCTCAATTTTGAGCTGCCGCACCACGAGCATGTAGGTCCAACCATTGTAATCAGCGACAAAGGCAGTTCACCGGTAATTACTCAGCCTCGCGAAGAAATAAGCGGCCGCACGCTCGAACAGGTGCGCGGCAAATCGCTTGGCGAAGCACTTACGGTAGTTACCGGAGTTACCGCACTGCAAACCGGTTCAAACATTGCCAAGCCCATGATTCACGGCCTGCACAGCAACCGGATTTTAATTCTCAACAACGGCGTGCGGCAGGAAGGACAGCAATGGGGTTTGGAACACGCTCCGGAAATTGATCCGTTTACCGCTTCAAAAATTACGGTGATAAAAGGAGCCGGATCAATGCGCTACGGAAGCGATGCGCTTGGCGGTGTTGTGCTGATTGAACCTGCTGAAATGCGCGACTCAGCAGGCATTGGCGGCGAACTTAATCTGGCCGGCTTTAGCAACAACCGCGAGGGGAATGCATCACTCATGCTGGAGCAAAACCTGAAACGCCTGCCGGCACTGAGCTGGCGTGTGCAGGGCTCGCTTAAGCGCGGCGGAAATGTGAACACGCCCAACTACAGGCTCTGGAACACCGGCGTGCGCGAAGCTAATTTCTCGGCGGCGGCTGGCTGGCATCGTGAGCGGTTTGAAGCTGATGTGTATTACAGCCAATTTAATACAGATGTAGCCATTTTCTCTGGCTCGCACATTGGCAACATTACCGATCTCTACAACGCTTTTAACAGCATCCGTCCGGCAACACCCGATTCGTTTAGCTACACTATTGGCAGGCCGTATCAGCATGTGGAACATGAGTTGGCAAAGTTCAGGCTGCATTATCACCTCAATGAGCGGTGGAGTTTGGAAGCTGTTTATGCCCGCCAGTACAATTTGCGCTACGAGTATGATAAGCATCGTCCGCGCAACGATTCGCTGGCTGCTTTAAACAGGCCTGAACTGAGCTACGAAATCACCTCGCATTTTGCTGAAGTACTTGCCGAACACCGCGCTATTGGCCGGTTTACCGGAGCTTTTGGTGTAACCGGTCAGTATCAGGCCAATACTTACGACGGGCGTTTCTTCATTCCCAATTTCCGCAATCAAACTGCCGCTGCGTGGATTACCGAACGCTGGCATGGCGATTCGCTGCTTACGCTTGAAGCCGGTTTGCGTTTCGATTACCGGCACCTACAAGTGTTTAAGCGGGAAAACAACACCATCATTACACCCGTTCACGAATTTGCAAACGTAACCGGCACAGTTGGTGCAACATTCCGTTTCAGCGAAAAAGCGATTCTGATTCTGAATGCGGGAACCGCCTGGCGCTCACCGGCTGTGAATGAACTGTACAGCGATGGATTGCATCACGGTGCAGCATCTGTAGAAATTGGCGACCGCAATCTGAACCCGGAAACCGCATACACCGGCACCGCAGCATTCAACTGGCACGAGCATGATAAGCTGGAAGCCGAGGTAAGTGTGTATTACAACTACATTGCCGGTTTCATTTTTGCACAACCTTCAATGCCGCCAACGGTAACTATTCAGGGCGCATTTCCGACGTTCCGTTTTTCACAGGCCGATGTAAGTTTGCGCGGCATTGACCTCACCGTTCGTCGCGAAATTGCGCACGGCTTTTCGGTTAACGGCAAAGGTTCTGTTCTGCGGGCCTGGAACAAAAGCCTGAACGACTGGTTGATTCTTATGCCGGCCGATAGGTTTGAGCTGGGTTTGCTGTATGATTTGCCCAAGCGCACGCGTATGTATGATGCGTATGCCGGAGCATCTGTTCAGTATGTAAATCGCCAGTTTCGTGTACCGCAAAACAGCGATTTTGTTGCACCTCCCGCTGCTTACACACTGGTGCGCATACAAGCCGGTGCTACTTTCCTGATTAGCGGTAAGCAGGAAATTGGAGTTGGCCTTTCGGTAAACAACCTGCTCAACGAAACTTACCGCGATTACCTGAACCGCTTCCGCTACTATGCGGATGACATGGGCCGCAACATCAGGGTGCATGTGCGGATTCCGTTTAATGTATCACCCAAAACAACTTCAACAAATTAACATCATTAACACAACTACAAATGAAATACATTCTTAATTCAGCTTTTATTCTCGCAGCAGCAGCAACCGTTTTTATTACCGGCTGTAAAAAAGACGACGATCAGGTAACTGTTCCGCCGCCGGTAGTAAATGAGCAGGAAATCATTACCAGTATTCAACTCCTCATCACCGATTCGGCAACGGGCAATGCAGTTGACACTGTTACTTTTCTTGATCCAGACGGCGACGGCAGCGGTGCTCCTTCTGTTTGGGACACACTCCGTTTGCAACCATCAACAACATATATGGTTGATGTAATTTTGCTGAATACATTGGCCAGTCCGGTTGACACTATTTCAAACGAAGTGCTTGAAGAAGCCAACGATCACCAGTTCTTCTTTACCATTACAGGTGCAACAATTACACATACTTATCTTGACACCGACACCAACACACCTCCGCTGCCTGTTGGTTTGCAAAACAAATTCCGCACAGGTGCTGCCAGCAACGGAACCACACAAGTTGTGTTAAAGCATCAGCCCGGCATTAAAGATGGTAATGCAGCAACCGGCGATACCGATATTGATGTTACTTTTCAAACAATTATTCAATAACAATACATTTTTACAATCATGAAAAACTACAAATTCATTGGCGTTCTTGCCCTGACAATGCTGCTCGTTGTAGCATCATGCAATAAAACAAAACAAACTTCTGAGCGCCTGGCAGGAAACACTTGGAAAGTAACAACACTTACAGTTGATGGTGTTGCAGAAGAACACCTGCCGGTTCTCACATTTGAAGATTGTGATATATACGGAGGCGCGTCCTGCAAAGGCGACTGGACATACGATAGCTACCATGCCCACTACATTTGGCAGTTTCGTGAAAAAGCCAAAAAGTTTGAACTCTCAAACCAGAGCGATCTCGAAGACGCACATGGCGGCGGACACGAAGCTGAAGAAAATATACTTCAGTGCATGAATTTCAGTGGTGTGTATGATGTAAAGGTGCGCAAGAAAGATGTGATGGAATTTACCACTACCAATGCAATTGGGTTTCCGGGGCAAACGGTAGTTATGAAGTTAGAGAAGCAGTAAGTGTTATTTCTTTCTAAAGCAGTTTCCGCAACTAAAGCGGAAACTGCTTTAGAAAATTGCAGCTATTTCGTATATTAGAATAATGAAAAAATTAGCTGTAAATATTCCCGATCAATTAGATTTGAATGATACAGATCTGGCAATGATCGTATCCAGCCACCTGTATGAAGTCGGGAAAATTTCGCTTGGCCAAGCTGCGGAAGTTGCCGGGCTTTCAGTTTCTGCATTTTCTGAGTTACTTTCAAAGAATAACATTTCAATATTCAACTATTCTTCATCTGAATTATCAAATGATGTAAAGAATGCGTAGCGTCATTATTTCGGATACAAGTTGTTTTATTGTGCTATCTAAAATTGATGAGCTTGATCTCCTGAGAAGACTTTATGGTACAGTAACAACAACACCTGAAATTATTGCCGAATTTGAAAATGCACTGCCGGATTGGATTAAAATCAACTCTGCTGAAGACAAATACCGGCAGCGTTTACTTGAGCTAAATCTTGGTAAGGGCGAATCAAGTGCAATTGCACTTGCGCTTGAACAGGAAAACGCTGTTTTAATCTTAGACGATAATAAAGCCCGAAAAATTGCAATGCGTTTAGGCATCAGTATTACAGGAACACTTGGAATAATAATAAACGCAAAGCTTACATCTGTAATACCATCAATTAAGCCGATACTAGAAAAACTAAAAAAGACCAATTTCAGATTATCGAATGAGCTTGAAAAAGAAGCGTTACGTTTAGCAGGTGAATGACCCTACTCATGCAGCCACATTCAAATTTTAACCAGTTGCTGCCAGATCAAACACACATCCTCTCTACAAAATCTGTAACTTTACAGTAAAGCAAAAAACGTATGCGAGTGCAGCGAATAGTAGCGCTACTGATGGGTGCTGTTGGAACAGCCGCTTTGTTTCTCGGCGGCTGTCAGCGTGATTTGCCGGCCGATCTTGCCGAGCGGGGTTATCCGGTTGACATTGCCAAAATAATGATTACGAAATGTGCCGTGTCGGGTTGTCACGACTCGCGCAGTGCAGGTGCGGCGGCTGGTCTTGACCTCAGCACATGGAATGCACTGATGAGCGGCGACAGAAACGGGGCAGTTGTAATTCCGTATTCGCATGAGTACAGCACCTTATTTTTATTTACCAATCATTTTGAAGAATACGGTGCATTTGCCGAACCTACAATGCCGCTGAACGACGAGCCGCTGAGCCGCGAAGAGGTTATTACATTACGCAACTGGATTGATGCCGGTGCACCTGATGCTAACGGTAATGTTGCTTTTTCGGGTAATCAGAACCGTGCAAAATATTACGTTACCAACCAAGGCTGCGATGTGGTTACCGTTTTCGATCAGCAAACCGGGCTGCAGATGCGTAAAATAAGTGTCGGCGCCGATGGCACTATCGAATCGCCGCACAACGTTAAGCTTTCGCCCGACGGGCAATACTGGTACGTTGCTTTTTCAAACGGCCGCTATCTCGAAAAACATCGCTGCTCAGACGATGCACTCGTTGGCCGCGCACTGCTGGCTTCAAACAGCAATGATGCCTACGGAAGCTGGAACACATTAGCCATTACACCCGACGGGCAGCGCGCTTATGTGGTTGACTGGAGTCCGAACGGACGCATATCACAAGTGAACCTGAATACAATGACATTTGAGCAAATGTTTCAGGGCTCAGGATTGCTTATTCAGCCGCATGGTTCGGCCATTCACCCAAACGGCGATACACTTTATGTAACCTGCAATCAGGGCAACTATATCTACAAGTTTGATATTTCGTTCCCGCAATTCACTACATCTCCTGATAAAGTGATAATCGACGGAACACAATTCCCTGTAAACACCAGCACCGAAAATCCGCACGATCTTATTTTTTCGCCCGACGGTTCTAAATATTTCGTAACCAGTCAGCACTCCAACAAAGTGCGGGTAATGGATGCAAGTTCAGGACAGCTTCTGGCTACAATTCCGGTTGGTGTTTATCCGCAGGAGTTGGCAGTTTCGCAAACACAGCCTTACTTGTTTATCACCTGCATGGAAGATACGGCAACATTTCCGGGTAATCGGGGCTCGGTCTATGTAATCAACACAAACTCGAATACGGTTGTGGCAACTATCAACTCCGGTTTTCAGCCACACGGTGTTGCGGTTGATGATGCCAAAGGGCTTTGCATTGTAGCTAACCGCAATGTAGCCACCGGAGGCCCTGCACCGCACCACAGCACCAACTGCGCCGGGCGAAACGGAAATGTAGTATTCATTCGCATGAGTGATTTGCTGCTGATTCCGGGGAGCAAAATAGAAGTTGCCGTTGATCCATATTCAATTGCCGTAAGGCCATGAGTACACCTCAGCATTACATTGTCCTATTTGATGGCGTCTGCAATTTCTGTAATGCCGGTATAAACCGCATCATTACGCATGACCCGAAAGACCGATTTCGGATCGCTCCGCTGCAATCTGATATTGCCAAAGAATTACTGGCACCGTTTGGCATTAAAGCCGAAAACCTCGACAGTGTAGCGCTTATCGAAAACGGCAAAATCTACCAGCGTTCAACAGCCGCATTACGCATTGCACGCCGCATGAGCGGAGCATGGCCGCTGTTGTTTGCATTGATTATTGTTCCGCCGTTTTTGCGCGATGCAGTTTATGATTGGGTAGGTCGCAACCGCTACAAATGGTGGGGGAAAAGTGAATCGTGCATGGTTCCAACGCCGGATGTGCGGCGGAAGTTTTTGAATGCATAACCCTAATTTTTCTATTTTAAAAACACATCTCTTAATAAATGCGGCATATCCTTTCGGTTTTTCTTCTTGCAGTATTAATTCTCTTTTCTGGCGCACGCAGCTCAGAAATAAAATTACTGAGCAAGCAAGAGATGTATGCCGATTTCGATCAATTAGTTGCTACACTGAAAAAGGTTTCGCCCCATTTGGTTTGTAAAAAAATAGCTTGGCAATATAATATTGACAGCCTTTTTACTCAGTTCAGAACTGAAATCGATACAATTTCCAGTCAAAGGTCATTTCACGAATTAATAAGTAAAACCACAATAGCCTGTCAAGACGGTCACACTGTACTTTTATCGGGCTACGATTATCCTCCGGGATATTGGGGAAGTTTATTTATTCCTTTACGTTATCTCAATGGTGAATATGTTGTTACTCGAAATTTCAATTTTGAAGCTATACAAGTTCCCGCAGGCAGTATTGTAAGCAAAGCCATGAATAAACCTGTACATGATTATGTACAAACGCTTACTCCTTATCGTTACTTCATGCATTATGACATGAAGAACAATCGGTTTTATTATAATCACTTCTATCAAAATAATACAATTAATTCATCAACCGAAATAACACTTGATTTTATTACTCCAGATAACAAACCGATAACACTACAATTAAAAGCATCACGGCGAGTAAACGTCGAAGAAATAACGGCTAATCTTTCAGATACCAAGAAAGTAGAATATTGGCCAGAAGAGCGAATTCTTTATATCAGAATTCCTGTAATGGAGTACAATGATCGTAAGTACTATCGTTCGCAAATACCTTCTGTGGGTAAAGGCAAAAAAATTGATCGCGTACTTATTGATATACGAAGCAATTTGGGAGGAAGCGATCTTGTATGGCGAACGGTTTATGAGCAATTATTAGACAAACCTGCCGAATGGAATTCAATACTTATTGGACAAGATCCTTCGTATATGTCGAGCAAATATCGTAAGCAGAAAAGTATTCTGCCGAATAGTGTTAACGAACAATTTGACTGGCTTAGTGGTGCAGTTTTTAGTCGTTATTTTGATGGTACTGAAAAAATAACACCTGCAAAAAACTCCCTTCGTGTTTCCGGAAAAATTGTGTTGCTTTCTAATGAAGATGTCTATTCTTCTGCCGGAAGTTGTCATAAACTCTCGCTTTCTGACCCAGCAGACCGTTTTGTTTTAATTGGCCGCCCTACGGGAATGTATCTTGGTGCCGGATTCGATCCGTTGAGTTTCCGCTTAAAGCACTCGGGTTATAACTTTAAGATTGAACCCGCTATTGATATAACAGGAGCAAAAGATGCAATTGATGTTATGCAGGATAGAGTAGAAATTAAAATCCCGGAAACGCTTGAAGAACTGAGAACAAAATTTGCCTACTCAGGTAATGTGTGGAGTTATGATTACCTAACAAAATATGACCCGTTTGTAAAAACAGCACTTGCGTTAAAGTAAAGAGTCAATCTGTTTGGGTATCTTCGGGAACAGAATCCAGAACACAACACCATGTCTCGCATCGAAATCCTGAAAACCTACAAGCTCTATATCGGCGGACAATTCCCGCGTACCGAGTCGGGCCGCTACTATCCGCTTACCGATAAAAAAGGCAATGTGATTGCCAATGTTTGTCTAAGTTCGCGTAAAGATTTCAGGAATGCTGTGGTGGCTGCGCGTGCTGCATTTGCAGGCTGGAGCGGCCGCAACGGCTACAACCGGAGTCAGATTCTGTATCGCATTGCAGAAATGCTGGAAGGCCGCAAAGCGCAATTTATTGAAGAACTTCAGCAGCAGGGTTTAACCAAAGCCACAGCTGAAAAAGAACTGGCTTTATCGGTTGACCGGCTGGTGCACTATGCCGGCTGGTGCGATAAATATCAGCAACTGTTCAGCACAGTTAATCCGGTGCAATCATCGCATTTCAACTTTTCAGTTCCTGAGCCGACAGGCGTTGTAGCTATTGCTGCTCCGCAAGACACATCGCTGTGCGGATTGGTTTCAGTAATTGCACCTGTAATTGCCGGAGGAAATACCTGCATTGTGCTGGCATCAGAAAGCAAGCCGCTTTGCTCAATAACTTTCGCCGAAGTGCTTGCAACCTCCGATCTTCCGGGCGGTGTAGTAAATATTCTCACCGGCACGCAAAAAGAACTGCTCGGTCAAATGGCCGCACACATGGATGTGAATGCCTTTGTGCTGGCCGGCGGAAGCGCAGCAGACTGGAAAATGATTCAGGAAAAAGCAGCAGATAATGTGAAGCGCACATACAACTGGAGCAACCACAACTGGAACGATGCCGGCGCTCAAAATCCTTATTTTATTATTGATTTGCAGGAAGTAAAAACAACCTGGCATCCGATTGAACAGATCGGAACAGGCGGTGCCAAGTATTGATCTTTTTGGTAACTTTAGTAGATATAACACAACACCATGACAACTGCATCTCTCAGAGAGGAAATCATGAATACAATAAGTCAACTTGATGATCCTCATCAATTACAGGTTGTTCATACTGTGTTAAACCAACTTGCTGTTCAGGAAACAATGACTCAGTTTGATGATGATTTAACAGAAGAGCAATTGGCAGAACTGAATCAAATTGAAAAAGATTGGACTGAACATCCGGAAAAATTTGGAAACTGGGATGATTTCGTAAACCAGATGCGCTCTGAACGAAAAGCATGAGTACTCAGTTTTCCATTCGCGAAAGTGATCGATTCAGGGATCAAATAAAAGCTATTGTCAATTACTATAACTCACAAAGGGACGGTCTGGGAAATGTTTTTTTTGAAGATGTTAATCATCTTGTTCAGGTACTAAAAACCTACCCCGGAATTGGTGTACCCGCAAAGTATAATCGCCGGAAAATTTTCACTGCCCGCTTTCCTTTCATCATTTATTATAAATTGGATCGCGACACTGTTTTGCTTCTTGCCATTTATCATTCTGTGAGACTGAATAATTCATTTATGTAATTAGGCAACAATAACTTGTTTTCTTCTTTAATGATTGACAACTCATTGGTATCATCGGCATTTACCGCAGCTTTCGAAGCCGGAAAAGCTATTCTGCGCGTTTACGCATCGGCATTTGATGTTGACTACAAAGCCGACGATTCGCCGCTTACACAGGCCGACCGCGAAGCCGACAGCATTATTACTTCACACCTTTCGCAAACCGGCATTCCGATACTTACCGAAGAAGACGATGCGAATCATCCGTATGATGAGCACCGCGCCAAATGGACGCAATGCTGGATTGTTGATCCGCTAGACGGCACCAAAGAATTTGTAAAGCGCAACGGTGAGTTTACAGTGAACATTGCGCTCTGCGAAGATGGCATTCCGGTTTTCGGCATTGTGTATGCTCCGGCCAAAGGATTGTTTTACTATGCACAAAAAGGCGGCGGTGCCTGGCGCATTGATATTGGCGATATCAGCACACCTCATATAGATTTAACCGCGCCGCGCCGGCTTCCGCTGTATCCGTTTCCAGAAGTATTCACCATTGCCGGAAGCCGCTCACACAGCTCGCCTGAAACGGAGAAGTATGTAAATGAGCAGGAGCAGCGTTTCGGGCACGTTGCGTTTAAGCCCTCGGGCAGCTCGCTCAAATTCTGCCTTGTGGCCGAGGGTGCAGCGCATGTTTATCCGCGCTTTGCCCCTACCAGCGAATGGGACACTGCCGCCGGACAAATTATTGCCGAAGAAGCCGGTGCAACAGTTACCGTTTGGCCATCAGGCGAACCGCTCAGTTACAACCGCCGCAACCTGCTCAATCCGTTCTTCCTCGTTAGCGCGGCGGAAAATGCGTAAACTTGCACTCTCATTTCTCAACTCAGTGCTTACATGGCAAAAGTTGCTTTAATTACCGGGGTTACAGGGCAAGACGGTGCATATCTTGCGGAGTTGCTGCTTCAGAAAGGTTATGAAGTACACGGCATTAAACGCCGCAGCTCACTGTTCAACACACACCGTATTGATCATCTTTACCACGACCGGCACGAGCAGGGTCAGCCGTTTTACCTTCATTACGGCGACCTTACAGATTCTACCAATCTGATTCGCATTGTGCAGGAAGTTCAGCCTGACGAGATCTACAACCTCGCTGCGCAGTCGCACGTAAAAGTTTCGTTTGAAACACCTGAATACACTGCCAACTCTGATGCTATCGGAACACTTCGTTTGCTTGAAGCCATCCGCATCCTGAAGCTTGAGCAGAAAACACGCTTTTATCAGGCATCAACCTCCGAACTTTACGGTTTGGTGCAGGAAGTGCCGCAGCGTGAAACTACTCCGTTTTATCCGCGCAGTCCGTATGGTGTGGCCAAGCTTTATGCTTTCTGGATCACCAAAAACTACCGCGAAGCGTACAATATGTTTGCCTGCAACGGCATTCTTTTTAACCACGAAAGTCCGATCCGCGGCGAAACATTTGTAACACGCAAAATCACCCGTGCCGCCGCGCGTATTAAACTTGGACTGCAGAAAAAACTTTTCCTCGGCAACCTCGATGCAGAGCGCGATTGGGGACATGCCCGCGATTATGTGGAAGGAATGTGGCGCATGCTGCAGCAAGACACACCCGATGATTATGTGCTGGCAACAGGCATAAAAATAAGCGTGCGCGAATTTGTAAACTGGTCGTTTGCCGAAGCCGGAATTACACTGCGCTGGGAAGGCAGCGGAATTGACGAAAAAGGTATTGATGCTGCCAGCGGAGAAGTGCTGGTACAAATTGATCCGCAATACTTCCGCCCTGCCGAAGTTGACCTGCTAGTTGGCGATGCCACAAAAGCCCGCACGGTGCTTGGCTGGACAGCCACAACAACCGTAGAGGAACTTTGCAGAGAAATGGTTCAGTCGGACATGAAACGCTTTGAGCGCGACAAATACCTGCTCGAAGGCGGACATAAAGTTTCACATTTCCACGAATAAGCATGAGTGAGTTGCTGAAGCCGGAATCAAAAATTTATGTGGCCGGACACCGCGGTATGGTTGGCTCAGCCATTGTGCGCAGGCTGCAGCAGAAAGGCTGTACCAATATTATTACCCGCAGTTCTTCTGAACTTGATCTCCGCAATCAGGCACAGGTTAATGCGTTTTTTGAAACCGAGCGTCCCGAGTTTGTGTTTCTGGCAGCCGCAAAAGTAGGCGGCATTGTAGCCAACAACACCTACCGCGCCGATTTCATTTACGAAAACCTGATGATTGAAGCCAACGTAATTCATGCCGCGCATGTTTACGGCGTTACAAAACTGCTCTTTCTCGGTTCTACCTGCATCTACCCGAAAATGGCTCCGCAGCCGCTGAATGAAGATGCTTTGCTCACCGGTTTGCTTGAACCCACCAACGAACCCTATGCTATTGCAAAAATTGCAGGCATAAAAATGTGCGATGCTTACCGCGCACAATACGGCAGTAATTTCGTTTCGGTGATGCCTACTAATTTGTACGGCCCGAACGATAATTACGACCTGCACAACTCACACGTAATGCCGGCACTGCTGCGCAAATTCCACAATGCAAAAGCTACAGGCGCAACCTTTGCCGAAATCTGGGGCACCGGAACTCCGCTGCGCGAGTTTCTGCATGTTGATGATATGGCCGATGCCTGCGTGTTTGTGATGAATAACTGGAACGAACCCGGTTTCCTCAACATCGGAACCGGAAGCGATATAAGCATTGGCGATCTGGCCAAACTCGTTAGCAATGTTGTTGGTTTCACCGGCGAACTGCGATTTGACACCAGCAAGCCCGACGGAACGCCCCGCAAACTCACTGATGTAACACGCCTGCATACATTAGGCTGGAAACACAGCATTGATCTTGAAACCGGTTTGCGAAGCGTTTACGCCGACGTAAAAGCATTATTTGACCAGCAACTTGCAGGAAGCAACGTGCTCCGCGAAGCCTGATCTGCAAACGCTTCAATTCTTTTTATGATGAATGAAAAAACATTTCTTTTCTCCCTCGAAGGAGAAGAAAGCGAACGGTTATTGTTCAGAAAAGTAACGGATGATGATCGCGTGCACTGGATAAAATTTTGCAGCAGTCCCGATTCGCTTAAATATGTTTTTCCTTCAAACGATCAGGATTATCAGCCCGAAGAAAGTTGCTCAATCTGGTTTGATAAAGTATTTCACCGCTATGCAAATGAGCTTGGCGGCATGAATGCTCTGATCCATAAAACTAAGGGCGCGTTTATCGGGCAGTGCGGTTTACTGATTCAAACTATTGATGATATTGAAGAGCTTGAAATCGGTTATTCGATGATGCCGGAACATCGTAACCACGGTTATGCTTCTGAAGCCGCGCGAAAATGTCGTGATTTTGCATTCGAAAATGGTTTCCGCGATTCGCTGATTTCGGTTATTCATATCGAAAACACAGCATCGCAAAAAGTAGCGGAGCACAATGGCATGAAACGCGAAAAGCAAACCATAAGCAAGGGCGATCCTGTTTATATTTACCGGATCAGCCGGGCCGAATGGGAAGAATTACAGCAGCAATAGTTGGCTATATGAAACCCGCAACCACAGCAAAGAGTATAACGTTGCGAACATCCTGCATGAAAAAATCAGCTTTCCTTTTTCTTTTACTGCTTCCTTTTACCGGTTTTGCACAGCAAGCCGCAACACCGCTTGGGTTTGAGTGGATGCAGGAAACAGAAGCGCAAATTGTTAAAACCCGCGGCTTAACTCTTGAACCTGTTTTCGCCAACTTCGAGGCCGATTCTACAATTAACAAACTCATCAATACACCGGATCTTTCTGTTATTGTTTCGGTACACACCGGTATGAAACCGTGGATTGAAAACGGGCATCCGATACGCAAGAGCATTGTTTACTACAATGCGCACGGCAAACAAACTGCCCGCACTTCCGGTTTCGGCAACTGGCTGCAAAGCTGGCACACTCAAAACAGTTTGCTGCAAATCGAAAAGGCCGCTCAGGGCAGTCAGCCTGCATTTCGGTTATACATTGATCCGCTTTTCAACCTGCAGGCAGGAACTGCTTCCGACAGTATTGGCGGCGGAAACTTTTGGATCAACACACGCGGGGTTACTGCCCGGGGCGACATCGGAAAGCGCGTTTCGTTTGAAACCTCTTTCCTCGAAAATCAGGCGCAGATGCCGCTGTTCATCGACAACTATGCCCGCAAAACTTTGGTTATTCCGGGCCAGGGACGCTGGAAAACGTTTGATACTACCGGTTTCGACTATGCAATGGCATCGGGCTACATTTCGGTTGCAGCAACACGCTGGCTGAACATACAAGCCGGACATGGAAAGCATTTTGTAGGCGATGGTTATCGCTCGCTGCTGCTTTCCGACAATAGTTTTAACTATCCGTTTGCCCGGTTTACAGCCAATTTCGGGCAGCGGAAACAATTTCAGGTTACCAGTTTGTATTCGGTGCTTACAAACCTGAAAAGCGTTTCACCGGTTCCGCCGGGTACCGAGCGTTTGTTTCAGAAAAAGCCCGCAGCCTTTCAAATTATAAGCTGGAAACCGGCTCGTATTCTTGAGTTTTCGTTTTTTCAGGGTGTAATGTGGCAATCGGCCGATTCGTCGAACCGCTTTAACACCGGATTTAACTACTTCAATCCGATTCCGCTTATCGGACCGGCTACCGAAAAAATGGACGGCACCAATAACTATCTGATCGGCCTTACTTTCCGTGCTGATTTCTTCCGCTCCTACTCTCTGTATGGTCAGTTTATGATTGATGATCCGCAAGGCACCAACTACAATAAAATTGGCGGACAGTTAGGCGTAAAAGCATTTGATCTGTTTACGATTAAACACCTCCATTTTCAGGCAGAATACAACAGCGTGAGACCGTTCAGCTATTCAGCTGTTGATGCATCTCAATCGTGGACACATTACGGGCAGCCGCTTGCTCACCCGCTTGGTGCCGGATTTCGCGAATTCACCGGAAGTTTGCGATACAAATTCAGTGACTTTTTCATTCATGTGCGGGCTACATCAGCAGGAATACTGGCTAACGAAGGTTTTGCAAACTACGGACAATGGCCGCTGCTTTCTGAAGCATCAGCAAGCTTTACACCATGGAACAGTAATCAACTAACCGGATACACTAGTATAGATGCCCGCATTGGATGGGTAATCAGTTACGCCAGCAATCTGAATATCAGTTTGGGATATATGCAGCGTCAGGTAAATCTGAAAAATAATACATCAGATACACAAACCCTGATTTCCGTTTCTCTTTCCACCTCACTCAGCAATATTTACTTCGATTTCTTGTAAAAATCGCCCCTGCGCAAATCCGAAACTCACTGATTTCAGGTATATTACCAAGATTCCGGTTTAAAGTAAAATTCCATTGAGCGATGAAAGAAATCATTCTGTCCAACGATAAAACCCGTCTATCGGACGAAAAAACCTGTTTATCGTAATAAAGAATTTTACTTTTGTGTAAAACTTGTTCATATCACATCCGTATAACAAGCCCAACCGCTGCCTGACCAAACTCCATGGAGCACCTTATACTCGCTTTTCTTACATCATTCTTTGTAGTACTTCTGGTAACACCTTCATTAATCAAGGTGGCCTTCCTGAAGCGTTTGTTTGATGAGCCCGGTGAGGCCCGCAAACTTCACAAGCGTGTTGTACCCACAATTGGCGGAATCATCATTTTTGCAGCAACAGTTTTTGCAGTAGCCATGTGGTTTCCGGTAGGTCTTAATCCTTATGAATCGTTGATTCGCGGTGTTAAAGACTTCCAGTACATTGTAGCCACGCTGCTCATGTTGTTTTTTGTGGGTATCAAAGATGATATTGTAGGTACTGCACCTATCAAAAAACTAGCGGCGCATATCATTGTAGGTATGATTCTGGTGCTGATGGCTGAAATCCGGATCCGCAGCCTTCACGGACTGTTTGGCATTTATGACATCCCGCTTTGGGCAAGCATTTTCCTTTCGATGTTTACGTATATCGTTGTTGTAAATGCTTTCAACCTGATTGATGGTGTTGACGGGTTGGCTTCAGGAGTAGGGCTTATTGCCTCAACAGCATTCGGTACAATTTTTATGTTTGGCGGCGATATGGTGATGGCTTTACTGTCGTTTTCATTGGCCGGATCATTAGCCGCATTCCTGTTTTTCAACTTCTCGCCGGCCAAAATTTTCATGGGCGATTCCGGCTCACTCAGCATCGGACTCATCATGAGCATTCTGGCTATTAAATTGGTAGAATTTGTTCCTGCCGAAGAAAGTCCGGCACTTATTTTCGAACTCGTTTCGCCGGTTACTGTTCTTGCCATTTTGGTGTATCCTCTCACCGATACACTTCGCATTTTTATCTATAGGGCTACCAAAGGCCTTTCACCTTTTTCGCCCGACCGCAATCACCTTCACCATTTGCTTATCGACAGCGGTTTTTCGCACAAAAGCACGGTAATCAGCATTTACAGTGCATCTCTTGTGGTAATGGGTGCGGCATTTGCAGCGCGGCTTTTACCCGAAACAACAGCATTTATCATTACCGGATCAACAGGAGTTTTGCTTATGCTCGCGCCTATTTTAATAAAGCGCCGGCATAACAAAAAACAGGCAATACAAAAGCCGCAAACCCGTCAGCTCAACTCCATCGAAGCCGCCTGATGCACTTTTTTACTCCCCGCAACCTCTTTGCTGTTTACTTGTTGCTGCTGTTGAGCATCAGGCTTTCGGCGCAGCTTAACAACGGCTTGCCATCGACTGATCATCCCGATCAGGAGCAGTTTAGGAATAACCAATACCGTATTCATGCTGTAGTACAAAGCTTACCCGGCGCGCGTTACGATACATTGTTCTATCCTTATGTCACCAAGTCGATGATGCCGGATGCACCAAGTCCGTTTCGTCCGCGCCACGAACGCTACTTGTTTGCCAATGCCTACAACAACGGTTCACGTTCCCAAAAAACCGGTGGATCTTCAGCCTTTCTGGTTTTACCCATCTATCAGCTTCAGGCTGGCTACGATGCCGGAGCAGGAACACCGATTTATGAATCGGCACTGGGTTTCAGGCTTGCTGCTGATGTAAACAAAAAGCTGGGCGGCGAGCTCCGTGCAGCAACGGGGCTAAGCAGTGTTGCAGATTACATCGACAGCCAAATTGTCAAAACCCGCCGCATGCCCGGTTGGGGCGATTATGCTTTTGCAGATACAAACGGCGTTTACAGCTGGCAGCACATCTCAGGCTATGTGAGCTGGAAACCCAACGCGGTTTTTAACCTGCAAGCCGGTCGCGACAAGCATTTTTGGGGAGAGGGTTACCGCTCGCTCTGGCTATCCGACATCAGCGGAGCTATGCCGTATGTGCAGCAGTCAACCAAAATCTGGAAGCTGCAGTATACCACTTTGCTCACTGCACTCAGCCATCCTTACGGCAGCGATCTGCGCAGCAACCGCACTGCTTATGCCTCATTTCACGCCATCAGTTTTAATGCTGCGCACTGGCTCAACCTTCAGGTTTTTGAATCAGTAGTTTGGCAGGGCACAGACAACAACCGTTTTCGCGGATTCGATATTAATTACCTGAACCCGATGGTGTTTTACCGCCCGGTTGAGTACAGCCTTGGCTCATCAGACAATGCCATGCTGGGCTTTGGTTTCGGAGTACGTATTAACAGCAACAATCGGTTTTACGGACAGCTCATCCTCGACGAATTTTTCCTGAAAGAAATCCGCGCCCGCAATGGCTGGTGGGCAAATAAACAAGGGCTTCAGTTGGGCTACAAATCATTCAATCTGTTCAAAGTAGCCGGTTTAAATCTGCAAGGCGAAGTAAACATTGTGCGTCCGTACACATACGCACACGGCAGTCCGCAGCAGAGCTATACCAACGGAAGCTTGCCGCTGGCGCATCCGCTTGGAGCAAACTTCAACGAGGCTTTGGGAATGCTTGCTTACGAAAAAGATCGTTTTTATGTGAGCGGCAAACTGTTGATTGCTGAATACGGACAAGACAGTGCCGGTGTTAATTTTGGCGGCAATCCCTTGCAGTCTTACACCGTTCGCCCCCGCGAATACGGGAATTTTATCGGTCAGGGAATAAATACACGCTTGCTGCTGGCCGAATTTAAAGCCGGATTAAAATTGAAAGCTGCTTTCCCGATTCAGTTTGAGCTTACAGCAGCAATTCGCCGGCAAACAGCAGGCGCAACAAGTTTCAACAGTGCTTATTTGCTTGCCGGACTGAAGTTTACCCCCTGGCGTTCGTACCGTGATTTTTAGCATTGAACAGATTTAATTTAGAAGAAGTCTAAATTCCGGTTCAATCTTAACCAACGAGGCTGCCCAGTTGCTACCTTTGCAAAAGTTTTTCAGCACACAGAAAAATTGCAAACAAAAGCCCAAAGCATCGAAGAATCGGCCCGCACGGTGAGCAAGTTCAGCGATTATGCACAATTCATGAAATTCAGACTTGCCTCGCTGGTAGTATTTTCGGCGGCAATCGGTTATTTCATGGGCATACGTGAGTTTTCGCGCCCTGCAGACTGGCTGGAAATTACGATGCTTGTACTTGGCGGCTTTTTGGTTACCGGCTCATCAAACGGCTTCAATCAAATTATCGAGCGCGAAACCGACAAGCTGATGACCCGCACCGCCAACCGCCCTATTCCCACCGGGCGCATGTCGGTAGCCGAGGGCATGGTGGTTGCGTTTATTACAGGTGCTGTCGGTATTTTCCTTCTCTGGTATTATCTCAATCCGCTCAGCGGAATACTTTCGGCGCTTTCGCTGTTGCTGTATGTTGTCCTGTACACACCTATGAAAAAAGTATCGCCGGTGGCGGTGTTTGTGGGTGCATTTCCGGGAGCAATACCTACAATGCTGGGCTGGGTTGCTGCTGATCCCGGTTTTGGTAAAATTGGTGTTACAGCCCTCATACTTTTTGCCATTCAGTTTGTCTGGCAGTTCCCGCATTTCTGGGCCATTGCTTGGGTAGCCGATGATGATTACCGCCGTGCCGGTTTTCGCTTGCTCCCGTCAGCCGGCGGCCGCGACCGCAGCACCGCGTTTCAGATACTGGTGTACACCTTATTTCTGATGCCGGTGAGTGTACTTCCGCTGCTGCTGCCTATCCGCAGTGCCGACGGAACAACGCTGCTCAGCGCGGGCATTGCAGGTGTACTGATTTCGGTGGTTTGCGGCGCATTGTTTGCGGCACAAGCTTTCCGCCTTTACCGCACACTCGACACCCGCGATGCATCGCGGGTCATGTTTGGATCATTTATTTACCTGCCCGTGGTTCAGCTTGCGCTGCTCTTCGGCTAAAATACTTGTGCAGATGGAAACGACGCTAACAACAAACGAAATTGAACAACGCCAGAAAAAAGGCGAACGCGGCCTGCTGGCTTTGGGCATTTTCAGTATCGTAATGATTTTTGCAGGCCTCACCAGTGCATACGTTGTGCGCCGCGATGGTGGCGAGTGGTTCAACCTCAACATGCCTGATGTTTTTAAAGTAAGTACTGCACTTATTCTCATCAGTAGTCTTACCATAAACTTTGCAGGTTGGGCATTCCGTAAAGACAAAAAACAAATGGGCGTATTGCTGTTAGTAATCACGCTTTTGCTTGGTTTGGGCTTTTCGCTCACTCAGTTTTTGGGTTGGAAAGAACTCACGAGTAATGGTGTTTTCTTTGTTTCACCCGATAAGCAACCGGCTTTAATTTCAGGCTCTTTTCTCTACCTTTTTACCGGACTTCACCTCGTTCACCTCATCGGCGGAGTTATTGCCCTGTTTATCACCACAATAAAAGGCGCAATGGGCGCCTACAACTCGTCAAATACCCACGGAGTACAACTTTGTTCCACTTACTGGCATTTCCTTGACGGTTTGTGGATCTATTTGTTCCTCTTTTTGACATTTTTTAAGTAAACTTGCAACCGCATAATTTCAACAACTAATACCCACAATCACTATGGCAGGCGCTGCTGCTGATCTGAAACAATACCAACACTGGGACGGAGGCGGGGTTTCACCGCTCCGCGCGAGCTACGGTAAACTCTTCATGTGGTTTTTCCTTATCTCGGATGCGCTCACATTCTCAGGTTTCCTTTGTGCTTATGGCTTTAACCGCTACAAGTTCTTTGGCGAATGGCCTGTACCGGGCGATGTATTCCATCACTTCCCGTTCCTGCATGGCCAGCACCTGCCGCTCATGTATGTAGGTCTTATGACCTTCATTCTTATCATGAGTTCGGTTACAATGGTTCTTGCCGTAGAAGCCGGTCACCGCAACAACAAACGCCAGGTTCTGGTGTGGATGGCAGCTACAATTGTAGGCGGCTTTATGTTTGTGGGTTCTCAGGCTTGGGAATGGTTCAACTTTATTAAAGGTTCTGACCATGGCGCTGTTCTCTACAACAAAGAGATTTACACCTACCCCATTGATCATGCTACACATCAGCCGGATACGTTTAAACTCAAGCTGCAGGGTGCAGTTGTGAGTGATGCAGAATATGCACGGATTAAAAAGTTGATGTACACTGATGGTGTTAAAGAGGAAGATAAACCCGTAAAATTCTACGGTGCTAACCTTCAGCACAACGAATACGGTCACACCCTTTTTGCCGACTTCTTCTTCTTCATCACCGGATTCCACGGTTTCCACGTATTCTCCGGTGTAATGATCAATCTCGTTATTTTCATTATGGCACTTCAGGGCGTAATGCAGCGCCGCGGCCACTATGAAATGGTTGAGAAAGTTGGTCTCTACTGGCACTTTGTAGATTTGGTGTGGGTATTCGTATTCACCTTCTTCTACCTGCTCTGATCTTCATCAAAAGACAACTACCCGAAAACGATATAACCGAATACGGATATGGAATTCAACGACTATCAGGCACCTTATGAAACCATGGCTCATCATGATGAAGCCACAGGTAAAAAAGTACGCAGCAAACTCTGGAAAGTATTCTGGCTGTTGCTTGTCATTACCATTGTAGAGGTATTAATCGGTCTTTATGCTCAGGAAGCCCTCGGACCGCTGATGCTGAAAATCATCTTCATTGGCCTTACACTTTTCAAAGCGGCTTACATTGTTATGGTGTTTATGCACCTCGGCGATGAAGCCAAATGGACAAAATGGGTTGTACTTGGCCCCTTCATTGCATTCATTATTTATCTGTTTGCAATGCTGGTTACCGGCGAAGGCGGGTACTCACAGCACAACCGTCTCGACGGAGGCAGTGCTCAACCCACCGAGCATCATGATGTGAAGAAAGATGGAGGCGAGAAACACTAACTGATGAAAAAAGGACTGATTCTTATCGCAGTTCTCTTTCTTCCGGTTACGATCTATTTGATTTTTTCGCTGGGTGTGCCCAAAGTTATGCCGGCACCAGTTTTCGGACCACGCACACCTGTATTGGTAAAAACCAAAACAGGCGGAGTTAAAACCGACACCAGCTACTATCATCTCCCGGCCTTCAGCTTCACAACAGCTGAAGGCCGGTTGCTTTCCGGATCTGACCTGAAAGAGAACCTATACGTTGCCGCTTTTGTAGAGCCTGACTCTATAAACATACTCTTTAAACATCTTGTACAAGATCTGAGACTGTATAAAGACAAATGGGGAAAAGTGCGCTTTATGTTTTTTGAACGGGGCGACTCGCTTGGACATGGCCCTGCTGTTAAAACTCAGTTGCTGAATGCTTTCCCAAAAGACATTGCACAAATTGCCTACCTCACTCCTGAAACGTTTGACACCCTGCGCAACAATCACTTCTTTATTTCAACTCCCGAACTGAAAAAGCAACCTTGGTTCAACTACAGTGATTTTGTGCTGATTGATCGTGAAGGCCGCATTCGCGGATACTACGATATGCGTCTTGCCTCAACGCTAAAACCTATGCGCGAAGACATCAGCCATGTAACATTTCACGACGAGGCTGTAAAAACACTGGAACAGCAGAACATCGAACAAAAACGCAAAAAATGAAGCGCATTCTCCTTTTCCTGCTCATCACAAGTGCATTTGGTTGCGGAGGCGATTCAAACAAGCTCCCGGTTGATTCTATAATTGCAGGTGAAGTAGATATGACAACAACCGGTCTTACCCGCCTGATGAAATATTATCCGAAGGATACAACCATTGCAAACGACGTTAAAACGGTAAATTATCACACTATTCCGCTTGCTAGCTTTACGGCTCAGGATGGCCGAAACTACACTGCTGCCGAAGAAAAAGGGGCAGTAAGCGTACACAGTTTTTTCTTCTCAACCTGCGAAGGAATTTGCCCGATTGTAACTTCACAAATGACTCGGGTAAATACAGCTTTTGCAAACAATCAGGCCGTAAAACTTGTTTCATATACAGTAGATCCGGAAGTTGATAATACAGAAACATTACAAGCTTATGCCCGCCGCTACAAAGCAGATCCGAAAAAATGGACATTCTTAACCGGCGATAAAAAAGCACTGTATGACCAAATCCGCTATGGTTTTTATTTGCCTGATGTAATGCCCGGCAAAGGTGATCAAGAGGATTTCATACACAGCGAGCAAATTGTTCTTGTCGATAGAAATCTTGTCATTCGGGGCTACTACATTGGCACAGACTCGCTCATGGTTGACAGCTTAATCAAAGATGTAAAGCTTCTTCTGGAAGAAAAATAATACAACACTATGTTACAGGCATCGCTTACCAAAAACGATAAAAAAGCAAACTGGCTGATTGGTATCTTCTCGGTTGTAGTTTTCGGAGTTGTTGTGGCACTCGGGCAAATTAAACTGGAAGTCGATCTTGGGTTTAATGTGCATATTTTTGCCACAATAAATGCTGTTATTAATTCAATTGTTTCAGTATTGCTGCTCGCCGCTTTGTGGAGCGTAAAACAGAAAAATTATATTCTGCACAAGCGATTGATGCTAAGTGCAATGGTTTTGTCGATTCTGTTTTTGGTATCGTACATCACACACCACTTACTTAGCGGCGATACACGTTTTGGTGATACCGACCACGACGGTTTACTTTCTGATGCCGAAAAACTGGCCGCAGGAGGTATGCGAATGGTCTATTTTGTACTGCTGCTTACCCACATTTTCCTCGCTGCAATCATTCTGCCTTTTATTCTGTTTACAGCCTATCGTGCAATGGTTGCAGAATATCCGCGTCATAAAAAACTGGCCCGTATTACCTGGCCGATATGGTTTTACGTGAGTGTAACCGGCGTAATAGTTTACCTGATGATTTCGCCATATTACGCATAAACTGTAATTTTGTAACTCAAATTCAAAGGTCATGAAAATCAGTAAGCCGCTTGTTGTAGTTGTGTTGGTGGTGTGCGCTATGCTGTTTGCCGATACCGAATTATTTGCACAGGGATGCTCGGCCTGCAAAGCAGCCGCCGAAACCGGTAAAGATGGATCAGGAAACGCTGTTGCCGGTGGTCTGAACAATGCCATCATTTACCTGATGATTGTTCCTTATGTGCTGCTCTTTCTGTTCTTCCGCAAACGCATTATTGCTTTCTGGAAAGAGCTTCGTGGTCTTTGGGCTTAGTAATCTCGTAAACAGTCCTGACTATTGAACGCCTATT